>NZ_SUTK01000084.1 GCF_015062905.1 Methanobrevibacter thaueri
TCTTATTTTTTTTTAATTTTGGCAATGTCGTATCATGTCACTCTTTTTTTTAAGAAATTCTTACTCATATTCTCCAAATTAACATAGATACATTTAAAGTGATTAACTTAAAATAATTAAATATGGATGATAAGGTTATTCTAAAAGAATTGCGAGATTTGACAAAGGACCGGCAGAGTTGGAAGGTAAATATTGATTGTGTCGCAGATAAACTGAATAATGCTTATTCAAATGCCGTCAAGGCAAAGGCGTTATGGCTTTTAGGAGAGATGGGGCTGAGACATCCCAAAGAAATTGAAGGATATGTTGAAGACATTGTCAGTTACATGGACAATGATGATTCAAAATTGAGGGAAAGGTCAGTCAATGCGATTGGAAGAATAGGAAGGGCAGATAAGAATCTGATAATTCCTCATTTAGACAAACTGATGGACATGAGATTGGACGAGTCCGAAAATGTTAGACATTCATTTGTCTGGGCCTGTGAAAACATAGCTTCAACCGCTCCGGACCTATTTTGTGAAAAATTAGATATTTTTTATGACATGATTTTTGATTCAGGACAGAAAGTTAGGATAGAAGCACCTGAAATGTTCCGGGTGATTGGAAAACAAAAACCTGATTATGTAATACCCTACCTTGAAAAACTGGAATGGATAGCACAAAATGATGAAAACAGAATTGTTCGCATCCATAGTGCGGGCGCTATTCGATTTACAAAAAAAGCATTGGAGGAAAGTTGTAATGATTAAATATACTGAAACCAGCAAGGATTATGCTGTTTTTTATTTGGTGAATATGTTAATAACCTCAGCATAATTCTTTTGATTCTTCTGCAATTATATTACCATTTTAAATGCAAAAAGACACTTTCAAATGAAAATCAAAACTTTTTGATGATGACGTGCACTATTAATTTTAATAATGATTTATTAATTAAAGCAATTTCTTTACATAACTTATTATGGATTTTTTACAAATATTACAAATGAATATATTATTGGATGTGATAAATAATGTTGAAGAAAAGGTATTCAATGGTAATGCTATTGATATTGTTGGTGGGAATTTTTTCCATTTCTATGGCAAGTGCCAGCGACAATCTAACTGATGATAATTTAATGTCAAACAATATTGATAATGAATCTCTTGAAATGGATGTTGAAGACGATGATCTTTATAATCTAAATGATTTGATTCAGGAATCTGATTCTGGAGATACAATTGAACTTGATCAGGACTATAAAAGTTATGGGAGTCATATTGGGATATATCATTCCATAATCCTTGACGGTAATGGCCATATATTGGATGGTGATAAAAAATGTAGCATAATTCAAGTTTCCGCAAATGATGTTGTAATCAAAAACATTGTCTTCAAGAATGGATTTTCAGACGAAGACGGGGGTGCAATTAGATGGCTTGGAAATAACGGTATTCTAATCAACTGTACTTTCATAAGCAATTCAGCAACCTCTGATGGCGGTGCAGTATATATGGGTGGAATCAACAACACCATAAAAGACAGCACTTTCAAAAGTAATTCTGCGAAATTTGGTGGGGCTGTTTTTGTCTCATCAATTCCTGAAGCAAAAATAACAAATTGTAATTTCATGAAAAATAAGGCAGATAATGGGGGAGCTATTGACTGGCAGGGATTAAACGGTTCTGTTTTTGATTGTGATTTCACAGAAAATACGGCTAAATTTGGTGGAGCTGTCTGTTGGTTTGGTGAAAATGGGATTTTGACCGATTGTAACTTCATAGGTAATTCTGCAACTTCTAGTGGTGGGGGTGGAGCAATTTCTTGGGGCAGTGAGAAAGGAACAATATCTAAATCAAGTTTCAGGAAAAACACTGCTCCTTACTATGGAAGAAATATTGAATGTTCTGATGGAATAATACTTTCAGGATTGAAATATGATGAAAAAGCTACAGTGAAACTTTCAGTATCTGGAAACTATTATAAAAGTTCAGTTTTAAACATAAAAGTTTTATATTCCGATAAAACTGTCATTCCAAATATGGGGGTTAATTTAAAATTTTCAAACGGAAAAACAGCGTTTGTGAGAACCAACTCCAAAGGAGTTGCAACCTATAATATTCCTTATGCTCCAGGTACATATAGTGTTAAGGCTACATTATTGGATGATGATATTTCTGCAGATGCAGTTACTCTTAAAAACATTAAAATTAATAAGGCACAGGCTAAATTGACACCTACTAAGTTATCCACCAGCTACTCTTCCGGAAAATACTTCCAAACTAAGGTAATTAACACAAAAACCAAAAAGGCAATGTCTGGTGTAAAATTGAAACTGAAAATTTTCACAGGTAAAAAATTTAAGACAGTAAGCGCCAATACCAACTCAAAGGGCATTGCAAAATACTCAGCTTCAAAGTTAAGCATAGGTACACATAAGGTTATTGTTGAGAATGGGGATACAAAATATGTTTCTGCATCTTCCAAAACAAGTTCCATTAAAATAGTCAAGGCTACCTTGAAGATATATGCGCCTACGGTCAACAACAGATACAATATGGCAGGAACATTCAAGGTCACAGTCAAAAACAAGGAATCTGGGGCTGCAATGAAAAACGTTAAAGTTTTAGTTAACGTATACGCAGGATCTCAATCTAAAAATTATAACCTTAAGACAAATGCTAACGGACAAGTAAGCATCAGTACAAAGTCACTAAGCAATGCCAACCATAAGGTGATTGTCAGTGTAAAGGCATCCGCCAACTACAAGGCATCAAAAGCAAGTAGCCAAATATCCATTTCAAATAAAAAAATTAATACAACATTGGCTGTTATAGTTGGTAATTATTACTTCAATGATTTTGGTGATTTCAATGCTGCTGATGTTGAAGTCATTTTGATGGATGAATCAGGCAAATATATAAACAAGGAAGTTGACTACAGTTGCTATTACCGCATAAACTGGGGAAGTGATACGGTTGAGTATAATGGCACTATAATGTCCAATGAAGATACTTATTTGTCAATTGCTCCTGGTTCGGTGTACCGCAATTCAGCATTTGGATATATATTATTTGAATTTAAAGGTGATTCAATCTATAATTCTTCTAGCTGTAAAATTAATTTATTGGGTAGGTGATTTTTTTTCATCTACATCTTATTTTTTTTAATGAGGTGTTTAAATGCCGTCAAGCAAACAATATCTGGAATACGTGCTGGAGCAGTTATCTGATTTGGATGAGATATCATATAGGGCAATGATGGGTGAGTACATCATATATTATCGCGCAAAGATTGTTGGCGGAATTTATGATGACAGATTTCTTGTCAAGCCTGTGAAATCGGCGATGTCAATGATGTCTGATGCCAGTATGGAACTTCCATATGATGGTGCAAAGGAAATGGTTCTGGTTGATGATTTGGAAAATAAGGCATTTCTAAAGGAACTTTTTGAGAAAATGTATGATGAGCTTCCTACTCCGAGAAAAAGAAAATGATGGCCGTAATGCAGTCATATGGTGGCCATTAACTTCAGACTATTTTTTTAATTATTCGGTGGGATCGAATTCGTTAACGACTTCCTGTATTGTATAACAGTCGCTGTCCTCCATTGCTGCAAGCCCAAGCTGGAACCTTATGATGGAATATGAAAGCTTATCATTGCTTGTGAAATCTGAATATTCTTCAATCAGCCTTTCGAACTGCAGTGATCTTCTAAGCAAATCAGCCTTTATTAGTTTCAGGTTTTCATTTTCGTCGTCAACCTTGTCAACCAAATCCACTGCCAGTTTTCTCATTTCAACTGCAAGCCCATCATCGGTATCGTCACATGCCCAGGCGCAATGAAGAAGAGAATAAAATTCAGAATTATGGTCATTTTCAGCCTTTGATATGAGATAACGCCTATAGAATCTTTTGGACAAGTCGGACTTGAAGTCATTTCCTTCGCAGGTTAGATATTCCTCACTTTTAAGAAAATCAGGTGATGTCTTGAGTTCATTGTCAAGCCTTGCTGCAACATATCCGCAGTGTGGACATTCCATAAGCCAAACATT
>NZ_SUTK01000026.1 GCF_015062905.1 Methanobrevibacter thaueri
AATGGCTATGCTATTTGCTTCCTTTTTTTATATTTTCATATAGATTATCCAATTCTCACATTCTATTTTTTTAAAACAAGTATTGTTTAATAAATCAAAACATCAATTAAATCAATAGACATAATAAAAACTATTGAAATAATCAATCATAGATTTGATTTAGTCAATTTGAAATCCGCACTCTGAGCAGGTTCCAGTCTGGAATTTAACAATCCCTCCACATTCGGGACACAGCCATCTTTCACGGTCTTCTGCCATCATGCGGCCA
The DNA here is from genome assembly GCF_015062905.1 of Methanobrevibacter thaueri. Taxonomy (GTDB): domain Archaea; phylum Methanobacteriota; class Methanobacteria; order Methanobacteriales; family Methanobacteriaceae; genus Methanocatella; species Methanocatella thaueri_A. The sequence continues at coordinate 269 of NZ_SUTK01000026.1, forward strand.
ATTCCGGTGGTTTTGATTCTTTTTGCCGAACTTAATGTGTCAAGGTTGTGCCTTTTGACATACTTCTTCGAGTGTTTTTTGAGAAGTGGGCATGGAAACTCGCTGCAGCGCCCACAGTAACTGAAGTTCTTTTTATCAAAACAAGTTTTAATCTTGCACTTCAGACTGGCCTTGTTTTTGCCGTCATCACTTATCAGGCAACCTCCACAGGGATTCTGATATCTTTCACAGCTGATGCAGTTGATTCCGCATGGAGCCAGCAATTTTGAATCTAGAGTTTCTGGCATTTTCATAAAGAAATTTATATAACTATCCAATAATAAATATTACTTCATGAGAATATTAGTTGTACAGGAGTCTGATTGGCTGGAGAGAAACCCTCACCAACAGCACCATCTAATGGAGAGGATGGCAGAAAGGGGCCATCAAATAAAGGTTATTGATTATCCGATAGATTGGCCGAATGATGATGATAGCGGTTTAATCTATCACAAGGAAGTGCATGAAAACGTTTCCAAAATCAAGGACGATACCCATATTGAAGTTATCAGGCCAGGATTTATCAAAATAAAAGGATTGAATTACGCTTCCTTGTTTTTTACGCATAAGCATGAAATTGAACATCAGATTGAGGAATTTCAACCGGATATAATCCTTGCATTAGGTATACTGAACTCCTATAATGCATCAAAGCTTGCAAAAAAACATAACATCCCATTTGTCTACTACTTTATCGATGTGATTTATGCATTGATTCCGGAAAAGGCATTTCAAAAGATGGGGCAGAAATTCACAGAAAAGACTATCCGCAATGCGGATTTGGTAATTACAATCAATAAGAAACTGTCTGAATTTGCATATACTGTGGGCGCAAAACCGGATTCAACAATACTGATTGATGCAGGAATTGATTTGAACAGCTATGACCCTGATTTGGACGATTCTGCAATCCGGGCAGAATATGGAATTAAGGAAGATGATATTGTCCTGTTCTTCATGGGTTGGATTTATGAATTTGCCGGCATGAAGGAACTTGCGCGTGCATTGGGTGAAAATAAGGACAAATATCCTAATTATAAGATTCTGGTCGTAGGAGATGGAGACGCATTTGATGAGATGTGTGAAATCCGTGATGAGTATGACATGGCAGACCAGCTTATTTTAACAGGAAAACAACCGTTTGAAAAGATTCCTGAGTTTCTAGCTTCAGCAGATTTCTGCCTGCTTCCGGCACATATCGATGAGCCGATAATGCAGGACATTGTGCCGATTAAGATTTATGAATATCTTGCAATGAAGAAAGTGGTGATAGCATCCGAGCTTCCAGGCCTTTCCAAGGAATTCGGATATGGTAACGGCATCGAATATATTCAGGAGGCGCCGGAGGTTTTGGAAACCGTTCAAAAAATCTTAAGTGAAGACAGGTATGATGAAATCGCAAGCAATGCCAGGGAATATGTAAAATCAAATGATTGGGAAGTAATCACCGATAAGTTCGAGCGGGCAATGCTAAAGCTACTATAGATTTTTCAGGTAATATTATGAATCAAAAAGATTATGAAGAGCAATTGGCAAAAGCAGTTGATTTCCATGGCCATCTCTGTGGAGGAATCGCTATCGGAACCAAACTTGCAATGTACGGGCTGGAGCTGCTTGGAATACCATTAAATGAAAGGCATAAAAATTTAATCGTATTCTTGGAAATTGACCGATGCATGTCTGATGCGGTGCAGTCAGTTACAGGATGTTCAATGGGCAAAAGAACATTGAAACAAATGTATTATGGCAAATTTGCAGCAACATTCTACAATCAGGGCACCGGTGAAGCTTTAAGAATCGCAGATGCAGATGCAAACAAGAAATACAAGAGGGATGAAAGCAAGGATGAAATGATTGAACGTTTCAGAAAAACCCCTCCCGAAGAGTTATTCAAGGTCGAAAAGGTAAAAATCGAATTGGGTCCGGGTGATCTTCCGGGAAAACCTTATACCACAGCTTTCTGTTCAGTTTGTGGTGAAAAGGTCTCTGATGGCAGACATAAACTGATTGGAGGAAAACCTGTTTGCAAATCCTGCGCTGAAGGGTCTTACTACGAAATAATTGAAGAATAACTTAGTATTTTTATTCTTATTATTTTTTTTATTTTTTTTAATCTTTAACTTTTTTTTTAATTCTTTCTTATTTTTATCTTATTTTATTTTAAATTTCTTTATTCCATAAAATAAGTATTTTAATTCTTTTTTTATTAATTTTAAGATGTAAGTAAGCACTTGCATTCGAAAACCTTTATATATGGTCTTATTCATACAATTACTTGTGCCAATAAGTGTTAATGTGATTAACACTGCACCTATAAAATTATTAATGGGTGATATTATGGATATTTCAAAAAAATTATTATTAACTTTACTTGCAATATTTTGTGTAATTGCATCTGCTGGTGCAGTATGTGCAGCTGATGCATACAGTGATGGAGGATATGATGGATTAGGCTATTCTGATGAAAGTGGAGATTGGGCAGGTAGCCAATACAGTGATGACGATCAAGGTGGATACTCTGGTAGCCAATACAGTGATGACGATCAAGGTGGATACTCTGGTAGCCAATACAATGAAGATGAACAAGGCGGATATGCAGGTAGCCAATATGATGTAGATGAACAAGGCGGTTATGCTGGCAGCCAATATGATGTAGATGAACAAGGCGGTTATGCTGGCAGCCAATACAACGAAACTTTAGAAAACGCTGCTGCAGGAGAACCAGTAAACGATACTGTTGTAGCAGACAACATGACTGCTGATGCAACTTCCTCCCACACAATGTTAGAAACAGGTAATCCAATTCTAGCATTATTTGCAGTCACTGCAATCATAGGCGGTTTATCATTTTTCAAAAGAAACTAGAATTATAAGTTACAGGCAGGATTTCCGATCCTGCTTCCACCTCTCTTTTTTAAAAATTTTTTAATATTTTCTCTTTGAATAACCTATTTTTACGATACATTTATAAATACATAAAACAAATATTTGATTACTGTTATTTTTTAGCAGTGATAATTACTTTTTTTGGGATAAGTTCCCATATGGATGTGGCCTTCGTGGCTGAACAAAAAGGTGTTATTTATGTATAAATATATTAGAGACGCATGGAAAAACCCAGATGAGTCCTACGTACGTGAACTCATGTGGCAAAGAGCTCCAAAATGGAGCAAACAAAAAGCAGTTCAAAGAATTGACAGACCTACCAGACTCGACAGAGCTAGAAGTTTAGGTTACAGAGCTAAAAAAGGTTTCATTGTAGTAAGAACCAGAGTAAGACGTGGTGGAAGAAGGAAAACTCGTCGTTTCAATGGTCGTAAACCTAAAAGAATGGGTGTAAACAAAATTACCCAAGCAAAATCCATTCAAAGAATTGCTGAAGAACGTGTAGCTAAAAAATACCCTAACTTAGAAGTATTGAACTCCTACTGGGTATGGTCTACAGGAAAACATAAATATTATGAAGTAATTTTAGTAGATCCACAAAGTCCTTCTATCGTTAACGATAAAAAAATCAATTGGATCTGTTCCAAAAAACACACTAACAGAGCTCTCAGAGGCTTAACCAGTGCTGGTAACAAAGGACGTGGAATCAAATCTAAAGGAAAAGGCTCTGAACAAGCCAGAAGAAGAAAAATCTAATTTTTCTTCAATCCTTTTTTATTTTTTTGATTTTAATGATTCATAATATTAAATTCAGGGCTTTCGTTTATGAAGATGAAAGCGTTGACGAGATTTCTCAAGCTATTTTAAACATTTTGCCTGAAGCCGAAATCGAAGCCGAAGAAGCTGAGGGATTACTTGAAGATAAGATTATAATCTTATCCGGTGTTGTATCCAAAAAGAGATACACAAAGACTTTTTTTAACACTCTTCTTGAGTGGACAGATTTGGATAAACTGAATGATGATTTAGAGCGCAAAATCGATGAAAAGGGTAACTGGTTTTTAAGATTCGATAAGGAAGACGCTCTGGATGAAATCTGGACCATTTTGGATAAGGGCGATGCAATTCATCTCAAGGTAAAGATTGCAGCATATCCTGCCAAAAAAGAGATTGCAGTCGATAAGGTCCGTGAAGCTATTTTAAACGATTAAAATGGAATTTGATCAAATCATTCAGGAATTTGAAAGATTGTCAGATGTTGATTTTGCCGAAAACATGAAAAAGTTCGGCATTCACTATGTCAGGAGTTATGGGTTGAGGCTTCCTCAGATTAGAAAAGTCGCAAAGCAGTGTGGTAAAAACCATGATTTGGCATTGAAACTTTGGAATCATGGATATCATGAGACTTACCTCTTGGCAACATTAGTGGAGGAGAGCGAAAAGGTCGATTCCGAGCAATTGGATGATTGGGTCAATACATTCTATTCATGGGATTTGGTTGACCAGGCATGCATTAACCTGTTAAGATTCATCCCCGAAGCTCGTGAAAACATTTTCATCTGGTGTGATTCGGATGAGGAATTTGTCAAAAGGACAGCATTCAGCCTGGTAGCTGTTTTGGCAGTTCATGAAAATGAATCCGATTTTGAAATGTATTTTGATATTCTAAAGGAAGGCTCTAAGGACAACCGAAATTTCGTTAAGAAATCGGTCAACTGGGCGATAAGGCAAATCGGAAAGATTGACTTGGAAAACAACAGAAAAGCCTTGAACCTTGCTTATGAAATACTGGAAATGGACAATAAGGTAAGCAAATGGGTTGCACGTGGTGCAATCAGGGAACTTGAAAGCGAAAAGGTCCAGTCAAAGTTTAAGTAAACTTTATTTTATCGTTTTTCCAATATACTATCAAGGTGTTTAAATGGAAAAGCAAAGCTATTATTTGATAATATTGTTGGTTGCCTTCGTAATCTGCATCGGAGTGTTCTGGTTCCAGTTCAACAATGATGTGGCAACTTTCATAATGATAAACGAGACTGAAGTTGCTGAGAACGGCTCATTTTCAGGAATGCTGGTTGACGCTTACGGATATGGTGTGGCTAACCAGACAATAACATTCCACAAGCCCGGTCATGAAATGGGAACCATTGTAGATGTCACCACGGATGAAAATGGTGAATTCACAATAGATAATGCCCAATATCTGCCTGATGCAGGAAAGGACAATTACTATGGGGACTTTACATTTGCAGGCCATGACAAGTATCAGGGATGCACATTTGAAGGAAATGTATCGGTAGTTCCGAATTAATCCTTGAGATTAATGATAATTTTTTTAAATTATAAAAATCAATGATTAATCATGAAAAGGATTTTTAAGTTCATTGAAAAATATTTTTTCATAATTATTTTGCTTGCCGTTGCGGTTTCTTTAGTTTATCCTAACTCTTTTCAATGGGTACTGGGTGAGTATAATGGCATAAACATGTTGAACTTGCTTTTAAGTATTGTCCTTTTTACAATGGGAACCACGTTGAAGGCCAATGACTTTGCCAATGTATTTAAAAATCCAAAGGAAATCGGGGTCGGTATTTCAGCACAATATGTCATAATGCCCCTTATCGCTTTTGCCCTTGCAAGGGTCTTTTCTTTAAATGACGCTCTTACAGTCGGTCTCGTTCTGGTCGGAACTGTGCCTGGAGGAACTGCATCTGATGTAATTACATTCCTTTCAAAGGGGGATGTGGCATTGTCAGTTTCCCTAACTGCTGTATCAACAGTGATTTCGCCGGTTTTGACTCCAATAATCACATTGATTTTAATAGGGAACCAAATTCATTTCAGTCCGGTCGACATGTTCATTTCCATCCTTGAAATCGTGATTATTCCTATTGTTTTAGGTTTGATATTAAACTACAAGTTCCCTGATTTCTGTGAAAAATTAAAGGATTATCTGCCTGCCATATCCTCAATTGTGGTATGTCTGATTGTTGCAGGAGTAATAGGTGCCAATAAACAAGCTATCCTGACATCTTCAGCAATAATAATTCTTGTCATAATTCTGCAATATTTCATTGCAATGATACTTGGATTTGGAGTCGGCTATCTGGCGGGAATGGGTAAAAAGCAGATAATAACAGTGGCAATTGAGTTGGCTTTTCAAAATTCAGGATTGTCTACAGGTCTTGCAAAGACTCACTTTCCGAGTCTGTCCCAGGCAACAGTTCCCGGTGCTCTCTATTCCGTTTGGCAGAATTTTGCGGGATCACTTCTTGCATATGTTTTCAGAAAATATGTATGATGGACTTGAGTATTTTAATTTCACATTAAATGTGGTCAAACAATAATTTGGTATCTCCGGTTTAACATTTAATTCATTTTCTAATAAGGTCAATGTTAATGCAATTGCGCTTGCATAAAATAAAAGGAATGAAATCATTAATTGATTTTATTAACCGTTTCTCATTGGAAACATATGATATAAAACAGGATGATTTTCTTATTAATTCGAAATCATGATTTTTTAGGATTCAATTTTGTAAATGCCGCAGAAAGTCCGACAACAATAATTGTGATAATTGCATATATGATCATTTCGAATGAACTTTCATCAAGGAATAAATCTGCAATTCCAAATGCCCAGATAACAATTAAAAGGATAGGCAATAAATATTTTAGTGTAAACGCCCATGTTTTTCCGACCTTAAATGTTGAGAATTCATTCAATACCGGAATGACCTTTTCGACTCCATAGAACCATCCAAATATTATTGCCTGAATGCCTATAAGAATCAGTATTCCGAAATTGTTTACAAACCTGTCCACGACTCCTACCAGATAACTGCTGGAGCCTGTTGAAAAGATAACTGTACCGATACATGCAACAATCGTAAGGATTGTAACTCCTTTTTTTCTGCTCCATCCGAATTTATTGCACAAAGATGAAAGCAATGGTTCAAATAGTGCAAATGCAGAGGTAAATCCTGCAAATAATATTGATATGAACAGTAACGGAGCAATGACATGTCCCATTACTCCCATTGTATTGAATATCTGTGGGAATATGATGAATATTAATCCGGTTCCTTCGCTAATCAGATTCTGTATTGGTATTGAAGAGGTCATTGACATATATCCGAGTATTGAAAATACCCCAAAGGCTATGAAAATCTCATATAATGAGTTTATAATGACAACAATCAACACTTCATCAGTCAATTTAGAATTTTTAGGCAGATAGCTTGCATATGTATATACCATGGCCTGGCCTATGCTTAAGGAAAATATGGTCTGCCCGAACGCCGCAAGCCAGACATGCACATCATAAAGCGCAGACCAATCAGGTGTGAGCAGTATGCTTATTCCATAATGGAATCCCGGAAGGGTAAATGCATAAATAAAAATAAAGACCATGATTGTGAACAGTAATGGAATTAAAATGGTGGATAATTTACCGATTCCTTTATCCACGTCTTTAATGGATATTGCCCAAAATACTGTCCATAATATTAATGTACAGATCAATGTAGGCACTATTATCTTTGTGGATGATGATAGGTTTGAACTTCCTCCCACATAGTTTGTAAAGAATGACGCAGGGTCGTTTCCCCATCCGAAATTGAAACTGTTTAGCAGATATGCCAGGTCCCAACCTATTATGACCATATAGTAGATTACAACGATGAACACCAACAGGACCAGCATCCAAGCTATGATCTCGAATCCCGGGCGAATGCTGTGCATCAGATTGGAAAAACTTTTCTTGAAACTGAATCCCAACCCGTATTCAAGAATTAAAAAAGGAACTCCCATGACTAAGATTGCAATAACATAAGGTATGAAAAAGGAGCCTCCTCCATTGGAATACAGCACGTAACTGAACCGCCAGATATTACCTATTCCGATAGTCAGGCCTATCATGGCCAATATAAATGTTAATGTTGAATTCCATTGGGAAGTTTCGTTCATTTTTTCATCTTCGTTACTTTTATTTTATAGTCGGATAAGGTATTTCTTTTAAAAATATTGTATAATTTAACATTTATTTAATGGATTATTTATAATTATGCGAAGGAATATTTATCCAATGATGGAAAAAATTTATTACATTATTTTTTTAAATGCAAACGGATGATGAAATTGTGCAAATATTGTTATTCAGATAAAAAAAATAAAAAAAAGTTTGCAAGAAACTTGCAATAATATGTTAATCTCATTTGTTCATTTTCATGAATGAGCCCATGATTTCTTCGAAGCCTTTTCCTTCTGATGCACCTTCAAATACGTTTTTGATCATGCTAAACATATCGTGTTTTTCATCTTCAGGAGCTTCAATAGGTGCTGAACTGTCAATAGCTAAAGCAATGTCTTCTGCTTTTACAGTTTTTCTTTTTGCATATTTTGCATAAACAATTGCTCTTTTGGAGAGTTCTTCCATGTATTCTTCGATGTGTTCAGTTAATGCATCTACTGCATCAGCACTTACTCTTTCAGCACCAGCTTCTTGAATAGTCCTTTTTACAGGAGCTTTAGGAATTGCCATATTTTTCACCTCCGTTATATAAGTATATTCATAATTACATATTAAAACTTTTCCTATAATAAACAAAATTATTTAATGAAATGGGGATATTCTTGCACATTATAGATTAAATATTAGGAAAATGTGAGTAATGTTTATTGAACTAACAGCTTGTTGTATAAGATTATATTTTGTCCTAAAACACTCATTAATATATATGACTTGATATTTTAACAAATTGAGTTAAATCTTAATCATTTTAATGTTCCAATCACGCTTTTTACAAAGTCTTTTTTCTTTTCATTATGGATTCCATGCCCGCAGTCGAAATATTCCACCCTAATATTTTTGATCAGGTCCGTTACCTGTTGAAGGTCTTCATCGCTCAGGGCACCCATAATAATGCCCTCATCTCCAATTTTGGTATTTGCCTTCATGAATAATGTTTTGCAGTTAATTTCTGAAAGCAGTTTGCTGTAATTGATATTGCAGTTGAATGTGTCGTTGTAAAAGTTCTCTCCGAAGTAAGGGTCATATTGCTCCATTCCGTTGAATGCCTCTAGGAATTTTTTGGGCCAGAATCTGACTTTCAGTGGTTTGTCTGGATGTTTGTTCCGGTATTTCAGTGCAGATTCTCCAGATTTGCTTCTGATTTTTTCCCTTGAATTTTCAGGAAAGAAATTCCACATGTATTGATTCATGAAGTAATAGTAGACAAAATCCTCCTCTTCATCTTGATTGATGAAATTGTGACAAACCGTTGAAAGGTCATTGTAGTTGTAATAATCGAACCTTCTTTCTCCTGCGCTTGAAAAAAGTGGAGGGTCTTCCAGTATCAGATTATCGCAAAGGTCGGATTTTGAAGCGATATAGCAGGCAATGAGGCCTCCGGAGGAATGTCCCAATATGGATATTTTTTCATCAGTCTTATTTTGAATAAATTCAATTAAATCATCGCCCTGACTGATAATATTGTACTTTTCCTTGTTGTGGGAGCTTTTTCCATGTCCATAGCAATCGATTAGAATTAAATGGAATTTTTTGGACAATTCCTTGATAACATCGGAATAGCTGCTTGAGTTTGTACTTTGAGCATGTATTATCAGGAGTATGGGATTGCCGCTGTCAGCTTCGTAATAGTTGATAATGCTGTTGTCACTTGTTTTGTATTGGTAATTTTCAAGTTTCATTTTTATCTACCCTTTTTTTGATTCAGATATGATTCTAAATTGAAACTCTTAGAGTTTCGATGATAATGAATATTTTACAGACAAAAGAGAAAGTTATCAGATTTAGAAAAATCATTCATAATCTTCACAAAAACTTCCAAAGGATAATGAATGTCCTAAATGACAATAATATTCAGTATACCCTTCACTATCGAAATCCCCAACTATTCCGCCTCCGCTATCTAAAAATTCTTCATAGCAATGTCTGCATTTAAAGTCACAATGGCCTCCACGAACTGTTTTGGTCTTTTCTGTTTTTTTGCGGTTCATTTCTTTTTCTTTTGGGATTATAACTGTTTCCTGTTTTTTGTTCACGTTTTCCAATTCTGTTTTTATGAAGTATTTAATTTCTTCATCACTCATTTTTTCTCTTTCATGGACCAGCTTATATTTTAGACGGTCTTTAATGAGAAGTACATGTTTTTGGCGAACATTGTTTTTTCTTATTTCCGATTTGATTTCATCTGATTCGAATATCTCATCGATTGTTTTCAATATTTTCCTTTCTTCTGCTTCTTTTTCTTTAGCTATTCTTTCCCTATTTTTTTCCAGAGCCTCTTGAACTGATTGTAATAAAGGTTTTTTCTGTTTTAGGTCAGGCATGTCTATTTTTGCTCCACACTTAGTGCAAAATTTATCCTCTTTTCCTATTCTTGCTCCACAGTTTATGCAAAAGTTACCCTCATTTTTTAATTTTGTTCCGCAGCTAGTGCAAAAGTTATCATCTTTTCCTATTTTAGCTCCACAGTTAGTACAAAAATTGGCCATATTACACACTTCTCAAAGTACTCTTCTTAAACAAATTTCAGTTAAAAAAATTATTTATATTTTTTGTAATGGGATTAAATAAAAAAAGAAAAAAAAAATAAATGATATAATCATTTATATTCGTAGAACCCTTTACCTGCATTGATACCGGTTTCGCCGGCATCTATTTTTTCCTTAAGCTTTAGGGCAATTTTGCCTTGGGTGGTCTCAGGGTCTTTGGACCTAGGATCCATAATAATAATGTTATATGCAGTTACGAGACCTACAATGTCTAAAATTTGGAATGGTCCATTTGGTGAACCGGTAGCAAGTCTCCAGGTCAAATCAATTGTTTCGGGTTCTGCAACTTCCTCGGCCCATAATGCTTGTCCTGCGGATAGGAACGGAACGAGCAATGAATTAAGTACGTATCCAGGCTGTTCTTTCAGGACTTTAATTGGAACCATGTTGATGTCTTCTGCAAACTGGACAATAGCATCAAAGTATTCCTGTTCAGTTCCAGGATGAGGCATGACTTCTGCAGTGTTTTGAGCCCATATGTTATTTGCAAAGTGGAATGCAAGATACTTCTCAGGCCTTCCTGTGTGTTCTGCAAATTGGCTTGGAAGCAATGTGGATGAGTTTGTCACAACAATTGTTTTTTCCGGAAGATACTTTGCCAGCTCCTCATAAAATGGGATTTTCTGATTAGGATCTTCTGCAATTGCTTCAATTACAAGGTCGGCATCCTCTGCTGCCTCTTCATAACTTGTAGTTAATGTCAGACTGTCAAATGCTTTTTGAGCTTGCTCTTTTAAAGAGTCTATCTCTTCATTGCTTAGGTCAGTTTTTTTGCTAAATCCTCTACAGTATGCGGTTTTATCGGTTTTCATTTGTTCAAGTGTGCCTAAATAGATGTTCAATAATCTTTCAAATTTAGGTTTGGCTCTTTCAATTGAACCTTCACTTCTTAACCAAACTGTCACATCGAATCCGCAGAATGCAGATTGATAAGCAATCTGACTGCCTAATACTCCTCCGCCAGCTACTACTACTTTTTTAATATCCATTTGAATCACCATGTTAAATGTATGAATTATATTCTATCAAAAAATTAAATATAATTCGTTATTTACTATTATAACTATTTAAAATATTTAAAATTTTTTAAATAATTTCAACTTTTGAATATTTAAGGGACATTTGGTTAACGGTGCTATGCAAATTCCAGAGGAAGCTGCCCTAAAATTTGCCGGATATTTAAATGTTATTCTGATTTTGTCGCATTGTTTTTTTTTAAAACAAAAAATATATAAATTCACTAATTTAATATTAATTTAGAGAATTAGTATTTAATTAGGAATTTACTTAAAATACTTTTATTCAAACATTTGAATATTCTCATAGTCCCGTAGGGTAGCGGCAATCCTTTTGGGCCCTGGACCCAAAGACAGCGGTTCGACTCCGCTCGGGACTACTTTTTTTGGTTTGCGTATCCCCATTGTCACCAAGACAGGAAGTTCAATAATATTTGTGATAACCGTTAATGTAGTATATTTTAATTTTAAATATTTTGTTTAAAATATAATGAAAAGGCTAATTAGTTGATATTAAATATCATGTGATATATACTAATATTAATTATTGTTTAAAACCCTGGTGAGTATTATGCAAAATTTAAAAGGCTATAATGACTGTTTAACAAATATACCTAATGTTAATGAATCAACATTCAATCAAATTATTTTAAATTTTGAAAAAAAAATTCAGGAATCCTTTTTTATTTCAGCAATGTCTGTTTATTTATCCAGAATAAATCAATCTGAAGGGATTGTTTTTAAAATTTACAGAAATAATAAAGAAATTCCTCTAAAAATCAAGTATAATGAGAATAGTTCAGTCAATTATTTATTATCGGAAGTCGACGAATTGATAAATAATTTACAAGAGGAAAATTATATTTTTGATAATGAACTGTTGCATGCTTACTCTATTTTTAACATAGAAAATAATTTTGAGTTTGTTCCTCATGAAAAATCTATTTTAAACTGTTTGTTTGATGAAAATTCCGTTAAATTCGTTTATAATGACAGTATTTTTTCACAAGTTCAGATGGAATTTTTAATTGACAATATTAAGGATTTAATTAAACGTATGGATGAAAATCCGGACATTCCATTAAAAGATTTGAATATTGTCTCGGATAATGAAATGGAGTTGTTAAAAAGATTTTCAAAAACAGACAGATTGGATTTCGATAAAAATGAAACAATAATGAATTATATTCATGATAATGCTTTAAAAATGCCAAATCAGGTAGCTGTCTCCGATACAATAACTGATATAACTTATGATGAATTTGATCGATATATTAATGCGTTATCAGCCATATTGCATAATCTGGGTGTTGAAAAAGGTGAATGCGTTGGTGTTCTGCTTCCAAGAATTCCAATGTACATTGTCTCTTGTATGGGAATTACAAGAAACGGTTCCGTTTTTGTTCCTCTTGATTTAACATATCCAAAGGACAGAATTGATTATATTATTGAAGAAAGTGAGATGGATTATATCATATCTTCCAAAAGTGTTGATTTCACTTCCCAATTTGAAGACAAAAATATTTTATACATAGAGGATTTGGATTTAGACACTGATGAAGTATCTCCAAATAATGTGGTTGCTAGCGATTTAGCAGCAATATACTTTACTTCAGGCTCAACAGGCAATCCTAAAGGAGTAAAAGTGTCTCATTACACTTTTTTACTTGAAGCATTGTATTCTTCAAAATATTTAACCTCAGGTTCAGACATTGCATGTTACGTTAACTTAACATTTGCGTTTTCAGTCGTATCATACGCCTCTTTTATTAAAGGGGCTAATTGCATAATATTAAACGAACATTTGAAAGAGAATGTTCCGGAATTAATCGAATTTTTACAGGTAACTCCACTTGATGCTTTAATTTTACCTACAGTTCTAGGTGCAACCATATTGGAGCGAACCGAAATTAAAACAAAGAATATGATCATAGCCGGTGAAAGATTAAAAGAAGCAACACCAACAATTTTAAGCCGTAAAACAAATTTAATCAATTGTTATGGTTCTACTGAAGCTTTAGTAATGGCTTATCAGGATGTTAAAAAAGCATCTCAATTAGATGAGATTCCTGTGGGTTACCCTGCAGGAAATACATGGGTTTATATTTTAGATAAAAACAATATGCCCGTTCCAATTGGAGTTCCCGGAGAAATTGTCGCATCCGGTTTAAAATTGGCTCTAGGATATCACAATAATGAAACACAGACTAATGAAACCTTTGTTGAAAATCCATTTTCAGATTGTTGGGAAAATGAAAGAATGGTTCACACTAGAGATCAGGGGTATCTCACTTTTGACGGCGAACTTGTGGTTAAAGGAAGAATCGACAGGCAAATCAAGCTTAGAGGTTTAAGGATTGAGCCTGGAGAGATTGAAAATGTCGTTTTAAATTATTCCCCATCAATCACTAATGTGGTTGTTGAACTTAGAAATGATAACCTTGTATGCTATTATATCAGTGATGGCGAAATCGATGAGGATGACTTAAATGAGTTCATTAAGAGTAAAGTGACTCCATATATGGTTCCTTCATTTTATATGAAAATGGATGAGTTCCCGCTTAACCTAAATGGAAAAGTGGATGTCAAGGCTCTTCCAACACCTGAATTTGATATTGAAGAAATTATTGAGCCAGAAACAGAGATGGAAATTAAATTGTTTGAGATTATCTCAAAAGTTTTAAAAACAGATAAATTTGGTGTCACCACTGACTTAATTAAATTAGGTTTGACTTCACTTTCATCAATAAAAATTGCTTATGAAATAGCATCCAATTGGGGAGTGCAACTCAGTATTAAAGAGCTTAGTGAATCAAAAGACATTCAAAACCTGGCAACTTTAATTGACACTCCAATTGAATCTGCAGAGGTATCCCATGAAAAGCAAGACCTCTATCCTTTAAGCCAAAATCAGCTGGGAGTTTACTTTGAATCCATAAAATATCCTGACAAACTGATTTATAATACAACCTCTGCCGTTGATTTGGGAGCCAACATTGATGTGGAAAAGCTTAAAAGCTCAATTATTAATCTTGTAAATAAATATACTTACCTTAAAAGCATATTATTTGAGGAAAACGGTAAAACATATCTTAAAAGGCAGGACGATGAAGCTGTTGCCGTAGACATCTTTGAAAGTTTGGTTACAGATGAGATTAAAAACAGTTTTGCAAGGCCATTTGACTTGTTTAAAGGACCATTGTACCGTTTTGAAATTTATTACACAGAAGATAAAACCGTATTGCTTATGGATGTTCACCATATACTGTTTGACGGAACTTCAGTAAATCTATTTATTAATGAGCTATTGGATGAATATGATGATGTTAATAATGCAGAAGCAGTCAGTTCAGGATTCGACTTTATTTTAGATGAAAAAGAGCTTGAAGGAACTGAAAAATACCTTAAAGCTAAAGAGTTCTTTGAAGACAGGCTGGCCGATATTGAAAACGTCACTTCAATCGAGCCGGACATAATCGGTGAAAAAGAATTGGGATCTCTTAAAGAGGTTTCAGTTCCAATCAACAAGGAAAACATTTTTGAATTCTCCAAAAGGAACAGCATAACTCCAAACAGCTTGTTTTTATCTTCAACCCTTTTAACATTGTCTAAATTCTCATACACTAAGCATATGCTTTTAACTACAATTTCAAATGGAAGAATCAATCCGAAGTATTTCAAAACATTGGCAATGATTGTAAGGTCTCTTCCGATTGCAATGACTATTGATACCAATCAGAGTGTTTTGGATTATATTAATTCAGTGAATGATGCTTTTGTCGATACAATTGACAATGAATCTTATCCTTTTACCAAAATATTTGAAGAATACAATTTTGTTCCGGAAATTTATTATGCATATCAAGTGGGATTATTTGATGAGAAAGTATTGAAAAATGGAAATAAAGTTAAAGTTGAACCTTTGGAACTTGATTATCCTAAATTCAACATTTGCATATATGTTGAAGAAGATTCCGAAAACATCAATCTCATCATACGTTATAATGATCAGTTATATTCCTGTGAATTGATGGAAAAATTAGTAAAAAGCATTGATTTAGTATTAAATAAATTCATGGATTCTTTAACTCAAAATGCTTCAGATGTTTCACTTTTAACTAGCCTTGAGGAAAATGAAATAGTTAAAAATGAAAATGAGTTAATATTGGACATCCATGAACCTCTATTGAAAGATAAATTTGAATTCATTGCGTCTAAAAAAGCAGACGATATTGCAGTTTATGCAAATGACGCCAATTTAACTTTCGATGAACTTAATGCAAAAGCAAATGTGTTTGCAAATTCATTAATTGATAGGGGTTTGAAAACAAATGACAAAATCATCTTGAAATTAAATAGAACCTCTAAATTGATGATAGCACTCATAGGTGCTTTGAAAGCTGGTGTTTCATTCATTCCAGTGGATCCGAAGTATCCTCAAGAGAGAATCGCCCATATTCAGGAAGATAGCGGATGTAAGATGATTTTATCAGATAATCCTATTACTGGTGAAGTTGATATTGATGATTTGCTTGATGGAGTTAAAACTCAAAATCCAAATGTGGATTTAAAAAATGATGATATTGCACTACTGATTTACACATCAGGTTCAACAGGTCTTCCAAAAGGAGTAATGAT
The DNA here is from genome assembly GCF_015062905.1 of Methanobrevibacter thaueri. Lineage (GTDB taxonomy): Archaea > Methanobacteriota > Methanobacteria > Methanobacteriales > Methanobacteriaceae > Methanocatella > Methanocatella thaueri_A. The sequence continues at coordinate 16,426 of NZ_SUTK01000026.1, forward strand.
AAAGCAGGACAGCATTACAAATTATATTAAGCCAACTCCTGAAAATTCACCAATAAATGCAATAGCAAATGAGGTTTCCAGAATGTTGTCCATAACTACCGCTTCATTTATTGCATTCCTGCGTGAATCCTTCGCATCTGTTATGAATGGAGTTCCAATGGTTCTTGCAGATGAGGAAACATCAATGAACCCTATTAGATTGGCTAAGTTAATTAAGGAATATGAAATTGACGGAATGTCAGCGACACCATCCAGACTGCAGCAATATCTAACGATTGATGATTTCAGAAGTGCTGTAAAAGATATTAATGTTATCACTATCGGTGGTGAAAAGTTCATTGAGTCATTATATCCTACATTGGTTAAGTATACTGATGCAGATATTTATAACTCCTATGGTCCAACAGAGGTAACTGTCGCATCTCATGCAAAATTGATGAAAGATAACGTTGTCTCTGAAGGAAAGCCTATCCACAACACTATAGATTCAATTGTGGACATTGACAATAATCCCCTGCCAAACAATATTGTGGGAAACATTGCGCTTGGTGGAGTGGGAGTTTCTGCAGGATATTGGAACAAACCTGAGTTAACAGAAGAGGTATTTTATACAAAAAATAATATTCCTTATTACAATACCGGTGATTTAGGCTATAGGCGTGATGACGGTGAATTGGTGGTTGTAGGAAGGGCAGACTCACAGATTAAACTTAGAGGTTTGAGAATAGAAACCGGTGAAATTGAAAACGTCATTCTAAAAAACAGCACTATTGACCTGGTATTTGTTAATGTGCAGGTCATCAATGATACCGAATACTTATGCGCATATTATGTTGCGGATTCACAAATCGATACCAATAAACTAAAAGAAGACATTTCACAGGAATTAACAGATTACATGATTCCGACATTCTTTATTCAATTGGATGAATTGCCTTTAAATCCTAACGGTAAACTGGACAGGAAAAAATTGCCTCTGCCATCAGTCGATGATGAGATAACAGAAGTTGTTGAGGCTTCCACTGAATTAGAACAACGTGTATTGGATATGTGTAGGGAAATTATTTCCAAAGAGGACTTTGGTGTCACAACCAATCTTTTCAATATTGGTTTCACATCACTTACTGTCATTCAGCTGCTTGCAAGGATTTCTGAAGAGCTAAAAGTCGATGTAAGTATAATGGACATGATGAAGTCAAAAAACATTGCGGAAATAGCCAAAATTGTTGAAAATTGCGATAAAGATGATGAGAGCCTTGAAAATGAGAATTATGAATTGACTCCAAACCAGTTGGGAGTTTATTTTGAATGCATTAAAAATCCCGACGATACCACTTATAATCTTCCAAAAAAGATTTCATTCAATAAAAACATTGATGCAATGAAATTAAGGGAGTCTATCATAAAAGCAATAGATTTACATCCATTTTTAAAAAATAGAATAGTCATCGATGGCGCCAAAGTACTTAACCGCAAATGTGAATCTATTGGAATCGATGAAATAGAGATTGAGGAAATAAATGAAATAACTTCTGATGTTGTATCTAAGTTCGTCGAACCTTTTGATATTATAGATAATCAATTATTCAGATTTAAAATTTATGTAACTCCATCCAATACTGTTTTACTCGCTGATTTCCATCATTTGATTGTTGACGGTACTTCACTTAATGTTTTATTCAATGATATTTCAGCAATATATGACGGGGATGAAGATAGGCTAAGCAATGCTGGAGCCGACACTTATGAGTATATTTCAAAAGAAAATAACTACAAACTGTCCGAAGATAATGCGAAAAGTGAGAAGTTCTTTGATGATATGCTGTGTGATTTTGATGAAAATACGGTTTTAACTACAAATCTCACCGGGGATGAAGAAAATGCTGATCTTGCCGTGGTCAGATCAAGGATTGAAAAAGATATGGTTGATGAATTCTGCAGCCATCAAAAAATTAGTCCAAACATTTTATTCATGTCTTCGACCGTATTAACTCTTAGCAAATATGTATCAAATACTGATATTCTAATATCAACACTGTTCAATGGTAGAAATAATCCTAAATATCAAAATACCATTGGTATGCTGGTTAAAACAATACCGATTGCATTTAAAACAGATAGAAATATGGATATTAAAAAATATTTTGAATTTGTCAATAACATCTGGCTAAATGTTTTAAACCATTCCTCTTATAATTATGTTGAGATTGCAAACAAATACGAATTGAATACTGATTTCCTATATGCATTTCATGGAAAGATCATTGAAGAGGTATCTTTGAATGGTGAAAAATACCCGAGGGAATCAATCGACCATGATTTGATGTCCTGTAAAATAAGTTTAAATGTCATTGAAGTCGATGATGATTATGAAATCTCTGTGGATTATAATGATGAACTCTACACTGAAGATTACGTATCCACATTCATCAATTCCGTTATAACCATCATAAAGGAATTTATGGCAAATGATAATGTTTTATCTGATATTAAGCTTAAGGATATTGCAATCATCCCGGAAGATAGTGAAATCGAGTTTGAAGATATCGATGTTAATGTCGTTCACAGGTTATTTGAAAACAGGGTAAAGGAAAATCCTGATAAAACTGCTTTAATTAGTTGTGATGGCGAATTTACCTATGACCAGTTAAATAGGAAAGCCAATCGCGTTGCTCATGCCCTTATTAAAAGGGGAGTAAAGATAGGAGATAAGGTCTTGCACATGCTTCCAAGAACAAGCAATATATTGCTTGCCACTTTGGGAATATTGAAAGCTGGTGCAACATTCATACCTTTAGCCAATGACTATCCTGAGGAACGTGTAGAATATATTCGTGGAAATTGTGAGGCCAAATGGATAATTTCAGATAATGATTTCGAAAATGCAATCAGGATAGAAGATTTATTAAATGAATCTTCTGATGAAAGCAACCCTAATCTCGAAATCCCGGCTGACAGTCTTGCATATATGATTTACACTTCAGGTTCGACTGGAAATCCTAAGGGAGTAATGGTTACTCACAACAATATTTCAAATTTCCTTGTCAATGACGAGAGAAATTTAACTTATAGGTATTATAGCAGTGTTGAACGTGTGCTTGCATTGACAACCGTTTCATTCGATGCATCAATTCTTGATTTGCTGGGCACAATGTCATTTGGAAATACGCTGATATTTGCAAGTGATTCACAGACAAAGGATGTTTTTGAACTCACTGATTTAATCAAAAGAACTAGACCTGAATTGTTGGATACAACACCTTCAAGATTATTGCAATTTTTGGAATTTGACTGTTTTGAAGATTTAATGAGCAGTTTTAAAATATTCACAATAGGAGGGGAGAAATTCTCCGTTGAATTATTGGATGCGCTTGAAGATTTCCAATGTGATGTGTATAATGCATATGGGCCTACCGAAACCACGATTCAAAGTAATGTGAAAAAAATTGACGGAAAGAATAGGATTAGTGTTGGAAAAGCTTTATATCCTTTTGTCACAGACGTAAGGGATGTCGATGGTAAACTATTGCCTGATGGAGTGGTTGGTGAGCTGTATATTGGAGGTCCATGTGTAACTAAAGGATACTACAATAATCCTGAAAAGACCGCTGAGGTTTATACAACAATAAATAATATTCCATATTATCGCAGTGGGGATTATGCATATAAATTTGATGATGAAATATACATTCTTGGCAGAATCGATAATCAAATCAAGCTTAGGGGATTGAGGATCGAACCGGATGAGATTTCAAATGTCATCTCACAGTATGGCCCTATAAACAGTTCCATTGTTGTGATAAAGAAAATTAATGGAATTGAACATCTATGCGCTTATTATACTGCTTCTGAAAAGATTGATGTAACTGATTTGAAAACCAGTATCTCAAATAGATTGACACCATATATGGTTCCAACGGCATATATGCAATTGGATTCATTTCCTCAAACTGCAAACGGTAAAACGGATATTAAAAACTTGCCTGAACCGGAATTAACTTTGGATTATGTTGCACCTGAAAATGAAGTTGAGGCATTCTTTGCAAAAAGCTTTGAGGAAATATTGGGAATTGATAAGGTTGGTGTAACCAATAACTTCTTTGAAATCGGCGGAACATCCCTGTTAGTAACTAAAGTTACAATAAATGCAATAAACAACGGGTATGATATTAATTATGGGGATTTATTTGCAAATCCAACCCCTAGACAATTGGCCGAGTTTATTTCATCCGACGATAATGCCGTAAAAAATGAGATTGCCGATTATGACTACACTTTAATTGACAACTTATTGGCGAAAAACAACATCAAAAACTTCTTCAATGAACCATGCAGCGATAGTTTAGGCAATGTCTTATTGACCGGAGCCACCGGGTTTTTAGGAATTCATATTTTACGGGAGTTGCTGGAAAATGATGCCGGAAACATATACTGTCTTATCAGGTCTAAAGGCAATCTAAGCGGAGAGGATAGATTAAAATTATTATTATTTTATTATTTCTCGACCGATTATGCTGATTTCTTCCATGATAGGCTGCATATTGTTGATGGAGATATAACTGACTTTGAAGACTTCAGAAAACTCATCCCATATGACATTAACACAATAATAAACAGTGCGGCCAATGTGAAACATTTCTCATCAGGCACAGACATCGAAGATATTAATTATGGCGGTGTGCTCAACGGATTGGAATTTGCGAAATTAAAGAAATGTAAATATGTTCAGGTTTCAACTGTAAGCACTGCAGGTGAAAGCATCAATAACTATCCTCCGGAGGATAGGCTTTACTGTGAACAGGATTTATACATTGGTCAGAAGGTTGACAATCAGTATCTTGGCAGCAAATTCCTGGCTGAAAGAGCAGTGCTGCAGGCTGCATGTGATGACCAGCTTGATGTTAAGATTATGAGGGTTGGAAACTTAATGGCAAGGACTTCAGACAGTGAATTCCAGATTAACTTCCGTTCAAACGGTTTCATCAACAGGCTTAAATCATTTGTTACAGTTGGCAAATTCCCATATTCAATGCTAAATAATAATTTTGAACTGAGTCAGATTGACACAACCGCAAAATCAATTGTTGAACTGTCAAAGACTCCAAAAAATTGTGTAGTATTCCATCCATACAATAATCATTTTGTAACCTTCGCAGATATCCTGAACATTTTCGAATCTTTAGATATCGATATTGAAATTGTAGACCAGGATGAATACGAAAGGTCATTTGAAGAAACAATGAAGGATGAAAGTAAGCAAGATGGACTTTCAGGATTCATCACTTCAATTGGAGAAGGTAAAGAGAAGAAAATATGGGTTAAAGATGAAAATGATTATACAATCCAGGTATCTCATTTATTAGGTATAAACTGGCCTTTAATATCTGAGGAATACATCTATAATTTCATCAAATTCCTTAAAGACTTTGGATTTTTTGATTAGGGGAGAGTGATACTGTGTATGAAAGAAATCATGATTTAATATATAGCAAATTCAAGGAATTTTTCTTTCCAACATTATTGACTGCTATGGCGGGAAATATCTGTCTGGTTGTAGATTCCATACTTGTAAGTTTCTTCGTTGGTGTGGCAAACTTGTCTGCAATACAATTGGTTTCACCACTGCTTACCTTTGTGAATCTGATTTATTGGATGGTCGGACTTGGGGGAAGCATCCTCTGTTCGGTTTCTAAAGCGGAATTTGATGATGAGTCAAGCAACAGTTATTTTTCCATATCGATTTCATCCCTTATCATATTGGGAATAATCATCACAATCGTCGGATTGGTATTTTCAAATAATATTCTAGGTGTTTTATGCAGGGCTCAACAATTATTGCCTATGGTAAACTCATTTTACACAGTCACATTATTGGGAATACCTTTTTTATGCTATCTGATGTCAGTATCCTATTTTGTCAGGGTTGATGGAATGCCTAATTTGGCTTTTAGAGCCATACTGCTGGCCAATATTGTTAATCTTTGTTTTGATGTTATTTTCATGGGCGTTCTTAAGATAGGCATTGGCGGCGCAGCATGGGCGACATTAGTTGGTTATGCAGTAGGATCCGTTTTTATTTCAACATATTTCTTCAAGTCAGAAAGAACATTAAAATTTATCAAGTTAAAAGTAAAAGCATTCTTTGATAAGTTTAGGGAAATTTGCAAATCCGGTTTTCCGAGTTCATCAACACAGTTATACTTCACACTCAAAATATACTTTTATAATGTTTTGATTACCCTTTTTGTAGGGGAAACCGGCATAGCGGCATTTTCAATTTGTGACAACAGCACATTCATCCTATATATGTTTCTAATCGGGGCATCTCAGACAATGTCTTCACTCGTTTCGGTTTACTTTAAGGAAGAGGATTATTCCAGCGTTTCCTACATTGTTAAAAAATCATTAATGTTCGCGCTAATTCCAAGTGTTGCATTTTCACTGATCATAATTCTTTGCCCGAATGTAATGTTGATGCTGTATAGCGTTAAAAATCCGGCATTCGTGCCTACTGTATTAAATGCATTGAGAATATTCGCAATTAGTTTTGTCGGTGTTGCAATAACATTCCTATTCACTTTTTATTCTCAGGCTATTCAGAAAAATTCAATTTCTTCAATCGTTTCACTGCTTGAAGGATTGATTTTCCCTTGCGGGTCTGCAGCAATATTGCTGTTCATTCTCGGGGAAAATGGTATCTGGATTTCATTTGCAGTAGCCGAAGCAGCTACAATTCTATTCATTTTCATATATTCAAGATATTTGAACAGAAAAACCGATGGGGAATATACCGGATTCTTTATTAATAAGCATAATGATGATAAAAAAGTATTTGAGTATACAATTGATGGCAATGTTAAAGACGCTGTTGAGCTGGCCCATCAAGTTCAGGATTATTTGTCTGGAAACAAGTCTTCTGCTCTAGTCAGTTTAGCAATTGAAGAGATGCTTGTAAATATAATTAATATCAACGATAATATTGATGCAATTGATGTCATTGTTAGAGATAATGATGATAACATATTGATCTCCATTAAAGATAATGGAATCGACTTTAATCCTGTAATTGAAAATGATGATCTTGAATTTGATAATATCAGTGTTTTAAATAAAATTGCAGATAAAAATGATTATTCTAGAGTGTTGGGTTT
>NZ_SUTK01000002.1 GCF_015062905.1 Methanobrevibacter thaueri
CACCATCATAAACGAATACATAATCACCAGTTCGTGTCCATTTACCAGTAACATCAACAATATCCTTAAACTCTAACTCTTTAGAATTAAAGAACTCAGTAACGGTCACATTATGTAAATCACAATCACCAGTGTTAGTAACAACAATCATGAAACTAACGGTATTGTTCACGAATACAACATTGTCCAAAGTAACTTTTTGAACAGTCATATTAGGTTTGTAAACATCAGTAGTATTGTTTCCTGTTTTATTGTCTGTTTCGTTTGAAGTAACGTTAACAGTGTTGGTTAAAGTACCATTCACCAATGCAGTAAATACAACAGTGAAGTTAGTACTGTTACCTTTTGCCAAAGCACCATCATAAACGAATACATAATCACCAGTTCGTGTCCATTTACCAGTAACATCAACCATATCCCTGAACTCCAATTCTTTGGAATTAAAAATCTCGGAAACGGTTACGTTATGTAAATCACAATCACCGGTATTTGTAACAACAATCATGAAACTTACAGTGTTGTTTACGAATACGACATTGTCCAAAGTAACTTTTTGAACAGTCATATTAGGTTTGTAAACATCAGTAGTATTGTTTCCTGTTTTATTGTCTGTTTCGTTTGAAGTAACGTTAACAGTGTTGGTTAAAGTACCATTCACCAATGCAGTAAATACAACAGTGAAGTTAGTACTGTTACCTTTTGCCAAAGCACCATCATAAACGAATACATAATCACCAGATTGTGTCCATTTACCAGAACCATCAACAATATCCCTGAACTCTAACTCTTTGGAATCAAAGATCTCGGAAACGGTTACGTTATGTAAATCACAATCACCAGTGTTAGTAACAACAATCATAAACCTTACAGTGTTGTTCACGAATACGACATTGTCCAAAGTAACTTTTTGAACAGTCATATTAGGTTTGTAAACAGTAGTAGTATTGTTTCCTGTTTTATTGTCTGTTTCGTTTGATGAAACGTTGACTTGGTTTTGTAAAGTACCGTTCACTAAAGCAGTAAATACAACAGTGAAGTTAGTACTGTTACCTTTTGCCAAAGCACCATCATAAACGAATACATAATCACCAGATTGTGTCCATTTACCAGTAACATCAACAATATCCTTGAACTCCAATTCTTTGGAATTAAAGATCTCAGTAACGGTTACGTTATGCAAATCACAGTCACCAGTGTTAGTAACAACAATCATAAACCTTACTGTATTGTTCACGAATACGACATTGTCCAAAGTAACTTTTTGAACAGTCATATTAGGTTTGTAAACATCAGTAGTGTTATTTCCTGTTTTGTTATCGGTCTCGTTAGAGGTAACATTAACAGTGTTGGTTAAAGTACCGTTCACCAATGCAGTAAATACAACAGTGAAATTAGTACTGTTACCTATTGCCAAAGCACCATCATAAACGAATACATAATCACCAGTTTGTCTCCATTTACCAGTATCATCAACCATACCATTGTATTCCAATTCTTTGGAATCAAAGATCTCAGTAACGGTCACGTTATGTAAATCACGGTCACCAGTGTTAGTAACAACAATCATGAACCTTACAGTGTTGTTTACGAATACTACATTATCCAAAGTAACTTTTTGAACAGTCATATTAGGATTATATGGAATATGAGTGTTCATGATAGTATAATTAGCCAAAGTACTGTTAACTACAGACTTAGTGTAATTAGCAACAGGCCTCTCATCAACAGTATAAACAATCGCTTTACCATCTTTATACATGGATAAATTACTGAAACTACCCATCCAATTATTACCTTCATTCAAAACAATAGTAGCGTTCTCAACACCATCAGCATATAACACAAAGGTCACATTCTTAGGTCTGAAACCATCATGATCATCACTATCATTCCAAACTTTAGTAACATTAACACTAGTGAAATTAACCACATAAGTGTTCATGATAGTATAATTAGCCAAAGTACTGTTAACAACTGACTTAGTGTAATTAGCAACAGGCAATTCATCAACAGTATAAACAATCGCTTTACCATCTTTATACATGGATAAATTACTGAAACTACCCATCCAATTATTACCTTCATTTAAAACAATAGTAGCGTTCTCAACACCATCAGCATATAACACAAAGGTCACATTTTCAGGTCTGAAACCATCATGATCATCACTATCATTCCAAACTTTAGTAACATTAACACTAGTGAAATTAACCACATAAGTGTTCATGATAGTATAATTAGCCAAAGTACTGTTAACAACTGACTTAGTGTAATTAGCAACAGGCAATTCATCAACAGTATAAACAATCGCTTTACCATCTTTATACATGGATAAATTACTGAAACTACCCATCCAATTATTACCTTCATTTAAAACAATAGTAGCGTTCTCAACACCATCAGCATATAACACAAAGGTCACATTTTCAGGTCTGAAACCATCATGATCATCACTATCATTCCAAACTTTAGTAACATTAACACTAGTGAAATTAACCACATAAGTGTTCATGATAGTATAATTAGCCAAAGTACTGTTAACAACAGTCTTAGTGTAATTAGCAACAGGTAACTCATCAACAGTATAAACAATCACAGTACCATTACTATTCATTGTTGGTAAATCAGTGAAATTACCAGTCCAAATATTACCGGTACCGTTTAAATCAATTCTGGCATATTCTTTACCGTCAGCATATAACACAAAGGTCACATTTTGAGGTCTGAAACCATCATGATTATCACTATCATTCCAAACTTTAGTAACGTTAATTGTTATTTTATTATAGACAGTCACATTAGCACTACTGTTAGTCTCATTAGTAACATTAGACCTAGCAGTAACATTATTAACCAAAGTACCATTAGTTAACGCTTTGAAGTAAATAGTGAATGTAGCATTCTCACCTATGCCAAGATTATCTTGGTAAATGAAAATATAACCATTTTTAATCCATTTAGTTTCATCAGTATGGTTTAAATACTCAAACTCAACTCCATCTAAATAAGATTCAGTTACTATCACATTTCCGAGAACACAATCACCATTGTTAACTACTGTAATATTGAAAGCAACTACATCACCGACATACAAGATATCAGTACTATTCAATGAAACTTTCAAAACAGTCATATTAGGACTGTAAACAGTAACATTTGCTGTATCATTGGTATCATTAGTAACGTTAGACCTAGCAGTAACATTATTAACCAAAGTTCCGTTAGTTAATGCTTTGAAGAAAATAGTGAATGTAGCGTTTGCCCCTATACCAAGATCATTTCCATAGAAGAAAGTCTTATTATCATGGGAAATGGACCAATAAGCGCCAACAAATCTTAGATACTCAAACTCATTAGCATCAAAGACTTCAGTAACATTCACATTACCTAATACACAATCACCAGTGTTCGTTACCGTAATATTAAACGCAACAGTATCATTAACAACAACGAAATCTGTAATGTTTAAACTTACTTTCTCAACAGTCATGTTAGGACTGTAAACGGTAACATTTGCTGTGTCATTGGTATCATTAGTAACGTTAGACCTAGCAGTAACATTATTCACTAAAGTACCGTTAACTAAAGCTTTGAAGTAAACAGTGAATGTAGCGTTAGCTCCAACACCAAGATCATTACCATAGAAGAAAGTCTTATTGTCCTGTGATACAGACCAATCAGCACCAACAAATCCAAGATATTTAAACTCAGAATCATTGAACACTTCAGTCACATTCACATTACCCAATACACAATCACCAGTGCTCGTTACCGTAATATTAAACGCAACAGTATCATTAACAATAACGAAATCTGTAATGTTTAAACTTACTTTCTCAACAGTCATATTAGGACTGTAAACAGTAATATTCGCACTGGAATTAGTTTCATTAGTAATATTGGACTTGGCTGTCACATTGTTTACTAAAGTACCGTTGGTTAATGTTTTAAACCAAATCGTAAATGTTGCATTTTCACCAATGCCCAAATCATTTAGATAAGTGAAAACATCACCGGACTTGTTCCACAATGTCTTATTAGTGTGGTCAAAGTATTCCAACTCATTAGGATTATAAAACTCATTTACGGTTACATTTCCTAAGATCTCATTTCCTGTGTTGATTACAGTGATATTGAATGCAACAATGTCATTTACATAAATTGTAGTACCATTCAATGCATCTTTTCCAACAGTCATATTAGGATTATAACTGTCAACGACAACTATAATTGTTTCATTGCTGATTTCTGTGTAATAGGTTGTTTCATTATACCATGCTTTGACGAGATATACTCCAACGCCCAAATCAGAAAGGTCGATTGAGATACTTCCATCAATGTCAGTTCTCGCAGAGCCGTTTCTAATTAGTTTGCCGGTTTCATTATCATATACTTCATAGTATACAACCTGATTGTCTTCCAGATCATCAATATATATGTTGGTTCCGTTGAAGTTTGAATATCCTAAAACTGGTGTTAAATCTTCATTAGGTGTTGTCCTGTCTTCAACTACTCCGTTATGATAGAATGGGAATGTGATGTTTCTTATTGTTATTTCACTTTCACCATCTAGGTTATGTATTGCATTTGCAATATTGTCTCCGCCTATATGGCTGAATTTAACAATTTTGTCATCTCCCACTTCATATACAGTACCATTTTCCGGAGCTGCAAGAAGATAATAGGAATGAGCTTGGTTATCATAGAATTTTGAATCATGCACGCTTAAACCGTTAGTATCGCCCACATAAATCGCTGAACCGTTAGTTGCAGTGTTATTGTAGAAATCTGCCTGAACGTCAACATAATTTGAACCGGTAATTAGGAGACCTCCTCCTATACCGTCACCATCGGCGATATCACCTAATGCATGATTGCTGATGAATGTTGAGTTTTCAACTGTTACCTCATAACCATTTACAACTTCTGCAAAACCACCTTTTGGAGCGGTATTGTTATATCCATAGATTTGGTCTAATTTCACGGTTACATCGAGACTAGCTATTCCACCACCGCTTGATTCAGCATGGTTGGATGAAATATTGTTGTTTGTGAAATATGTAATCTCTTCACCCCAACCTTCTACATAAGCTGCTCCACCACTTGTATGGGCTTCATTGAATGTGATATTGTTGTTGGTGAAATTTGAATTTTCTCCGAATACACCGATTCCACCACCGAAGTTAGCAGTGTTATCTGATATATTGTTGTCTGAAAATGTACAGTTATTTCCAGCAGCATAAATTCCACCACCGAAACCTGATGCTTCATTAGATGAGATAGTGTTATTTATGAAACTACATTCATCACCATCGACTGAAATTGCACCACCTGCACCTGCAGTTACATTGTTGTCTGTAAAAATGGAATTTTTAACAGTAACATTGTTTCCGTGAACTTGTGTTGAACCACCGTAACTTTTAGCGGTGTTGTTTTTTGATGTGATATTATCAAAAAAGGTAGAGTTTCCTAAGACGTATACAGCACCACCTTCGGATTTAGCCTGGTTATTTGAAAGGCTTACGTTAATAAAATCACAATTGTTTCCGTAAACGGCTAATCCTCCACCATTTACCTCAGCTGTGTTATTGTCCATGACACAATTTCTAACTGTATTGTCATCACCTTCAATACAAGAGGAACCACCAAATCTAGCTGTGTTATTTACAGAAGTTACATTATCAAATACATTATTGTTTCCTATAACATAAACTGCCCCACCTTGTTCAGTAGCGTTACAGTTGGAGATGGTAAGATTTTCAAAAGTACAATTGTCACCTCCAACGTTCAAACCGCCACCTCTCAAATCGGCTGTGTTATTGTCCAGGTTACAATTTGTAACTGTAACATTATTTCCTCTGATAAATGTGGAACCTCCACGGTAAGCGGAGTTGTTGTTTGAATGAGTGTTATTGATGTAACAGTCATTACCAACAATATCCATACCTCCACCAAGACCGGAAGTCTCAGGATAAGTTTCATTGAAGGTAGCTTTATTGTTGTTGAACTCACTGTCTAAAACACGTACACCAGTACCGTTAATGAATGCAGCACCACCACGCTGAGCAGTGTTGTTATCAGCAGTGACATTAGTCAAAGTAGTACCATTAGAATTAACGTAAATGGCACCACCCATAAGGCCTGCCCTATTGTTGGATACACTTACATTTTCAACAGCACAACCGTCACCTGCAATATTAATACCCCCACCACGTAAAGTAGCGGAGTTATTGTCCAGGTTACAGTTTTGAACGGTTACATTATCACCACGGATGAATGTTGAACCTCCACGATAAGCAGAGTTATTGTTACTGTTAACACCATCAACAAGGATATTGTCACCTACAATGTCAAATCCACCACCTAAACCGGAAGCATCAGGATTGCTTTCGTTGAAACTAGCCCTATTGTTGTTTAATTCACCGCCTCTAACGATAATGTTGGTACCATTAATGAATGCAGCACCACCACATTCAGCAGTGTTGTTATCAGCAGTAACATTAGTCAAAGTAGTACCATCAGAATTAACGTAAATGGCACCACCCATAAGGCCCGCTTTATTGTTGGACACGTCAACGTTTTCTATTGTACAGTTGTCTCCTGCAATATTTAAACCACCACCACGTAAGGTAGCGGTGTTGTTGTCCAGGATACAATCTTTGATAACGGTATTGTCACCACGTACAAATGTTGATCCTCCACGATATGCTGTGTTGTTTACGGAAGTAACGTTGATGAATTTACAGTCATTACCGAATACATCTATTGCACCACCGATACCTGAATTGTCAGGGTCGCTTTCATTGAAAATAGCTTTGTTATTACTGAATGTTGAATTTGAAACAGTAATGTTATCTCCTTCAATGAATACTGAACCTCCACGGCTAGCGGTGTTGTTGACTGAGTCAATTTCGTAAATGTTTAAATCACTTGATTTGATGTAAATTGCTCCACCTTCTCTGTCCGCATGGTTGTTAGACACTTCAAGGTCATAGACTTTACAGTTGTCACCAGCGATGTCAATTCCACCACCTCTACCGGAACCTTCGGTTCCGTTAAAAATAGCTTTATTGTTATCTAAGGTACAATTGTGAACTTCAGCATTGTCCCCTATAATAAAGGTAGAACCTCCTCTGGAAGCGGTGTTGTTAATGGATGTTACATTTCTAAATGTTGCGTCATTACCTCTAACGTATACTGCACCACCTTCGGAACCTGCATTGTTATCTGATACATCAACATCATATACAGTACAATTGTCACCTAAAATGTTTAGACCTCCACCACGGAGGGTAGCATTGTTTCCATCAAAAGTACAATTGTGAACAACAGTGTTGTTACCTTCAATAAAGGTTGATCCACCAAGATTTGCAGAGTTGTCGACAGAGTGAATATCATGAATGTTTAAATCGTTGGATTTAATGTACATAGCTCCACCTTCACCATCTGCATGGTTTTCTGAAACATCCAGGTCATAGACCTGACAGTTTTCACCAGCGATGTCCAGTGCACCACCTCTTCCGGAACCCTCAGTTCCATTGGACAGAGCTTTGTTTCCGTCCAGGGTACAGTTGTGAACCAGTGCGTTATCACCTTTAATAAATGTTGAACCTCCGCGAGAAGCGGTGTTGTTTACTGAGTAAACATCCTCAAAGGTTGCACCGTTACCCAATACGTAGACTGCACCACCGTCGGTGCCTGCCTTGTTGTTGGATACGTCAACATCATATACCTTACAATCGTTACCGAAAACGTTGATACCTCCACCACGCAAGTCCGCAGTGTTGTTTTTAAGTGTACAATTGTGGATTGTGATGTTGTTTCCTAGAACGAAGGTTGATCCACCTAATTGAGCTGTATTGTTGACTGAATTGATGTCGTAGATGTCAAGATTACTACTTCTGATGTAGACTGCTCCACCTTCTCCGTCAGCGTGGTTGTTGGACACTTCCAAGTCATAAACCTTACAGTTTTCACCGGCAAGGTCCAATCCACCACCCCTACCGCTTAATCCGGTAGAAGAAGAATTGTAAGCATTGTTTCCAACCAAAGTACAGTTATGCACATCTGCATTGTCACCTTCAACAAATGTGGAACCTCCTCTGTTAGCAGTGTTGTTGAATGAATATACATCAACGAATGTTGCATCATTACCTCTAACGTATACAGCCCCACCATCAGTTCCAGCACGGTTGTTTGACACATCCACATTGGTTACATTACAGTTGTTACCCATAATATTAATACCACCACCTCTCAGGGTAGCGTTATTGTTGTCCAGGGTACAGTTTGTTACTACAGTGTTTTCACCTCTGATGAAGGATGATCCTCCAAGGGAAGCGTTGTTGTTGTTTGAAGTGACATTTACAAACTTACAATTGTCACCCAATACATCAATAGCTCCACCTCTTCCGCTTTCTTCAGTGCCGTTATAAATAGCACTGTTATTGTTGAAAGTGGAATTGGCAACCAATGTGTTTGAACCTTCAATGTAGGAGGAACCTCCTCTTGAAGCGGTGTTGTTGTTTGAGGTTACGTTGATGAATTTGGAATTGTCACCAATAACCCAAATAGCTCCACCGTCGGTTCCTGCATTGTTGTTGGAGATTACTGAATCCTTGAATGTACTGTCACTACAGAAGATCGCAAGTCCTCCACCTTCAGAAGAAGCGTTGTTGTTGACAAATGTACAGTTGTCCACATATGTAACGTTCATCTTATAAAAGTCAACTGCTCCTCCTCTGTCAGCAGTGTTGTTGATACATACACAGTCATACATGTCCACTTCCTGAATTTCGAAAATGTGGATTGCTCCACCTTCAGCTCTTCCGTCATCTATATAACGGTCACCTCTAGCGTCGTTATTGGTGAAAGTGGAATTTCTGAATTCAAGCACAAGACCATATGCCAGACCTCTATCGGTAGCTACGTCTATAGCTCCACCGTTACCGTCACGAGCAAGGTTGTTGTCAAATTCAGACTCATATATGTTGAATGGACCTCTTAATGCTCCACCGTATGTAGCATTGTTATCCTTAAAGGTACTGTTATATATATCCATAACTGCATTACAGGACCAGATAGCTCCTCCACCGAAATTGATTTCTTTGGAAGTACCGCCTGTAACAGTGTTATTGATGAATGTGGAATTGTAAATTTTCCAGCCCCATCCTCCTTGGTTTCTAATAGCTCCACCACCTACTGAAGCGGTGTTATTGGAGAATGAACAGTTTCTGATAACACCATTACTGCAGTTACCGTTAATATAAATGGCACCACCATGACCGTTAGCGCCACCAGCTGTATCAATAAAACCATTTACAAATTCAATATTTTCCAAAACGACATTAGGAACATTAGCATTAATGGTGAATATTCTAGATTCACCTTCTGCATCCAATACAGTACCATCTACACCTATTATTGTCAATGGCTTATCAATCACCATAGTTCCGGATATGTCATTGTAATAGACATCATCCATTAAATAAAGTGTATCTCCAGGACTTGCCGCATTGATTGCAGCCTGAATGCCTGAAAAGTTGCCAGAAACTATATTGTATAACTTACCATTTTTCATTATGGACGGATTGTCCTGAGAATAAACGGCATAATTATAGTCGCCAAACGGAAGGTATGAATAATCATAGATGATTTGACCGTTTCCGTCTGTCGGTGCAGTAGTGTTATTAATCAAGTTACCGTTGGAATCATAGATTTCGACAGTGACATTCTTATTTGCCAAAGGAACTATACTGCCTTCAGATAAATTGATTGGAGTTTTGGTTTTACCATCCCAGTAATATAAATTCTCTTTTTCAATGCTGCCCGCAATGGCATTTCCCAAATCTGCAGACAAAGTTATTGTTAATTGATTATTTCCTCCAACAACGATTAAATCAGATGCTCCGCCAAAGCTAGATTCTTCAACAAGTCCATTAGCACCATTGCTGAAAATATCGTTACCGTTACGATGAGCAGCATTATCTTCAAACATACATTCGTTTACAGTTAATCCTGCTCCAGTGGCATAAATGGCTCCACCATCTTCATTTCGAGCATGGTTCTGTGTGAAGTTACAATTTTCAATTTTGGCATTAGTTCCAGCAACATTAATTGCGCCTCCGCGAGCTGCTGTGTTGCTGTCAAAATTACAGTTAGTAATCTGGGTATTTGCACCACCAGTACTAATTGCTCCTCCATTACTCCATCCATTTACAACATTGTTAGTGAAGTTTGAATCAGTGATAACGACATTATTACAGTTATTTCCTATGTTAATGGCAGCACCATTTTGATCTGAAACATAACCATTTACAAAAGCGATATCTGTCAAATTCACATCACCACTGGTAATGGAAAATATTCTAGAGTATCCCTCTGCATCCAGAACGGTGCCATCAGCACCTACAATTGAAATAGGCTTGTTGATAACCATATTAGCATGCATATCATTGTTATAAGTGATATTTTTGAGATATACTGTGCCGCCCGCAGGTGTAGCATCAATTGCATTTTGGATATCACTGAATCTGTTTCCAGAAACAAAATTAAATAAAAATCCTTCATCCATTACAGTCGCATCATTTGTGTAATATGCCTTATAAGTATAGTCTCCAAAAGGAATTTGGCTGTAATCATATGTGATTTGACCATTTCCATCAGTCAAATCAGTGTAATTGTCAACCAAATTATTATTAGAATCATATATTTCAACAGTAACATTTGAATTGACTATATAAAATTTAGTTCCTTCAGTCATAACAACAGGAACTTTGGATTCACCATCCCAATAGTTTAAATCATTTAATTCGGCATTTCCACTTATAGAGTTGCCAAAATCTCCATTCAAAGTAAAGATTAAAGAATTGGTATCTCTGGAAACACTCAAATCTGATGTTCCTTCAAAACAGGAATCTGAAACCTGCAAGCCACTGCCATCTGAATAAATGGCACTTCCTTGATTAGCAGTATTTCCTATGAATGTTACGTTATCAATTTCACCATCATCGTATATTACTGCTATTGCACCACCATTGTTAGCGGTGTTGTCAGTCATTATACAATTGGAAACTTTTACTCTGTCATGGTTTACATAAACTGCTCCAGCAAATGAGTTTGCAGTGTTTTCAGAGAAATTACAATTATCAATTGTAATATCTAAACCTTCAATAACTAAAGCTCCGCCGCTTCCGGCTTTGTTTCTTTCAAATCTACTGTTAACAATGTTTGAATTTGAACCATGTATGGAAACAGCACCAGCACTTAAATAGCTTTGAGTAACCTGATTAGCTATAAAGTTACAGTTGTCTATTAAAGAGTTTTCTCCAATGATAACTAATGCTCCGCCATCCTCATTGCTAGCGCTATTGTCAGTGAAATTAGAATTAACTACATTAGTAGTTCCTCCACTGTAAACACTACCATAATTCGGTGCAGTATTTCCATCAAAATTACAGTTATCTATTAAAGAGTTTCCTCTATTAATATATAATGCTCCACAAACACCGCTAGCACTATTGTCAGTGAAATTAGAATTAATTACACTAATCGTTCCTCCACTGTAAACAGCACCATAACTCTGTGCATTATTTCCATTAAAGTTACAATTTGTAATCTCTGTAGAACAGGACAGGTACAAGGCTCCGCCCTGATTTGACCATTCTACTCTATTATTTGTAAAATTACAATTATCAATTTTAAGATTAGAAGCATTGATAAAACTGTATATTGCTCCACCATATACTCCAACACAACTCTCAAAAGCTGAATTGGATATTGTACAATCAGAACGTTGGACATCGATTGCACCTGATGTCTGGTCGTTACCATGATTACCATTAATAAATCTAATATTTGTTAATGTTATCCCTGGAGCACTTAATGTGAAAAATGGATGGCCATTTCCGTTTCCGTTTAAAGTGGAAAAAGAATCAGGATTTTCACTGCTTCCACCGATAATTGTTAACTGTTTATTCACAGTTATGGTAGAACCTGATGCAGTGAATGTTTTACCTCCCAAATATATAATGTCTCCATCAGCCGCATTGTTGATTGCGGTTTGAATATCACTAAATGATGTACCTGAAACATCATATGTGGCAGACAAATTATCATCATCAGTCAATTGCAATTTCTCATTCGATATCTGCTGCGATATCGAGTCTCCCGTATCAGTTACTGTAATATTATTCGTTGCTGAATCTTCCGATGCGCAAACTACTCCCACTAAAGATACGAACAAGAATAATATCAAAATAAATACAATCGTATTTTTAATCTTGATATTATCTCCTCCATTTGAATACAATTTTTTACTTACCCGTATAATAAATCAGATTTATCATACCAATTTAATCACAATTTATGATTAAATCATAAAAGAGCGCCTAAGATATCATTCCAAAGATTAAACATCAAATGAAAATGAAAAAATAGACCACTCCTCTACGAACTATATTTTAGTATATGAAAGTATATAAAGTTTTTATTATAATGCAAAATTGTAGATTAAATGTTAAAAAAATATTACAATTAAAATTAAGTTATAATATGTTTAAATAAATCAGAAATATGCTGAAAAAAATAATAAAAAATAGTTAAAGGGAGAATTTACAATTCTCCATTGGCTCTTCTCTCATCCAAAAGTTTAAGTCCCAAGTCGCCTAACTTGTACTTTTGAATCTTACCGCTTGTGGTGAGCGGGAACTCGTCGACGAAGAACACGTATTTAGGCACTTTGTATCTTGCAATGGAACCGATGCAGAAGTCACGGATATCCGCTTCGGTGACATCGTCAAACCCGTCTTCTTTTATGATGAATGCGCCTACGATTTCACCGTACTTTTCGTCAGGGATTCCTGCAACCTGCACGTCCTGTACGCATTCATGGGTGAATAGGAATTCCTCGATTTCACGTGGATAAATGTTTTCTCCACCACGGATAATCATGTCCTTGATACGGCCCACAATGGAGTAGTATCCGTCCTCGTCGACTGTTGCAAGGTCTCCTGAGTGAAGCCATCCGTCAGGCTCGATTGTCTCTGCGGTCTTTTCAGGCATGTTGTAGTATCCCTTCATGACGTTGAATCCCCTGCACATTATCTCACCGGTTTCTCCCGGACCCAGTTCCTCACCTGTTTCGGGATCAACGATTTTGACTTCGATATGAGGGAACTTTCGGCCAACGGTGTTGATTTTCTTCTCGAATGAATCGGCAGCATTGGTCTGTGTAAATCCAGGGCCCGCTTCGGTAAGGCCATATACGCTGGTAATTTCGGTCATGTTCATCTTGTTGATTGCATCCTTCATGGTTTCAACAGGACATGTGGAACCTGCCATGATTCCTGTTCTAAGTGAGCTCATGTCAAACATTTCAAACATAGGATGGTTCATCATTCCGATAAACATTGTAGGAACGCCATAGATTGATGTGCACTTTTCCTTCTGAATTGAGGATATCGCAAGCAATGGGTCGTATTCCTCAAGAACAACCATGGTTGAGCCGTGGCTGATAACCGCCATCACACCTAAAACTGTTCCGAAACAGTGGAACAGCGGCACCTGCAGGAGCAACCTGTCCTTTTCGGTGTAGTTCATGTTTTCCCCAATGTAATAGCCGTCATTTAAAATGTTACGGCTGGTAAGCATAAC
The DNA here is from genome assembly GCF_015062905.1 of Methanobrevibacter thaueri. Lineage (GTDB taxonomy): Archaea > Methanobacteriota > Methanobacteria > Methanobacteriales > Methanobacteriaceae > Methanocatella > Methanocatella thaueri_A. The sequence goes on from NZ_SUTK01000002.1 coordinate 13,654, forward strand.
TCCCTTCGGAAATCCTTCTGTTCCGGAGGTATACTGCATATTGATTACGTCATGCTGAGTAACGGCATCCTTTACCTTCTGGAATTCGTCATCGTCATAGTTCATGCCTAAAAGGATCAGCTCGTTGGTATTATACATTCCCCGGTGCTTTTCCTGACCGACATGGAAAATGAACTTCAGGAATGGGAATTTTTCAGCCACAAGATGTCCTCTTGCACAACTCTTGAGTTCAGGGACAAGTTCGTTTATGATGTCAAAATAGCTGGTGTCCCTGAATCCGTCAGTCATGGCCAATGCTTTCATTTCGGACTGCTGCAATACATATTCAAGCTCATGTGCCTGATAGGCAGTGTTGACTGTCACTATAGTTGCGCCTATCCTTGCTGTTGCAAACATGTATGTAAGCCATTCAGGAACATTCTTTGCCCATATTCCAACACGGTCTCCGTGTTCAATTCCAATAGCAAGCATTCCTTTAGCTAAATTGTCAACCCTTTCATTAAATTCCTTGTATGTAAACCTTAAGTTTCTGTCCGGATAAACCATAAATTCATGATCCGGCTGCTTTTCAACCATTTCCTCGAAAAATTTTCCAATCGGCAATTCTGTAAATAATTCACTCATAATAATAACTCCTTAATTTTTTTAATTCAACAAATTCTGGCTCAAATAATAGTTCTGCAAACGCAACAATCCCAAATCACGAGTGAAAAATTTAATTACAGCATTATCCTTTGTCATTTGTGATATTTCAAACATATTATCAAAGCCCCTTATTAATTTAGTATGGAGTGTAGAGCACAGCAAGTATCCTTGCCTTGTCGTTGCCGCTTGCGTGCAGGTGGTGAGGCACAACTGAGTCATAGAATATTGTGTCGCCTTCCCCTATGGTGAATGTGTCCTTTCCATAGATTACTTCGATTTCCCCTTCGAGAACATAGATGAACTCTTCTCCTTCGTGGGAGGACAGTTCCTTCTCGCCTTCCTCAAACTCGATGTCGATTAAGAAAGGATCTATGTTTCTGTCAATCTTACCTGCGCCCAGTGAGTGGAACTCAAGGTTGGTTGCGTTGGTCACGTCTTCCCTTCCTGAGAAGTAAAGTGAGTTTTCGGTTACGCCGCCTCTTGTAATTACCGGTCCGAGTTCAGGAGTGTCGTCCAGGAATGTACCGAGCCTTACTCCTAATGCCCTTGCCATTTTTGTTAATGGGGTGAGGGACGGAATAACTTCTCCCGCTTCCATAGCCTGTAATACTTCAAGCTTTACGCCGCTTCTCTCGGCCAGGTCTTCAATTGACATGTCTTGTCTTTCTCTAATGTCTTTTATCTTTTTTGCAAAGTCTTCGTTTGTCATATTTTTCACTCATTTTTGAATTGTCACTTAAAAGATTTAAGTATTAATAATTATATTTTATAATATATTTAAAAGTATCCTAAAATTGATAGTTTATTTAATTTTATGGAGATTAATTTGAAAAAAGTAATTGTTCATTCAAAAAAAATCATTGGATTTATGGGGAAAAAATTGTTCTTGTCCCGTGAAACTGCAGTGAAAAAAGCATAATATTTAAATTCAAAGGTTTTAATTTTGTAAAATTGCCTTTAAGCAGTGAAATTAGCCTAAAAACAAAGAAAAATAATAAATACTTCGAGTACAAACACTATAACGTAAAGAATTTTCCCCATTCTTTACGATGAATTATGAGAAACATATTAGTCGATGAGAAAATTAAAATTGGCGGATAAGGTTGGAGCAATCTGGCCTTATTCTTTTTTAGATTTGCGAAATTCACCGAAAAACTATTTAAATTACTAAATGAAAATCTAATTACAAGGTGAAACTTTGAAAAGAAGAACAAAAATCATTCTCATTTTTCTAATTTTATTGGCCCTTGGAGGGGCAATCGCCTTTGAGGAATATCAAAAGCAGCACACCCCCTATAGGGTACTTGCAAAGAACGATTTGGGAAGTGTTGAAAGAATAATATACGGATGCCAAACTTCCGAAGAGACAATCGCATTGATTACCGGAATCCATCCACGTGAAAAGCTTTCAATAGACCCTGAAATCAAAGCGGCCAGGGAATATGCCAATGAACATTCCAAAGTCAATTTCATACATTATCAGGTCAATGTCACTAAAGACGCCGACGATTATGACAAGGGAAGGGCGAACGGGGAAAAGCTTGTTCATGACTATGTTAACCCCGACGTGACAAGATCCAATGCGAACTGCGTGATAATCAGCCATTCGCATATAGAGGACTATGGCGAGGGATACTATCTTGCCACTCCCGAAATGGATGATGCTTCAGTGGAAATAGCCAAAAAAATCCATGCAACAAGCGATTTCGGATACTATCCGAGAACAGGCAACGAGTCATACAATTCAACTTCAGCACAGCTTGTCTCATGCCCGATTGCAAAGGCAGGCTATCCGACATTCGTATATGAGATTCCCGAAAACATAACCGCACAGAATTCAACAGACTGGACAAAGGATCTCTTCAGTCTGATGGTAAAATATACAAGCTGATATTTTACCTCCCTCTTTTTTATTTGATTATTCCTGCTGCTTGCTGCTGTATTCAAGTAGCCTTCCGACATATTCATTCCCAACTTTACAGAAGTTGAGGATATTCTTGCATAATTATGATAAATATTTTCACCGGAATTAGTAAGGATTAAAAATTGAGTAATATAAATAATACAATATGGATTTAGAAGAATTTTTAGAACATGTAAATAGTGGAAAAACAATTCATTTCCCCTCAGAAGCTCAGGAGTTATGTGATGAATTCCTCAGGGAAGCAACAAGAATCAAGATGAAGCTGAACTGTGAGTACCACACTGAAGAGGAAATTCAAGAGATAATGGCCGAGCTGACCGGACAGGAAGTTAACAAAACATTGAATCTCATTCCCCCGTTCCATACAGATTGCGGAAAAAACATACATATCGGCGAAAACGTATTCATCAATTCCAACTGCACCATGCAGGACCAGGGTGGAATATACATCGGCAATGACGTTTTGATTGGTCATAACGTTTGCCTTTTAACATTGAATCATGATTTTGAGATTGAAAAGAGAGCTGAACTGCATCCAAGCCCGATACATATCAAGAACAAGGTCTGGATAGGCTCAAATGCCACAATCTTACCGGGAGTAACAATTGGCGAAGGTGCCATCGTTGCAGCCGGAGCGGTTGTCACCAAAGACGTTGATGCCAAAAGCATAGTTGGCGGCGTACCAGCAAAACTCATCAAAAAAATTGAATAGTAAAACCGACTTCCATCACCTGCAATATAATTAAAAAGAGATTCGATTAAATTGATGTTTAAAGTAATTCAATAAAAATAATGGAATCCATCTGCTGAATTTTTAAAAGATAGTTTAAACATTAATAGTTTGAACAGGTCAATCTATATCAAAAAATAAAAAAAAGTAGAAGATTTATTTTTTAAATCTTCTAATAGGTATCAATATCAGGGCCAACAACAAAGCCGCTATTGGATTTCCAGTAGCTTTCTCATCCACAATATGTTTTGAAACTGCATTTTGATTATCCTCAACAACAGTGCTTTCATGGATTTCAGATTCCTTCTTACCATCAGTAGTTTCATCGTGAGTTTCATCATCTATTTCCTCAGGAGATTCCACAGAAGTTTCCTCATCGGTTCCCTCAGGAGTGTCCTCAACAATGTCCTCTTCTGTTTCATTGTTTTCATTACCAGAAGCTGTTGGAGTCTCATTGCCTATAACATCAGTTGTATTTGTAGAATTTGAAAGAGTGGTATTGTTATAACCTGATGTAACAGTGTTTGAAAAGTTTCCAACTTTAATGGTTGTAAATAGGACTCTGAAACTGGCAGAATCATCCACTTCAAGAACTTCGGACAGGGTAAACACATGCTTACCATCTTCATTTATGCTATGCTTCCAGGTTCCCACCTCTGAAACGAAATCAACATAATCAAGCCCTGAATCGTATTCGCTTTCACAGACGAAAACGTTATCCAAATCCACATCACCTGTGTTTGTGACAACTATTTCAAATTCTGCCAAATCGCCAACATTTACCTGCGGAGTCAATGTTTTCTTTTCAACTGTCATATTTTTGACGTATGCTGTGAACCCATCACCGCTTGTTGAAACATTGACCACACCCAGACCGGAGGTAGCGTTATTGTAGAGCAAACCTTCCAAGGTCACACCGAATGTTATGATAATTGACGCTGATTGGCCAGGTTCAAGAACATCCAAAGTCCAGCGGCCGGTCTCTTCGTTGAAAGTCCAGTTTCCGACTTCAGACCTCCAGGTTTTATAAACCAAACCTTCAGAGTAATCCTTATCCTCAACCCAATTTCCATAAACCGGAGATGAACCCTTGTTGTTGATTACAATCCTGTATTCAACAGTATCTCCAAGATAAACGGTTTTGTTTATCAATGCCTCCTTTGTCAAGGTTTCATTGAGGACATCCTCATAGGAGAACTTGAAAAGGAACAGGTTCTGCTCACCTGACGGTGTAACCAATGATGAGAAATTGAAATACATGAGAGTGCCGTTAGGCAGCACTTTGCATCCGTTTTCGGTGGATACTCTGAGTCCAGAATCGTATAACCTTATTACTTCACGTACAACAGGGTCGTCTGAATTCCAATATTCCCCGTCAGTGAATGCCCATACATAATTGGAGAAGTCATAATCATGCAAATCCTCGAAATTGTCAACATAATAGTATATCAGGATTTTAAGATAATCTCCAATAGACTGATGGTTGATTGAATTTTTAAGTTTCTCCATAGAACCGTCATAGACCCCATTATATGGACTTAAGTTATATTTTTCTGAACAGTATGCGAAATAGCCTTGGTCTGTTTCCATCAATCCGCGAATATTGTGTTGATTACCTACCACATTGCCAGGGAAGTCATCGTCATATAGGAATACATCATCATCTGATACATCATTGCCCCTAAGACTTGATGAATTCAGAATATAGATTGCATTTCCGATTTGTGCTGAATTGTCAGCGAATGTTGAGTTAATGATATCTGAATCATGGATATATGCAGCCCCACCAAATATGGCGCTGTTGTTCTCAAGAGTGGAATTGATCATACTCGCATGGGTCAAGCTAACTGCACCACCATAATTTCCTGCAGTATTATCTTTGAATTCTGAATTTTCAATTGTTGCATGTGATGTTGCAGTGACACCAGCACCTCCATAACGGGCGGTGTTGTTGTAGAACCTTGAATCTCTGATGTGTCCGTTGGAATAACTGTTCGGATTAGTATCTGAGTAAACCATATACACTCCCGCACCTGATGCTGCATAACAGTTGACAAATGTGGAATTGTTTATCTCGCATCCTCTGCCTGAGGTTGTATAGACTCCTCCACCGAGGTGATTACATTTATTGGAATCAAAGTAACAGTCATTGACTTTAGCATTTGGAACACCCATCAATGCAAGAGCACCACCTGCATACTCCGCTTGATTATTTTCAAAGGTAACGTTTTCATATAAATCATAGTAACCGTCTGAGTATATTGCACCTCCTGTAGGGCCTGTTACTCTATTTGACGTAAATTTACTGTTCTTAACAGTTGAATAATAGTTCCAATAGAAATATATCGCACCTCCGTAAGCTTCAGCCTCATTCTCCTCAAAAGTCGAATGAACTACTGTTGTATAGGAAGCTCCTGAAAAAATTGAACCACCATATGTACCTGAATTATTGACAAATGAAGCGTTGTTGATTTTTAATCTAGCTCCCCCTACATATAATGCTCCACCACTTGCACGGCCTTTATTAGAATCAAAAACGGTATTGTTTATCAATCCATCAGCCCCAGAAAAGTAAACTGCACCACCATGCCCTCGGTTGGTAGTCCAGGCATCATTTGAAGTGAAACGGGAATTATCTATTACACTTCCCTTACCTCTGACAAGCACCGCACCGCCTGAAGTGTCTGCATGATTGTCATTGAAGTTACAATTGGTTATTTTAGTATAATCTGCATTGCTTAAAACAGCTCCTCCAGAACCTGCAGAACAATTTGAGAAATTACAGTTGTTTATTGTAAAGTTTTCGAATTCATTTGCTCCAATTGCTCCAGCTGATGATGCCTTTCCATTGATGAAATTAATGTTGTTCAAAATAACGTTGGATGAATTTACGATAAATATCCTAACAGAATTTGAAGCGTCAATAGTGTGGCCATTACCATTAATAGTTATAGGTCTGTCAATGACAATTCCACCCTTAGCAACAGAATCCGTAGAAGAATACTTATAATCGTCCTTTAATTCAATAACATCATCAGTACCATTAATCAATTCGGACAAATCATCAAAGGTTTGAGTTTCAGGATCAGCAGCAATGGTATCGTTTGCAGTATCGTCAAGACTTAATGCATCGTCAAAAGTGGCATTTTCATTTGCACAGACCGCAGCCATAGACATCAAAACACAAAATATGGATAATATTATCAAATTCGTCGCTTTTTTCACTCGTTTTCACCCCCTTTTAGATTTGTAAACTATACACGACAAAAATATAGTACATATATTTATGTATAATATGTTATATAAACTTTACATTTTTAGTGCATATCCACAAATAGTTGAATATGCCCTCAACTTAATTTTTAAAAAGCAAGATACATTCATGAAAAATAAGAATAACTGAATATTTAAAATATCGATGATTAATTAAAAATATATATTATGCGAAACATAGTTAAATATAATTTAAAAAGGACTGTTTTATTATGTTATCAATTAATCAATGTTATCTGGATTTTGTCGATAAAATCCTAAAGACCGGAAAGGAAACATATAAGGACTCCAATCATCACTTGTTGGAAAGCCTTGGAAATTTCTATATAATCGACGACCCCCTCAACCTAAAGTTCAGGGCAAAATACCAAAACTACACTACAGACATGATGTTGGATGATATCAAGGCAGGCAAATTCGATATGGAAGGAAACCCAATCAAAAGCGATGCTTTATACAACTATGTGCAATCTGTGGATGACCCTGCAATCATCAACAACACCCAAGGATTCGTATATACCTATCCTAATCGTATCTTCGCTCATTTTGATGTTGACCAGTTTGAAACCATGAAAAAGAGAATTCTGAATGCAACAGGTTCAAACCGTGCAGTGGCAGTTACAATCAACCCAGTGGAAGATGCCGAAGAGGAAGACATTCCATGCCTTCAGTTCCTTCAATGCCTTGTCCGTGACAATGAACTGACAATCCACTGCATCTTCAGAAGCAACGACATTTTCGGAGCGTTCTACTCAAACATGTTTTTCATTACCTATTTGGGCATTAAGATGAAAGAGGAAGTCAACAAGGAAATCGTTGGTGAAAAATTAAACTTCGGAGGAGTGCACTACCACTCAACTTCCGGACACATCTACAATACAGACATAAAGGCGGCACGCCAGCTAATCAAAGCTAACAAATAAGGATCATACTATCCTTATCTTATTTTTTATTTTAAGTGTTCCATACTTGGAAACTATTGTGTATTTTCCCCTTTTGTATTTTTTATTGATTTTTAAAATTGCAATTCCCTTCTTATTTGTCTTGACCTTATAGGTTTTTCCCTTGAAATAGAACTTTATTTTCTTGTATTTCAGGACTTTGCCCTTGGAGTTGAGAAGCTTTGCCTTGAACTTGATGGCTTTTGATTTCTTGACCTTGATGTCCTTGGTCACTATTGTTGATTTGACGGTAATCCTATTTGACACTTTAAAGCCCTTGTATTCCACATAAATAGTATATTTTCCAGGTTTTTGAGAAATCTTCAGGGAAGCATATCCATTCTTATCAGTGTAGGCATAGTGCTTCTTGCCGTTGATTTTGAAAGTCACCTTGAGCTTTTTGACTGCCTTTCCATAATCTCCGACAACCTTAACCTTATATACCTTGCCTGCACCGTAATACATTGTCAAATCCTTGTTTTGAGTTATCCTTTTGACTACAGTGATCTTTTGGGTCCTGACCTCGCCGGTGAGAGGATTTGTGACTTTAACAGTGTATGTTCCAGGCTTCAGATTAATGTTCAGTGAAATCTGTCCGTTTGAGTCACTGTTGAGATTATGGCCAACACCGTTGAAGATGATTTGAACCACCTTATTCCTTAACGGATTGCCATTTGAATCCCTTAATGTAGCTGAATATTTGGAGTTAAGGGCATATGTAGCTTTTTTGAATTCAACTGTTGATTTGACAGTGATAGAAACTGTTTTTGATGACTTTATGTACTCGTCATCACCGATGAAACTGACCTTTGCCTGATGGCTTCCAATTGGAGCTGCAATATTGAAAACGGCAATTCCCTGACCGTTGGTTCTCTTTTTGATTGTCTGGCCATTAATGGTCAAATATACATCCCGAGATGCAATAACCTTGCCTGATTCATCCTTTAGAGTGATGGAATAAGCTCCATTGTAATATAGTGAGGCATCAGATGCGATGACTTGAGTATTCTGATGGATTATGCCAAATGTTCCCTCCAAGTCATCCGCTTCATAAATCTGGCTTACCAAACTTATGGCATAACTATAGGAACCGCTTTTGAGGTTATTAAGCACAAGTGTCAGAGATCCTTTGGCAGATGATTTGGTGATTTCATAGTTGTAGTCTGTTCCATTGACTTTGAAGTGTATGCTGAAATCACGGGTGGAATTCCTAATTCCGACAGTAAAATGAGCCTCCAATTCATCAACTGAAATGTCAAAAGACAGGTTAACTTTCATTTTTGAAACATCCAGACTGGTGCTGTTGACGGATGAATTGTAGATGGCGTTTCCCCTGAATGCTGCGCTAACACTGTTGTCGCCAGCTTGAGGGAAGGTATAGTCAATGCTTGCCATTCCATCTGCCACATCCACAACAAATGATTCTCCCGCCATGTTGAATTCAACTTTTCCGATTGTTACCGGATTGCCGTTTGAATCAAGAATATGTGCAACGACGTTTACCGGATTGTTAAACTCATTGGAGGTTATGTCAAGATAAACTATTGTATTGATTAGGGACAGCTCTATTGATTTATCCGCATTGGATGAATTGTAATGGAAGATGTCAGTGTATTGGGCATGAATTATGGATTCTAATGGATATATTTCAATGTTTTCCAGTTTGGCTGTTCCGTTTGCCACAACCACACTATACATTTTACCGTTGATATCAAAAACGACTATTCCGGATTTGACAGGGTTGCTGTATTCATCCACAATGTTTGCAGTGATGTTTACAGGATTATGCTCACCTGTAACGTTCAATGTCATGTAAGTGTTGAGCAGAGGATTTCTTAACTCGACTTGAGCCATGACGGGATTATATCCCACCTCATCAAACTCGACTGTGACATTTGCGGATTCGAGATTAATCTCCCTTTTGGCGACACCGTTGGTTATCTTCAGGACATATGTCTCATCGCCGATTCTAAAGTTCAAATTGCCTGAACTGACAGGATATCCCCATTGATTGAGGACATTTGCAACGATTGTTATCCTGTCGGGTGTCTTGTTTTCATAAGTCAGCGCTATTGTGGCGTTAATCGGATTCAGGATGGTGAATGCCTTGATGCATGCAACCTGAGAGTCATAGACATGGTCGGGATATTCCCAGGATATATTAAAAATGTCTCTCCAGACCTGACCGTCATAGCTGATGAATGAGATGTTTTGCCTGTAAAAACGATTGTTCAGGCTTACAACTTCAGAAATCGGAACGCCCGCATCGCCATTGACTGTGATTTTAAACATTATTTCAAAAACGTCCCCCTCATTCAACGGTATCAGCTGGCCAAGGTCGAAAGTGAAGTAGCCCGCATGAGAATTTCCTGACTTTGTCAGCTTCAAGCCGTCATTCACCTTAATGCTCAGCTCCCAATCGGTGCTTTTTTCAAAGTAGGTTGAAACCGCCGCCAGGAATTCGCTGTCGGTTGCGGTGAAGATATTCTTGTACCAGACTGTCTTTGTGGTGTTGAAGAAGTAATCTGTTTTGGCTATATCGTACTGGTAGTTCTTATCGTATTTCATTGTGTCATTGAATATGAAAGCATATCCTGCAATATTTGAACCAGGTTTAAGGCAGGAGCTATCGAAATATGAAACGTAAAAGTAACCATTATTGCCCCAGCCATTGCCCCAGCTGTTCTTGGCTATCCATGCGCCTTTGCCGGGGGCTCCGGAAATCTGAAAGTTGTCATCCCAGCCGACCAGCGAAACAGCATGGTCGCACAGATGGGTTCCCCTATAGTATTGCACATACTCTTTGGCTGTAGAGTCATAATAGGGTGTCATGTAAATGGGAGCGTATACCGCACCATAATCCCTGATGGCTCTTTTAACCTCATTATTATCGGAATAGCTTGACCTTCCCAAATACAGTATATTCTGAACATGCATTATGCCATCTAGCATAGGGGACAATACTGTAAATCCTGTGTATCCGTCATAAGCATCAGGAACGGGACCCAGCCAGCCGGTAAGATAACCGAATGCCATGTCATCATAGCCTCCCTCATTGGTTTCCATTGACCAGCCATAATGGGAGTATAGGGCTGCCAGATTCTTCATGTTCTCTTCAGACAGGTCAAATGCATCTCCTGAAGCCTTCAATATTGCTGATTCAAGAGTTGCAATTGCACAAAACGCCCAGCAATTGCCTCCATCCTGCTGATTTTTTGCAGGAGTCACATAGCCTTCATCTATAGAGCTGTAACGACCAGGAAGCGGAGAATCATCCAATACATGATTGTACAAAGTATAGTTTCCTGTTAAAAATACTGCAGTCATGTTTTCCTGCATGTAGAGGTCGGCATACTCAAGGGCAGTATTGTTGATGTAGGTGAGATTCCTGAAATCGGAATTGTCATTTGTCAGGGAATAGAATGCCCCTCCAAGCATTGTTGCCGAATTGCTTATGAATGAAACGTTTATCACATTCAAAAGATTTGAATCATCTGCGAAGAGGCCACCTCCATTTCTGGCATGGTTTTTGCTTAACTGCGAATTGTTGACTGTCAGATTTCCATAAATCTGATAGATGACTCCGCCCTCATATATTGCAGAGTTATTAAAAGCATGAACGTTGCTCAATTTGGCATATGATTTTAAAAGAGCAAAAGCGCCTCCGAAAGTGGCTCCGCACTGGGAAATGTCTAAATCCTCCCCTGTAAATGTTCCGGATTTGATGTAGGCGGCGCCTCCGGCATCCTTAAGTGAAGTGTCATTGATGAACTTGGAACGATTAACTGTCAGCCTAGGACCTTTGGAATATTTTGGCTCCGCTGCAATGGCACCTCCATAATTAAAAGCTGTGTTGTTGATGAAAACACAATCTGTGATTTCGAGAATTCCTCCAGTCACATAGATGGCTCCGCCGCAGCCAGCATAGTTGTTGATGAATGTGCAGTTTGTCAGATATGCATTATTATTCTCGTTAACGCAGTATACGGCTCCCCCTAAGCTGTTTCCATAACCGCCTTTCTTTGCTGCAGTGGAGTTTTCAAAGATTACATTTGAAGCAACAAGATTTCCCTGATTCAATATGCTCAAATTACATATGGTGACATTTGCCAGAACAAAACGGTCAGTTACACTCAGCGTTCCTCCGTTACCCCTGATGATTGTTTTGGTGACATCCTGACCGATTATTGAAATGTTTTTATGGGAATTAGCCTGTGAAAATTCATATTCCCCGTCCTTAAGATGAATCACGGAATCATCAAGAATCCTGCCGTCCCTCAATTCCTTATAGGGATCGTCAGCCGTTCCCTGCCCATGGTCATTTGTGGCATTGCTGTCAAAGTAGACATCGCTAGAAAGAGTTTGATTGTTCAGAGTGGAGTCCAAACTGAACGTATTATTATCCGCCCCAAAAACGGATGGAATGATAAGCAATAAAATTAAAACTATTGAAAGCAATAGCAATAATCTGTTTTTAAACACAAAATCACCTATTTTTTAATTTTGACTGTATTCTTGACACTCAACTTGCCATAGCTGGTTGTAATTGTGTATTTTCCAATTTTGTATTTTTTAGTAATCTTTAATGTGGCAATACCTTTCTTATTTGTCTTGACCTTGTAGGTTTTGCCCTTGAACTTGAATGTGATTTTCTTATATTTAAGGATTTTACCCTTATTGTTTAACAATTTGGCTGTGAACTTGATGGTCTTTCCCTTCTTGACCTTGATGTTTTTGGTGACAATAGTTGATTTGACCATAATTTTATTTGATACCTTGAATCCCTTATATTCCGCTGTTATGGTGTATTTTGCAGGATTCAATGCGACTTTAAATGATGCATAACCGTTATTGTCAGTTGTCCTTGTGTACTTCTTATTGTTTATTGTGAATGTCACCTTAACATTTTTGGCGACATTTCCATCATCATCGAACACTCTGACCTTGAAGTATTTTCCGGCACCGTAATAGACTGTCAAATCCTTATTTTCAGTTATTCTTTTGACGACCTTGATTGATTGAACTTTAACCTCCCCATTAAGAGGGTTTGTGATTTCAACTGAATAGACAGCGGGACTTAATGTGATAACAACATTGCCTACACCATTTTTATCAGTGATAATCTCATAGTTTTTGGATCCGATTGTGACTAAAACTGTTCTGTTATCTAATGGATTGCCATAATTATCCAATAAAGTGAAGGAATATTTGGAATTATATGTTTTTGTAGCATCACTTGACAGTACAGTGGTCTTTACAGTAACATTTGATGATGAATCTGATGTACTATAATAATTCTCCATTCCATTAAAGGTTACGTAGACATTATTTAAACCTAAATTCTTAAAGCAATAATTCAATCGAGCTATGCCGTTAACCACATCAACAACATATGGTGTTTGATCAACAATAAAAGTGACATTGCCCATGTTTATAGGATTGCCGTATTGGTCGGTGACATTAGCAGTAATGACAACAGGATTATACTCATTATCGATTGTCAATGTGATATTAGAATCTATAAAACTAACATCAAACGCCCGGAAAGTGCTTGAAGAATTATAAGAGTAAACTGAATTGAAAACAGCTGAAACATTATGTTTACCTATTGTGAGCACTTTAATAAGTGATGCAGTACCGTTGGTAATGCCAATTGTATATGGAACATCATCAATAGTGAATGTTACATTACCATACTTTATGGCATGTCCATAATCATTAACAACATGTGCAGTGATGTTAATAGGGTTATGCTCATTTATTTCCAAGGAAATTCTGGTATTAATCAATGACGCATTGAATTCGAGTGTATCCTGTGATGAGATGTAACCTACATTATCATACACTGCTAAAATGTGATACTCGTTGAAACTCAAAGGTATTTTTAGTGTAGCCAATCCATTGACAACAGGAACAACATAATCATTTGCGTTAACACTGAATGTGACATTTCCTCCGACTACTGGAAGACCATATTGATTTAAGACCTGAGCTTGGATTTCATATAGGTCAGTGACATTGACGGAGAGATTAGTGGTTGTGTTGACCTCACTCAATATTGTAAATGCCTTTATGCAGGCCACCTGTGTTGCATAGGAATGGGATGAATATGCCCATTCTAAACCGTAGAAATCAGTCCAGTTTTCACCGTCATAGCTTATGAATGAAATGTTTTCATAGAAGAGCTGCTTGTTTATCGGGACGCCGCTTGCAATTATGTTTTCGGAAATAGGAACGCTTGCTTCCTTGTCAACGGTTATCTTGAATACGACCTCAAAGACATCTCCAAGATTAAGCGGAATGAAGCTGCTCAATTCGATTGTCGAATAGCTAGGAGTTGCAGTGCCTGATTGGACATGCCTTAAAACATCATTAACATATATTGACAGCTCCCAATCAGTGTTCTTTTCAAAATAAGTTGAAACTGCAGATAATAATTCATTGTCAGTTGCAGTGAATACGTTTTTGTACCAGACTGTATTAGATTTGTTTAAAAAGAAATCTGTCCTTCCGCTGACGTCATACTGGTAATTTTTGTCATATTTTATTGACTCATTGAACAGGAAAACATATGTGTTGTAAGGATCGTTTAAAGGAGCCAGGGATGTGTCGTAATATGAAACATAATAATATCCCTCTTCACTACCATAAGCCAAGCCCCAACTGTTCTTGATTATCCAGGCGCCGTCGCCTGGAGGGGTTGTTTTGAAGTTGTTTTTTGAATAATTGTCATCCCATCCGACAATGGCCACGGCATGGTTTGCCCCCTTGTCAAACCTGTTCCAATATATATTCTTTCCATTTCTGTACACATCAGCTCCATCGGAAGATTGATACCAGTGAATGCTTGTTGAAACAGCACCATAGCTCATTATTGCCCTTTTGATTTCATCATTATCTGTATAGCTGGTTCTCTCTAAGAACAGAATGTTTTGAACATGGAAAATGCTGTTCAAGACTGGAGACAATACCTCTCCTATGATATACCTGTCCTGAGTTTCATTGACAGGTCCAAGCCAGCTTGTAAGATAAGCATGACCCATACGGTCATATCCTCCGGTGTTTGTATCCATTTGCCATCCATAGCTTGAAAACTTAGCCATCAAATCCTTCATATTCTCTTCGGAGAGATCATAAGCGGCTCCGGTTGCCTTGAGGATGCATGATTCAAGTGAAGCCAATGAGGCAAATGCCCAGCAGTTTCCATTGGATCCCTGGTCCTTAACAGGAGTGACCAAATAATATTGCCTCAAATCATATCTTGCAGGCAAATCAGAATCATATTCCGGTCCGGAGCGTATAATCATGTAATTTTGAGAAGAGTTATAGTTAAGATTAATCGCTTCACATTCATAAACATCATTTTCAAGGCTTGCAGTATTGTTGAAAAATAAATTCATTAGGGACTCATTGAGAACGGAACCATGATTCAGATTTCTGCTGATTGCTGAGTAGACCGCACCCGCAATGCTTACTGCAGAATTATCAGTGAAACTGTTATTGAATGGAATGAAATCATTTACCTCATCAACAAATAAAGCTCCACCGTCTTTTGCGGAATTATTGATGAAAATGGAGTTGTTAATGGAAAGAGAACCGAAAAGCGCATAAATTGCACCTCCACTATACCTTGCATGGTTATTTCTGGAGGTAACATTGGCCAGGTTCAGATTTGTATACACTGAGGTTACCGCTCCACCCATTATGGATGTTGAATTGATTAATGCCACATTTTTGCCGATGAAATTAGCTTCACGAAGATAAATTGCTCCACCATACCTTTCGGCGTAATTGTTCATGAATAATGAGTCAACGATTTCCAAACTGCCCCTGTTTATGTTTATTGCACCGCCAGAGGTAGCGTGATTATTCGAAAAGGTACAGTTATCAAGATATACACGGCTATTTGAAGTGGTAATTACTGATCCTATTGTTGAATCACTGAAAATTACATTTTCAGCAGTGATGACTGCACTTGAATCGTCGGAAACGGCGAGGCTAACCAAAGTCAGATTCCTAAGAGTAAGTGAACTGACAGCAGCAAAACCTACATTATTATTATATGTAATTACAGTGTTTAGAGGATTATGACCTATGACAGTCAGGTTTCTACTATTAATCATGGAATCCAAATGGTATTCCCCGTCATTTAGATAGATTATGGAATTATCCTTAACCCTATATGATGTAAGATTCCTGTATGGATCGTCCTGAGACCCGTCTCCAGTATCATTCTCGACATTAGCGTCGAAATAATACTCTGCACTTGTCACATTACCCTCATCACTTACTTCCAAAGCTGTCTGGTTGTCCATAGCATATGTTGCAGGTATCAGAATCAACAGACACAATAATGAAAATAATGCAATTATTTTATAATTTTTCAAGCCATTTCCTCCGTTCAACAATTTAAACATGTGAAAATCGTGAAACGATTTATAATATTCCTATATTTGGCTTTAATAATATAAATACTTGTTTAGAAAAAAAAGGAAAAATTTAATTAATGAAGTTAAATTGCTCTTCATTAATTAAAAGATAATTTATCAATTCGGATGAATCCAAATCCTCACTGTTCAAATCGACAGCAGTGATTTGTGAATTATGATATGTCCTGTAATACAGGATTGCCTTGTTTGTGTTGTAGCATGAAGTATATATGGTATACTCATACAAATCAGGGTCGTCTATGAAAGTGCAGCCATTCTGCTGCTCTACAGAGCCAAGTATATGGAAAAACTGGCCCACACTGCTTGCCTCATCGCTATCGGAGTATGAATTAGCACGGGTGAACGCCACCTTTGCAAATCTTGAGGCTGAAGACAAATCCCCCGGAAGTCCGATTGCACCCATTCCTCTTGAATACTCTTCCAGATCAACGCCGAATGTGTTTTCAGGATTTTTGTTTGACAAACCCCTATAGTTGTTCAGGTAAAACAGCTGCTTATCGAAAGGAGGGTTGTTAGTCAGGACCCCAACCGGATTGTCATAGACCTTCAGGCCGTCTGCCAGCGGCTCAACCACTATCGCTTCAATCTCATCGGAAATCATCCAGTGAAGCGGAGACAGTGGAAGCTCATCGGCAAAGTTGATGTTAACGAGATTGATTTTGCCCAATGCATCACGTGCTTCAGCAACGCTGGAACATGTTCCAAGAAGATAAGGGATCAGCTCGAATGGAGTGATATTGACCATGTCTTCCTCAAATTCCCTGTAGACCGCATTTCCGGCAAAGTTCAGACCTGCAATGGCAAGTCCCTTTTCATTGCATGCATCATAATACAATGGATATCCGTCAATTCCTGCGGCTATTCCAATTATTGCATAATGGTTTTTTATTGAATCGATTTTCCTGAACTCGAATTCAAAGTTTCTTGGAGTTATTGTAACCCTTTCATTGTATGATATCTCATAGTCAAAGTTACGACCAAAATAATGGTCATCAGTTATGTAATTGCTTGCAGTACACATATTATCACCCTATAAAAAATTTGAATATTTCAATGCCCTTTGCTTGATATCTGCAAATGTATCATCAATCATCAGTTCGCCATCCCTAAAGACTGTCTGCAAATAATCATCGCCTTCGCTATCAATTGAAACTGTTTTGAATGAATTATTTTCTCTTATTAACTTAAATCTTCCGGTCTTTGATTTCTTACTTGAATCAAGTGGGTTTTTGAATATGTCATGCCATATGCCGTCACGAAATTGGGCGGAACATTTAAAGGCATTTCTTTGGGTGTCACGATTGACTGCAGTGTGCAGTCCCCCTCCCATACCGAATATGATGTTCTGCGCTGCCCAACCGGCAGATTTCATGGCAAAGAGAATATCACGGATTTTCTGATAGTTCAGACCGTCACCCCACAGAAGTCCGATGTTGAGGTCGAATACCTTATATCCCTTGTCGGTCAAATGGCTTCCAAATCCCTCGGAGAGCAGATTCAGACAGTCAATGGTTGTTGATACAGGCTCCCCGCTATCAGGTCTGAACACGACCTTGTTATCTTCGCCGTCCAGGAAATTCAAGATGGCCTCATTCAGTTCTGTTCCTGATTTTCCGGCTTCCTCGAGGAAGTTCCTGTAGTTGTATGAATCTATAACCAATGACAGGACTCCATCCTTTGCATTATCTATGACATTAAGAATCTGTGAAATTTCACCCTCCGGACCTAAAGAGGTCATGACGCTGTGTTCTGTTGCCTGGACTGAAAATCCGTATAAGTTTGAGTCATTGTAATAGTTTTCAGGAATTGTCAATGCCGCAATGGTATCGGTTCCTGAAAAGCTGAGCAGATGGGCGGATCCTGAAAGCATTGATGATTCGGTGGAAGTCGCTCCCCTGTATCCGAAATCATGAAGCATGAAATCAAGATTATCCTTTACAGATCCTGTCACTTCAAGATAGAAATTGCACAGCTTTCTGACCTCTGCAGAGAGTGTTGCAACAGTTGAAGGATACCAGACCTGCAATAGGAGAGGTTCCAGGTAATTAGGCAGCCAATATGACTTATCATCAGTGTTTTCGACTGTCATCAGTGCATTGCCCACATCAACCGGAGTACCTTCTGCAACTGCCTTTATTTCAATCGGCAAATATCCGTCATGTTCGTCCAATATATATTGCCAGCTATCCCTGTTGAAGATATCCGGACCTATATGATTGGCAATCAGGTTATCCGCTTCATCAATCTTTTCCTGAGTGACTATCTTTCCCTCAAGATATTTTTTAATGATATATTGAAGTCCGTAAAAAATTGTTTTGTTAAACTCAGCACCTACTCTACTTTCAAGGTATGAATAAATCTTTTCAGTGCCTTTTGGATAGAAATAGTGATGAGTTACCTTATAACTGTCTGTTAAAAGACAAATATTGTTTTCTATCATAATATCACTTTTTAATAGATATTAGATAGTAGTATAATATAAATGTTACGAAAAAAAAGAAAAAAGAAAAAAGAATCTAGATATAACTAGTATCTTGTTTTCTAAAGTGTGCTTGTGAGTGATCGCATAATGGACAAACTTCAGGAGCTTCTTTTCCATAATGGATGTATCCACAGTTGTTACATTTCCATGCGATTTCTTCATCTTTCTTGAACACTTTTCCTGCTTCGATTTTATCGGACAATGCGTTGTATCTGTCTTCGTGTGCCTTTTCGGTTGCACCTGCTGCATCGAATAATGCTGCAATGTCATCAAAGCCTTCTTCACGTGCAGTTTCTGCGAATTCTTTGTACATTACGGTCCATTCGTGGTTTTCACCTGCTGCTGCATCTGCAAGGTTGGTTAAAGTGTCAGGCACTCCTCCGCCATTCAATAATTTGAACCAGATTTTTGCATGTTCCTTTTCATTGTCAGATGATTCTTGGAAAATTTCCTTAATTTCAACGTAACCATCTTTTTTAGCTTGGGATGCATAAAATTCATATTTTACACGTGCTTGAGATTCGCCAGCAAGTGCTGCTTTTAAATTTTCTTCGGTTTTAGATCCTTTTAAATCTGCCATTTTATCATCTCCTTTTGTATAATATTAGTCATATGATATTTATAGTTTTAGTTACCGAATAGTAACAAATCACCAGGTTAGAACTTCCCTGTCTATTTTAAAATCTCCATACGAGATATAGGCAACATTCCGGTCGCCTTCAAAAATCTTCAATGCCAAATCCTCTTCAACGCTTGATATATAATCCTTCAGTTCCTCATATGCATTCCATTTAATCGAATGTTTCATGAACTGGTTTGCGGGAAACTCCCATCTCAGGTTATCTCCCTGGTAATATTGGATTATCCCATCGGCATACTCCTTCGCCTGTTCGTCAAACAGGTAGTCTCCATCAACCAGTCCCCTTATTGATACGTCAGTATGGCGAGGGTGTCTGATTAAAAATATGACCATTTTGTTCATTGAATCACAAAATTAAAAAAAGAAAAAAAGTTAAAGAGCTTATTTGAAGTTGGTAGCTCTTTCTTCGAAGTGTGCTTTAGGAAGTCCGCATACAGGACATTTTTCAGGTGCGTTAGGTCCTGAAAATACGAATCCACAGTTTTCACATTTCCATTCGATGTCTGCTTCTTTGTTGAATACAGCATCGTTTTCAACATTTGCGAGTAAGGTTCTGTATCTTTCTTCATGTTCTTTTTCGATTGCTCCTACTTTTTCAAATAAGAATGCAATCATTGGGAAACCTTCTTCTTTTGCGGTTTCTGCGAATTCTTTGTACATGGAAGTCCATTCTTCGTTTTCACCGTCTGCTGCTGCGTTGAGGTTTGCTATTGTGTCTGGAATTTCTTCATCGTGTAATAATTTGAACCAGATTTTAGCGTGTTCTCTTTCGTTTTTGGAAGTTTCCATGAAAATATCGTGGATTTGAACGTAACCTTCTTCTTTTGCTTTTGCAGCAAAGTATTGGTATTTAGTATGTGCTTGAGACTCACCAGCAAAAGCTGCTTGTAAGTTTGCTTCAGTTTTTGTACCTTTTAATTCAGCCATTTTATACATCTCCATATTAATAATTGAAGTATCTATTCTATATAGAATAATATAATATATAGAAATTATCATTTAAAAATTTATTGTAAAATTTAAAAAAAAATAAAAAAAAGATAGCCTAAAAAAATTTAAGCTATATCAGAATATAATAATCCTGTTGCCCTTGCGGCAAAGAACACAAGGTATGGAGTCACAATAATTGAAACAATGCGTATTCCATGAATGTAACCGTCCAATCCGCTTATAACAGCATTGATGACTGCAATTATCACAAATATCAGGATAACAACTGCAAGAACCTTTCCATAACCTATTCTTCCAATGTCCCTGAACGCTTCAGGAATGTTCAAAGCCTCTTTAAGGTCATCGGTTTTTGCAAGTCTTGATTCCGCCATGGTCTGGATAATCCAAAAGATTATAAAGAATATGAATGAAATGGCTCCTGTAATCATCAATGAGGTTGCGAAACTTAAAATCATTGACTGAGGAACAACATCACTTACGACTATAGTTGCATTGGCCGGAGAGGACATTGATGTCAGCATCATTCTGCTCACAATTGTGTAGGCCATTCCAAAGAAGTTTGTAGCCCATCCGACAATCAGAAAGACGATTGCAGGAATGATGAGGTAAACGATGTTTACAACAAAATATTTGACACCTGTAATCATGTTTGCTTTCCAAACGAATTCAGGTGCGGTTTCCGCATGATCGATTCCGGTCTTTATAATTCCTATCTGATATCCCATAATTATAAATGCTACAATTAAGCCTAAAATCAATAAGATGATTCCGACAACAATCCATGCGGCATTGCTTGCCATTCCAACACCTAAAAATACGACTCCAATAGTTGTTAAAAATCCTGTAATGATTGACAATACAATATATATTGCAAGTTTTGCCAGATCAACTGAAGGGAAAATCATAGCTTCCCGAATAATTTCCATTATTTCCATTTTTTCACCATTTCTATATTAATCACTCTTATATTTGAGCTGTAAATATTTATTATAACCATATTATATTAATATTATTGAAAAAATCAAGCGAAAAGTAATAATGGACAGGTTAAATTGATATTAAAAAAAGAAGAAAAGAAGATGAATATAACTATTCATCTATACCGAAGGACTTTTTAAGCAATTCTGCATTAACGAATCCTTCCTTATACATTTTACCAGTAGTTAAATCATTGATTACTACTTCTGCAGGAGCAAACATTCCTTTGTCGATTTGATAGAAGTCAAATCCTGCATCTTTAAATACATCGAAGAATGGTTTACCATATCCGTCAGCAGCAGAAGATGGTAATTGAGCAGCTACAGCCGCAATGTCATCGCCTTCTTCAGATTCAACATAGTAGTAAGTTCTTCCACCGAAGAGCACTGCATCGTTGGTTTTACCCATAGCCTTTAATCCGTCTGGGTCAACAGGTGCAATAGGTGCAATACCCGCTGCGTGTTTAACTTTGGTAACGTCAAATTTAATGAATTCCAACATTTTGTAAGTTCCGTTTTCAACAACTCTTCCTGCAATTTGGATGGATCCAACAAGGGAAGAAGTAGGAGCTACAAGTAAGTAAACATCTTTAACATCAACATTACATTCATCAGCAATGTATTGAGCGACTTCATCACCAGGCAAGACATCAGCTTCCAAGGTTAAGATAGCCAAATCAGCATCCTTGTCTTCATAGCCGATTTCTTCATAGGTTTCTGCTGGCTTTAATGAGATTGCCCTTGCAGGTCCAGAACCTAATGCAAAGAAATCGCCGACAGATACTGACCAACCAGCTTTTTGAGAACCTAAGGTTGAAATAGAAGGTGAGTCGGTTTTAATTTTTACTGAAGGAAGTGCGAATTTTTCAGATAAATCTCCTGGAATTGAAATTCCAACATCTGCAAGTCCACCAAGACAAACTTTAGTATAAAGTTCTCCTGCTTTAAAGCTTCCATCGACATTTACACCACAGTCGATAACAGTAGCACCATTATCTAAAGTTGCAACAGCGATGTTTAATTCATCTGCTTTTTCAATCATTACATCTACGGTTTTTTTAGCTTCTACGTTTACACTTACCATAGTTTTAACCTCTAAATAATTTAACTTAAAACATTAAGTTATTGTGTAAAAATTTATTGTTATTCTTATTTAAACTTGACTAAAAGATTTTAGCAATTATTCGATGTCAATTCTTTTGCGAGATATGACTAAAAGCTTTTCATCAGAGGACTCCTCAATAATCCTTTGAAAAGCAGCTTCGGATTGAAGTTTAGTGAAAGCAAAGAATCTGACACCCTGGGATTGTGCATTTAAAGCAATATCAACCCATATATCCTCTTTGTCAACGTATTCGCTAAGATATTCAATGCTTTTTAAAGTATGCTGGCTTTCCTTGGCGATGTTTACAAGCATGGTCTGATTCTCGATTTTCAAGAAAGCCTTTTCACGGTTGTAAAAAAATAGATTTAACTTGAGGGGATTTGAACTGTCCCTTGAAGGAAGGACCTCATAATTGTGATCATGAAGCGCAATCTGACTCAATACACCTTCATCCACAATCTTATTTAATGCTATGCCTGAAATATCCTTGAATTCACTCCTGTCAACAATGTAAGCTAAAAGAGACTGATTAGAAGTTGACTGAACAATGAAAAATTGCATATCCTTGCTCAGGTCATTCAAATTAGTATTCTTGAAGAATGATTCATCGAGATTTTCAGCAACCCTGCGGCGGGATTCGAGGTCAAAATTAGGATTCTTAACCGCTACCTCTTCAAACCATTTTGGATACTTTTCCAGCAGCTCACACTCATCAAAAATATGATCCAATACCACATCGTCGGCGAATTTCCACTCAGACAAGCTGGAAACATCAACCAGAGAATCACATTGCTTGAACATGCCTTCCATTGATTTTATTTTACTTACATCCCAATCCTTCAAGTCTGAAACATCAGTCAAATCTTCACAATGCTTAAACATGCTTTTCAATGACTCGACATTGGAGATGTCCCAGGATTTTAGGGCGGAAATGTTTGTCAGTGAAGAACAATTCTTAAACAGATACTCAAAAGAAGTGATATTTGAAACGTCCCAATTCTTCAAATCAGAAACGCTTTTAAGTGAAACGCAACCCTCAAACAGGCCTGAAATTCTATTTATATTAGATATGTCCCAATTCTTCAAAGCGGAAATGCTTTTTATGGAATAACAATATGCAAACAATGACAAAAGACTTTTGTTGTTCTCCATCTTAGACAAATCCCACTTTGACAATGCGGAAATATCCTTAAGTCTTGCACAGCTTCTGAACAGTGCAGTAATATTGAATGCATTGACCAAATTCCAATTTTTCAAGGCGGAAACATCCTCCAGTGATGTGCAGAACTCAAACAGGCATGCCGCATCCCTTACATTGCTAACATCCCACTTGGACAATGCGGAAATATCATTAATATGAACGCAATCAGCGAAAAGGTAGTGCATATCCTCAACTTGACTAACGTCCCAATTCTTCAAAGCAGAAATATCCTCAAGTGAATGGCAGCCCCTGAACATGCATGACATGTCAGTGACATTTGACATGTTCCAGTTTTCCAATGCGGAAATGTCCTCGAGGAGGGAGCATCCATCAAACATGTTGCTGGTATCGGTTACTGAAGATACGTCCCATTTGTCAAGAGACGCGATTTCAACCAATGATTCGCATCCGGAAAACATGTCTTTTGTACTTGTGATATTCCCGACACCGAAGGTAACAATAGCTTCAAGATTAACCATATCCCTGTATCTGCCTTCGATGAGTGTTTCACCGAACAAATCTTCACTTATATATAGAACGTCCTCACGATTTTTAACATCTCTCCAATTGGTCAGGTTAGTACCATCTGTTAGAATAATTAAAACATTAAATTCCCTTAACTCATAAATACTTTCAGTAGTTGTGTTTAGATGTTCAAAATCATATAAATCTGTCTTAGCCATGTTAATCCTCGTTGATAGATATAACTTTGTTCAATATTATATATAACCATATCACAAAATTTACCTATGAACATAATCATTTTTAAATTTTAAAATTAAAGGGTTTAAACTAAAAGCGGTTCAATATCTGTCAAAATGCACTTTTGCCTTATCGAAGCGCAATTTCACTTCGCTTTCACGAGCCGGCCAGCCTACACAAATTACTGAAAACGGAATGCAATGGTCCGGAATATTAAGATATTCCTTTAATTTCAATGTCCTGTCCTCAATTGGATGAAAACCCAACCAAACGGCACCCAATCCCTCATGAGTTGCCTGAAGCAATATGTTTTCATTGCATGCCCCCAAGTCCTGCTCTATCATGCCGATGACCTTTGCCTCATTGAGATTGCCTATTGTTATTATCAGATGGGAAGCCTTTTCCGCAGGCTTTGCAAACCTGTGCATCCTGGAGATTGCCAGCTTATCCTCAGGCTTTGATACGACAATGAACTCCCATGGCTGTGCATTGCAGGAAGATGGCGCCTGCATTCCCGCCTTCAGAAGGTTCTCAATAATGTCATCAGGGACTTTCTCATCCGTATAATTGCGAACACTTTTTCTTTCAAAAATCAAACTCATCTAATCACCGAACAACTCCTCTATCTCCTCTCTTACAAACGGATAATCATTAAAATCCGTAAGGACCTGAATCTGGTCGGAATATTGTATTTTGAAATCCTCAGTTGGAATGACATATTTGCCGTTTCTTATAACGGACACGACAATGGCATTTTTTGGGAAAGGAATGTCCTTGATTTTGAAATTGATATAATTGCAATCAAGGGGCACCAAATACTCTGACATGACATGCTTTGATGGCTTTTTGACATATTCCCTATTCTTCTTAAAGAGAAGCCTGTCATATAAGGACTCATAAATAGGCTCGTTTCCTAAAAGGGTTGGAACGACATAAGCTATCAGGGACACGACAATCATCGCCACCAGGCATTCGGTCGATCCGCTCATCTCAGCCAAGAGAACTATTCCTGTAATTGGTGACCTGACTGTGGCTGCGAAAAATCCTGCCATCGATATGACAATGAAACGGTAAATCAAATCGTGGTGCAAACCCAACACCGGTACAAAGATGCTTCCAAATACTGCACCTATATAAGCTCCCAATACCAAAATAGGGAGAAATATGCCCCCAGGAGCTCCTGATGAGAATGAAAACATTGAAAAGAGATACTTTAAAACAAGCAAAAATACCAAAACGCCAAGTGAAGGAATGGTCACGTCCAGCATGTCCATCATGAAGTGGCCTCCATCACTGATTTCAGGAATTGCAAGCGCCACAACACCGGATATCATGAATACCAATACAAACTTAAGCCAGGACGGAATCCTTAGATTTGCCATGATGTCACTTGACTTTATCATGCCCACATTGTAAATGTAACCTAAAACTCCAACGAACACCCCTAAAACGATGAAGATCCAATACGCTTCAAGAGGAAGAACGTTTATCGGAAATGACAATATGGTGGCCTGGCCAAAAATGGCCTTTGATATAAAATCAGACACTATGGCCGATACCAATGCAATGAAAATAAGAGTCTTGTCAAATCCGTGATTTATCTCTTCAAAAACAAATATCACACCTGCCAGGGGTGCGTTGAATGCTGCAGTAATACCTACAGCCGAACCGACAAGAATCAATCTAAGCTCATCGGTTTTTGTTCCTTTAAACAATTTGGCAATACCCTTACCGGCCATACCACCTATCTGGACTGAAGGGCCTTCCGGACCAAGTGAAAGTCCTCCAAGGGCGGTGAGAACACCTGCAACTATCTTTGAGAAAAGCACCTTTGCCCAATTAGCTTCCATATGTCCCTTTACCTCTGCGTAAACCTGAGGTATTCCGCTTCCGGCAGAGTCAACTTCCCATTTGGTCAGCCAGTCAATTAAAAGACCCATTGCTGCCAATGCAATAAAGAACAAAATAATATACAATACATTTCCATGAATTATTGCCAGATAATCCCTTAAAACTTTTTCCGAACCTGCAAGCAGGAACCTATACAAACAAACCATTATTCCTGCAAATATGCCGACCATCACTCCCTGAATGGTCAGTCTAAAGATATATTTAGGGTTTTCACTAACAGATTTGAATGTTTTTTCAAGAGATTTCATCAATTAGGTATTTGTTTTAATCATATAAGTTATTTTCATATAGAACCTAATCATTTTAACTAAAAAAGATTGGGAAATTCTTTTTCAAATCCCATATTTTTTAAAAATAAGAGAATAAGGAGATTAGCTCCTTAATTTAAACTGTTTTATTATAGATTTGTAATTCTTAGCCCCTATGTTTCTGTTTCGAATCAGAATAGGTTATTTATATCAAGAGTATCTTCCACATCGATACCATTTCTCATTTTTTCGCCGGAGTTGTATGCATCATATATCGCATAACCCCATACAAGCAGCCATGTAATCCAACCGATTACGAACAGCATCAAAGCTCCGGAAATAATGGCTAAGACGAACAATATGATTCCCTTTTTGGTCAAACCCAGATAGACCTGACCTAAACCTATTATCAAAAATGACAATATCGCCGCCAATCCGGGACTTTTATCTGTGCGCATTACACTGGATGAAGTATTGACCACCTGTGATGCCTTTGCAGTGGCAGTTCCACATTCTGGACAAAATTTAGTGGAATTAGGCATTTCAAATCCACAATTGGAACAGAATTTGGTACCTGTTTCATCCACTTCTTCATCTATAACTATCTCGGAACCGCAGTTTTTACAGAACTTTGCTCCATCTACAACTTCCTCTCCACAATTTTGACATTTGACCATAGTTTCACCTCAAAAATTGAAAGCTCATATTTTTATATAAAATTAATAATATTTAACTCTGATTGAAAAACATCCCACAACAAATTCAGTATATCCCTGCAGACAATGAGGGTATCCCTCACCTCAAGGGTAGGAACAGGAAAAATATCATGGAGTGTCCACAGCAATCTGTCTAGAAGGCCCCATAGCATGCTTTTGGATGTGGACAATGTGCATCGTCGGCGCGTCCTCCGAATTCATCGAAAGAATGATTATAAAAGCAGATAAAAATCCTGTCTTTAATGGAAATGCAATCGGACTTGATGAAGAGAACTTGATTACTGAAAATGAAGCTAATATTAAATTACTATACTGATAAATACATATATCCGGAGAGTTTCATTAGTTTTTTTGAATTCTTTAAAATAATGAAATATCTGATGGATTATTTGATGTCATGTACTCATTCATATGAAAATAATTGAAGGGATTTTAATTAAAACACATAGAAAAATATCATAGAAAAGTTATATTAAAAAAATAGAATTTGTAGATGAAAAAATCATCTACCAAACTTTGATTTTAGCATTTTTGACAACTTTTTTGTAACATTTGTCACCTTTGAATGTAATGACTGCCTTGTAGGTTCCTTTTTTGGTCAATGTCTTAAGCTTGAATATGGCCTGACCTTTCTTGTTGGTTTTTGCCGCATAGGTTTTGCCTTTGACCTTAAGATAAACCTTAACCTTTTTCATGACTGCGTTCTTGTTATTCTTTAAGGTAACCCTATAATTCTTAACAGGAGTATTTACGTTAAATTTCTTTTTGGAAGGGAAGATATAAGGTTTTGGCTTTTTAACAACAAGAGTTATATCGAATGATATAGGCTGATATTTCCTGTCGCCCAAAAATGAAATTGTTGCCTTGTAGGTTTTAGGGACAAGTGAAGAAATAGGAACCTTAATCTGTCCTTTAGAGTCTGTGGCGTACTTCCTAGTTTTGCCGTTTAGCTTAACTACAAATTCCTTATTTGCAACACCCTTTCCAGACTGGTCCTTTAATGTTACAATCAGATATTTTCCTTCATTATATACGCTGTCAAATTTGTACTTGTTTATTGAGATTTTTTCCCGTATATCATTAACTACAATAGAAACAACTGAAGAAACTGATTCATGAGTCTCATTTCCCGCAAAACTGACTGTAGCATCATAAGATCCAGGAGCCAGATCCAATAAAAATTCAGTTTGACCATTAACATCAGTCTTATTATCGAATGGAATACCATTTACCTTAAATACAAGGGTTTCATTAGCAATAGGATTTCCATTCTTGTCCTTAAAGGTTACAATAAGATACTTTTTCTCACCGTAAGTGTAGGTGACATTAACCGCAGTGATTTCGGTTGGAATCCTGTTAATGGTTACTGTTATAGGAATGCTTGAGCCAATGTACTTGTTAGTATCTTCAAATTGAATGTCCCCCTCATAAGTGCCTGCGTCCAATATGGCGAAATCAAAAACCGCTTGACCACTTCCATTGGTCTTTAACCCTTCATGAATAGGACTGACATCAAGCTTAAGGGTAGCATTGGAGATAGGCTTTCCATTAAAATCAGTTAATAAGATAGTCAAATTTCCTGACTCGCCCAGAATAAATGTAATGTTGTCTGCAGTGATGTTGGTGTTGAATCTGGAAATTTCAATATTGATATTTAAACTGGATTCATTATAGTTGTCCTTTCCCAAAAATTTAATTACACCTGTGTAGTTTCCGACATCTAAAATAGGGCGTTCCAAATCAAAATAGACTTCACCGCTGCTGTTAGTTACAAAATTTCTTTTAACTGAAGTGTCCAGAATATCCAAAGTTAAATTATAACCCTCTAACGGATTTCCATCATCATCAGTCAATTTGGCAACGATTTTTCCCTCACCAGGCACTGTAGTGACATTATCGGCTTCAATCTTGGTTGGTTTTTTATCACCATCATTTTGTATCAAGTCATCAAGGCCGCCATCCTTGGACAAATCATCTTGATTTAAATCGCTTTGCTCCAATTCAATTTCTTCATCAACAATCGTCTGTGCATCAGTTGCATTTGAATCTGCAGCACTGATAACTGAAATTGAAGAAGCAAAAATGATGAAAAATAATGATAATATCAATAATTTTCTCTTTTCAATCATAATATCCTCCAAAATTTATATTAATATAATTTATTTTACTGATAGTATATAAAATGTATATTCCATATTCCATTTTTTCAAAAAAAAATATTACAATTATAAAAAACACTAATTAAAAAAAGCAATACTACAAAATAACTGAACTTTTAAAAAAATAGAAAAAAAAGAATTTTTAAAAAAATAAAAGAAAGGAAAAAGGATAAAATAATAATTAACTATTTTTTACCTTTCCTTTGAACAAAACATAGTGTCAATAAAGAGAGCAATAAAACAAACAATGGATTTCCAGTTTCATGAATAGTGCTTTGAGCAGCAACAGAATCGCTAACTGCAGAAGCAGTATCTGATTCACCTTTAGGATTATCAGGTTCTTCATCTGGTTCATCCTCTGGTTCTGTAGGATCAATACCTGATCCTTCAGTGTCAGCTGTTCCATTAACTCCTTCTTTTATCAAAACAGTGTCAGTGTCTTCTAATGTTTCATTTGATCCACTATGACCCGCAATAGCAGTGTTGGATTTTAAACCAACAGTTAAAGCTTCGAAGAACAATTTCAAAGTAACTGATTGGCCAGCCTCAATCTTACCATTGTAGTACCATCTATTTTCTTCACTAACGTAAGTCCAGTCTTCCTTATCGGAATAGTCATAAAATTTCAAACCTTGACTGTACTCATTATCTTCGATATACGCTCCAGTTATGGTTTTATTACCAACGTTCGAATAAACGATGGAGAAACTTACAATATCACCGACTTTAGCTTCCTTAAAGTTGGAAATCTTATCTATAGTGAATTTTGCTGGTCCAACAACGGTTTCCGCTTCGTCATCCAATTCCATCTCTTCTTGGGATTCCTTAGTACCCCAATCTTTCCATGCCCAGTGAATATGAGCTTTGTTAACCAATTTTCCTAATTCAACAGCTTCGAATATAAGAGTTATGTTTAAAGTGGAACCTGGTTCCCAACCCTCCCATGTTTTATACTTGATAGTAACACGGTCAGTGGTATTCACAATGGATTCATAGTTACCTTCCCATATGACACCATTCTTATCAGGATTTAATATATATCCGACATATTTCAATCCTTCAGGGAAGATATCTTCAATTACGAGGAATTGTTCTCCATAAGCGTTAGAATGGTCAAAGTAGGTAATGTTACCTGTGTTTTCAACAAATATTTCATAATAAACAAGGTCACCTAAATTGACTGATTCGTTGAGACATTTTTTGGTCAAGTTTATTTCCGGCTCTTCCACTGTTATAGTGGCCACATCACTGGTACCCCATTCACTGAATATGAAATTACAGGTTACACCTTTCTTATGAATTGAAAAGTGAAGTGTAATGTTCAATGATGAGCCAGGTGCCCAATCCTCCAAACCGTTTTCATTCAGGTTATAGATAATGTGAACGTTATTTCTAGCAGTTACATTCTCTGTGACATGAATTTTGACCTTTTCCCCATTCGCATCAACGGAATTAACAGTATAACCTTTATAGACCAATCCGTCATGATAATAATCATTCAGTTCGATATAGTTCTTATCGGTATAGTGTAATGTTCCATTGTTTTCAAGGAAAATCTCATAGTCAACAGTGTCCCCTAAATCTTTATAATCACTGTCAGGGGTCTTGGTTAACTTGAGGCTAGGATCACCAGCATAAGCAACACCATATGCTCTTGAGGTTGCCAATTGGTCTCCGGATACTTTTGCAGTGTTTCTGAGTTTTCCATCTTCAGCAGCTGTGAATACAACTTTGAAATTGAAAGATTCCCCTGCATCAAATCCATTTGGTGATGCATAAGAAAGTTTCAGATGTCCAACACTTGAATCAGCACCTAACACATCGCCGTCAACCGCTCCCAATACAGGATTGGTTGAATCATGAGCTGATGTGTAGTAAACTGAATCTCCGCTCAAATTTGGAATATCCATAAAACCCATGTATTTGAGTTTATCTGCATCGAAATCAATATCTATAGTGAAATGATCTCCATTATACCTGGATCCTTGGTTTTTAACAACATAATCGAAAGCTAAAATATCACCGACTCTCATAGTCTTAGCACTAGGAGTGTCGGTAATAGTGATATCCACAGGTTTTGAATTGACTGTAACTGATTTTGAAACATTCGGATATTGTGTAATGGCAATACTATTTACAGAGGTTCCATAGTCCAAGACATTGAATGTGACTGTAAAGTTGAAACAGTACATATGACAGAAACCTTCTTCACTGATATTGTAAGCGAACTGTGCAAGATTATTTCTAGGATTTATCTTAGGTACAAGATAATTCTCTGCATAATAGTTTCCGTCAAAAGGATTTTTGCCTGGAGTGTAACCTGCATATTCCAATACATTGGAATTATACCCGAAGTTTATTCCAACAAAGCGATACCCTTCAAAAGGTTCCGGATAAAAAGTACCACCATAATTTGTAACAACAATGTTGAAGTTGACTTCATCTCCCTTATTTACAGTAACTGTATTTGATGGAGTGACTGTCATTCTGAAGTCTGCAACATCAACTTGAGCATCTTCTTTAGCAGAATCAAATCCTATTACAGATGCAGTGGTTTTCAGGGTTCCAGGATTTTTAACTTTAAAAGTAACTGTGAAATTAAATTTATAGTCATTTTGGAATCCTTCGCTCCATATCTTATAACCGAATTGCACAAGATTGTTTGTAGGATAATTCCTAGGATCAAGATAATTATTCGGATAAGCAGTTGGAGTATAACGAACATATTCTAATTGATTGGAATTATATTCTAAATTTAATCCAACGAAATGAACATTGGTCGCTGGGTCATACATTCCTGCATAAGTACCGCCCTTGTTCACAACATAAATCTCAAAGTTTACCTCATCACCAACATTTGCATAAGGATTTAATGCAGTGTAGGTTATAGTGAGATCTGCCGGATTCTCAACAATGGTTTGAGCTTTTGATTTAACATTATTATCATGCCACATGAATGCAGTAGTTTCCAATGTTCCAGTACTTTTAACTCTGAAACTGGCTGTGAAGTTAAAAAGATAACCGTTAGCAAATTTAAAATCAGAACAGTCATAGCCAACTAAAAGCCCATTCGGATTCATATCGAAATTTGGATTTGGGTTTGAACCAAGATTATAATGAGTAATAGCATCATACCATGGTGGTGCCTCCGAATTTATACCTGGAGTAAACGAAACAAAGTCTAATTGATCCTTATTATAATCAAAACCTATCCCTAAAGGATTACCATCAAAATCGCCACCCACATTTCTACCGAAAACATGGAAAGTAACAATATCTCCAACTTTTGCATAAGGATTTAATGCAGTGTTTGTTATAATAAAGCTAGAAGAATCTGTTAGGACATCATCGCCTTCATTACTTGCTTTGATAATATTATTGTCACTATCTTTTGCATAGATAGTGGTATCTTCATAATTAGAAACCACATTTGCTGAACCGGATTCTCCCAAACTGGAAGAACCGTTTGTTTGTTCATCAATATTACTTATTGTAAGTTGATTAGAAACATATTCATCTGCACCGGAATCGACTTCCGGAACTGCAGACAAATCATCATTCAATGTAATTGAAGCTTCTAAATTCTCGTTCAAATTGTCAGTATTCGCACTGACAGAACCGATCATTATTAACAAAGTACTTACAACAAATAATAAAACTAAAACTTGTTTAACTTTATTATTCATCTTTTACCTCTAATTTTAAATCTGTCTGTCACAATTTCATAATTTCATTATTTAAGGAAAATAATAGAAAATCTTATCCTCTTACCACCTTCCCCCATCAATAACAAAATTATTCTTCTCTATTCCATAACAAAATAATAACCCGAATTTCGAGCTAATTTTTGTTATTTGAATTAAATACTCATCTAATATTTAACTCATATATGATTTTTATTACATGTAATATATATATTATACTAAATGCTAATTTAATAAGTTTTTTTTGAAAACTGAATAGAAGCATAAAATAATTAAAATGATTTTGAATATAATAATCTATTTTTAAAAAAAAAAGACAGAATTAATGGAATATTTTCATTTTTTAACGAATGGAAATTGTGTTTAACAGCATGTGAAAAAAATTCCTAAATTCATGAACTAAAAAAAATTATGCTTAACGATTAATTAGAGCTTCTCCAGGTGTTGCCGCATTTTGCGCATCTTATGAAATTTGTCGGTGCCTCATCGGCAGATCTGGTCTGTACTGTCCACCAGTAGCCCTTTGTTCCGCCACACTTGTAGCAGGTTATTCTGGTTGTCGGCAATGCCACATTATCCCTATCAGTTACAATAACCTTCATTTCAGGATTCTTTTCTCCTTCCATATGATACTGCTCTTCAATATCATCACTGGAAAGCGATTTTTCATAGCCGCATCTGCATTTGATTTTGCCTTTGTTCGGCATAAGCATCTTACCACAATCAGGACAGAACTCCATATTAAAAAACACCGTTAAAAATTAGTAAGTAATAGTTTAGAAAAAGAGGTTTATAAATTAATCGGTTAAAAAAAAAAGAAAAAGAAGTTACCGAAGTAACTATTCTAAAATGACTGCAGGTTTAATAAGGTCACGTGGTTTGTCCCTCATGATGATCATTGCTTCATAGATGTCATCGAATTTGGTGAATCTGTGAGTGATCAGTTTGGATGAGTCGAATCTTCCGTATTCAACCAATTTCACGAGTTGTTCCATTCTGGCACGTCCACCAGGACATACTCCACCACGGATTGTCTTGTCAGCCAGACCTGCTCCCCATGCCAGTGCAGGCAATGGAACTTCTGCAACACCGTCGTAGTGGTTTACGTTACCTAATATTCCTCCTACTTTAAGCACTTCAAGAGCTTCACCAACGGTTGATGCTCCACCACCGGCTACAACAACCTTGTCGACACCTTTGCCGTCTGTGAGATCCATGATTTGCTGTACTGTGTCACCGTCATGATAATCTACAATGTCTGAAGCACCGTATTCTTTTGCAACTTTTACTGATACAGGCCTGCTTCCTACTGCAAGAATTCTTGATGCTCCCATGAAGTGTGCACCTGCCACTCCCATAAGTCCGACAGGTCCGATACCGAACACCGCTACGGTGTCACCAGGTTTGATTTCTGCAAGTTCAGCACCATAAAAACCGGTAGTCATCATATCTGATATCATTACTGCCTGGTCAAGTGAAACGCTGTCAGGCAAGTGTGCGAGGTTACCGTCAGCCTGGTTTACGTGGAAATGTTCTGCAAATGTTCCGTCCTTGAAAGTAATGAAGCTCATTCCGGTACCCATTCCGTAACAGTGTTGGCCGAATCCTGTTTGTCCAGGAACAGTTAGCCAGTCCGGAGTGATTGCAGGTACGATTACACGGTCTCCAGGTTTGAAGTCTTTTACATGGCTTCCTACCTCTTCAACAATACCGGTTGATTCGTGTCCAAGAATTCTGTTTGGCGCATCGCTCATGTATGCATTACCCCATACAATGTGCACGTCTGAAGTACATGGTGCAAGTGCAATTGGTTTTACGATTGCGTCATACGGTCCACATTCTGGTTTAGGTTTTTCAACCCAGTCCATTACATCTTGGTCTATTCTTGCTAGCCCTCTCATTGTTTTATCTCCCAAAAAATTATAAGTTGATTATGCTAAATACAAGTTACATACCAACTTAATTAAGAATATAATTATAGAATTATTTAAATGTTTTGAAAGGATATGAATATTGTTCAAGAAGTGAAATTAATCCATAGGAACTTTAACGAAACACTCATTCATAAGAGTATATGTTCCTATCCCCGAGATAGAGAATTAGGTTGCATACCAGCACGATTATTGCGTAAATCGCCAGATAGACATAAACATTAAATTGAAGGATAATATTTGTGCCGTTGAATGGCATGACAAATGAATCAGTGAAGGAAAAGACATTTCCAAAAAGAAGCGGCACTACAATCAAAAAGATCAAATCAAATATCAAGATTACCGCAATGGCTACAAGAAACCTTTGGCTGCCATTTCTAATATCTCCTGATTCTACGAGAATGTTTATTCCAAAAATTGCCAGGAATGATAATCCGAACAGATTGGCAATGTGCATCACATTAGTGAGATTGATAGTCTTTAAAAAATAGCATCCCACCAGTGAAATAATCAGTGCGGATATGAAATTTATTGATAATACTCTTGACAAGTGACTTTCCAACATCAATATTATATTGGTCGTCAATATATAAAAAAGTTTTAAAAAAAAAAGTTTGATGTGAAAGGGTCAACCTTCCACCATTATCAGCTTACCCGTAGCAGGGTCCTTGTAGACCTTACCCATCTCGGTATATCCCTGACCGGATGAGTTTGAAGTATCAGGGGTTTCATTCAGCTGTTGTCCCTGGTCAACTTCAGTCATTTTCTGCTGCATCTGTTCATGAACATTCTGGCTGGGGTCAATCATAGCCTGCATGTTCCAGCTTATGATAACAAAAACCAAAAAGCCGACTGCAATTACCAGCATCGCATCCACAAGGTTGGATGTACCGGCCATCGGGTCCTCTTCGACACGTTTAGATCTGCGCCTACCTTGTTTTCTTACCATAAAAATCACTAACTATTCATTTTGTCAAGGACAGCATCAATCAAAGCGTCCAAATCTGACAGGTATCTGTCATACCATCCTGAGCGGATTTTACCGATAACATAACACAGTGCACCTGAACCGATACCTACAATGGTAGTGTTGAATGCAACGGTAAGGGATGATGCCAACGTATTGATGTCTCCAGCACCTAAAGCGGCAAGACCAGGGCCCATCGGAATTAAGGTACCCATCAGTCCTAATGTAGGTCCGATACGTGTAATGATGTCTGTTTTCTGTAAATTGTTCATAGTCTTTTCTTCTTCAAATTCAAATAGTTTGCGCGCAAGGGCTTCCCTTGAAGAATTGCCCAGTTCACTTGAAGAAGCGATTTCAGCCAATACCTTCTTTTGAGATTTTGGTATTTTTGCATTTTCAATTACATTCTTTAAAGCGTCAATTGATTCTGCACGATTGATTTCATAAATCAAATCCCTGATTGTTCCAACAGGAACCTTACGCCTTGAGGTATACTCCGCAATAATTCCACCAAGTGTAATTATTGTAATGATTACAATAATAAGCAAAATAACCAGTACAGGTATTGTCAAGCTTTGTGAAATTACATCTAGAGAACCTGTTAGAAACTCTCCACCTGGAATATTTAAAGCCATATTTTTTCACCTTTATCTTAAAATATTTCTGCCTCTCTTATTTAAAACGATACCTCCAACAATCAAAATGGCAAACGCCAGTATAACCATCAGAATATCTTGAGGAGAACCCATTGTAATAGGACTTTGAGTTTTAGACAATACTCCTGCAATGTTCGGTATGACGATTGCTGAAAGCAGGAAATATGCACCAAGCAAAAGCATGAAATTGCCCAATACTATTGGATAAGGTCTGTTGATTACCTTGACTATTGTGTTTGATGCAAAATAGGTTACGATCATAACGCCTACAAGCGCTGCTGCCGCATACCAGCTGAGGTCAAGTGAAGTGACACCTATTGTCGGTGCAACAATCAGGACACTAGCAATGATTGAACCGAAACAGCACGGACAAGGAGCAATGATAGCCAGAGATGTTGCAGTTGAGGTATTTTTATCATGTATCTTCCATTCCCTTATGGTAAACAGGCCGGCAATAATCATGATTGAAGCCATGATAATGTAGAATATTGTATTGTAACTGTAAATTGCCTGAACCAATTGTTCCGAATATAGTGATGCAATAGCAGAAATGAGAATAACTCCTCCACCATAGGCAATGCAGATTGCAGCAAATAACTTTTTGGACAAATTGGCCAATCCTGAAGCCAGCCCTATCTTGATACCGAATACCAAAACGGAAGCGAAGATACCAACTTGCCACAATACACTCATCATATCCATAGTAATTCTCCAAATCAAATTAATTTTAATTAATTACATTTTATTATTACTCTAACAAAATATATAAAAGTTATCAAGAGTCGATATGTAGTTCCCACAATATCAATAATATTTTTAAACGAAATTATTAAAAAAGATTTAGGTCAAAAAAGTTCCATAAGTGAAAACTTTAATGTTACATAAAGATAAAATATATATTATATTGAAAATTAATGAGGCAAAATATGTTTTGGAACGAAGAAATAGAAACAATGCCAAGGGAAGACCTTGAAGAGTTACAGCTAAAAAAGCTTCAGGCGACCGTCAAAAGGGCATTTGAAAAAATACCGTATTACAATAAGAAATACAGTGAAATTGGAGTTTATCCAGAGGACATCGAAACCCTAAAAGATATCGAAAAACTGCCGTTCATCACAAAGGACGAACTGAGGGAAAGCTATCCATTCGGACTGTTTGCAGTCGATATCAAGGAAATCAAGGAACTGCATTCCTCATCAGGAACCACAGGAAAACCGGTTGTGTCAGGATATACCGAAAAAGACCTGGATACCTGGGCTGAAACAATAGCCCGTGGACTTACAATGATGGGCATCGGAGAAGATGACATCCTTCAAAACACACACGGTTACGGAATGTTTACAGGAGGTTTTGGAGTTCACTACGGATCCCACAAGGTTGGAGCAGCAATCATTCCTATTTCAACCGGCCAAACAAGCAGGCAAATCGAAATAATGAAGGATTTTGGAGCCACAGGACTCATCTTTACTCCATCATACGGGATACACGTTGCGGAAGTCGCCCTTGAGGAGGGAATTGACCCTAAGGAATTGGGAATCAAGGCAATCGGATTCGGAGCCGAAGGATGGACTGAAGAGATTAGGCAAAGGGTGGAAGAACTCTTCGGATGCAAAGCATATAACATTTATGGATTGACAGAACTGATGGGACCCGGCGTCGGAGTCGAATGCTGTGCCCAAAAGGGTCTGCATATTGCTGAAGACATTTACTATCCTGAAATCATCGACCCCTACAGCCTGCATGTATTGGGCGAAAACACCCCTGGAGAATTGGTATTGACAAACCTTGAAAGGGAAGGAATGCCTGTTATAAGATTCAGGACAAAAGACTTGACCAAACTCACATATCAAAAATGCGAATGCGGAAGGACACATGCAAGAATGAGTAGAATCACAGGCAGATCAGACGACATGCTCAAGGTAAAGGGAGTAGCTATTTTCCCATCACAAATCGAAAAGGCATTGCTTAAGGTTGGTGATGCAGAGCCTCATTATATGATTATAGTTACAAGACCTGACACCCTGGATGAAATCGAAGTAAAAGTGGAAGTGTCACAGGACATCTTCTTCGACGGAGTCAAGGAAATGATGACCATCCAGAACAAAATCGGCAAATCAATCGAAAACGAAACAGGCATACGCGTTAAAGTAACTCTAGTTGAACCTAAAACACTGCCGAGATTTGAAGGAAAAGCGAAAAGAGTTATTGATGAAAGGAACTTGCATTAGGTGAGATTATGAAAATAAAACAATTATCAATATTTTTACAAAACAAAATGGGAAGCTTATCAAAACCGTTGGAAGTGCTTAGCCTTGCCAATGTAAACATCAGGGCAATGTGCATGGCGGACACATCCGAATTCGGTATTTTAAGACTTGTAGTTGACGATCCGATTAAAGGAAAAGAAATTCTTGAGGAAAACAATTTCCTGGTTAAAATCACCGACATCATCGGCGTTGAAATGAACGATTCACCAGGCGGTTTGACTAACGTCCTGAGAGTCATAAAACAAAACATGATTGATTTGGAATATCTCTATGCATTCAGCCACGAAAAAGAGGGTAAGGCTATCCTGCTGCTGCATGCAGATGATATAGATAACCTAATAAATATTCTAAAAGGGAACAATATTACTATTGTTCCGGCTGAAGAAGTTTATAACTTATAAACTTCTTATCCTTTTTTATTTTTTTTGGATTTTAACTACACTTTTTAAACATTTTTTAGATAATATTAAATATATTTTACATCATAAATTTAACCATAAACATCATGATATCATGATTGTTTAAAAATTTAGGTGATTAAAATGGGAAAACTAGACGGAAAAGTAGCAATCGTAACCGGATCAACCTCCGGTATGGGTCGTTCTACAGCTAAATTATATGCTGAAGAAGGTGCAAAAGTTGTTGTAACTGGAAGAAACGAAGAAAGAGCAAACGCTGTAGTGGATGACATTAAAGCAGCAGGTGGAGAAGCATTTGCAGTTATTGCTGATATGGCTAATGTTGACGACATTAAAAAAATCTTTGATGAAACCATTGAAAAATATGGAACTGTCGACATTTTGTTCAACAATGCAGGACTTTTAAGCGTAACCCCTCTTTTAGAAATTACCAAAGAGGAATGGGACAAAGTATTTGCAGTTGACGTATACGCTCCATTATACTTAACCCAATTAGTAGCTCCTGTAATGAAAGAAAAAGGAAAAGGTGTTGTAATTAACACTTGTTCAGTAGCATCCTACGCTGCACACTTTGGATTTGTAGGTTACATCTCATCCAAACACGCTATTGCAGGCCTTACCAAATCCATGGCATTCGAACTTGGTCCTGAAATAAGATGTAACGGTATTGCTCCAGGTGCTATCCACACCGCTATGGTAGATAGTATTGGTGGAGTAGAAGCATTGCAGATGATGGTTGACGGAGCACCTATGAAAAGAGTAGGTCAAGGAGAAGACATTGCTGCATTAGCATTATTCCTTGCTTCCGACGA
Source organism: Methanobrevibacter thaueri (assembly GCF_015062905.1). Classification (GTDB taxonomy): domain Archaea; phylum Methanobacteriota; class Methanobacteria; order Methanobacteriales; family Methanobacteriaceae; genus Methanocatella; species Methanocatella thaueri_A. Next base: position 53,465 of record NZ_SUTK01000002.1, read on the forward strand.
ATCTGAATTCGTAGACGGCCAAATCATCAGATGTGACGGCGGATTTGAGTGTTAAGTTTTTAAAGTAGTTGGATTTTTATCAACTACTCCTATTTTTATTTTTTAATTATAAAAAAAAGTACTTATTCTATATCGTTTTTCTCTTTTAAGAGCTCAACATCATCATGCAGTTTTTCAATCTCAATCTCATACTCTTCCAAAGTATTTTCAAGTTCCATGATTTTCAACTCTTCATAACTGAGTTTATTCTCGGGTTTTACTTCCCTGAAAATCATGACACATAGAATCATACCAAGAACACCGCCAAACAGCATCAGAGGATAAATGTCATTAATGTACACTACTGAAACGTATGCCGGAGTCAGCCAAATAATGAGAGCCATCTCAAATCCGACATATAAAAACATCAAAATAACCACAGATCTTCCTTTCGGGAATTTTCCATCATTCAAAATATAGATTAAACTTCCAAGAAATCCTGCAATCACGGTAGCAAGAGAGCATGGCAGTGCAGTGGTACCGCCTTCAAAAAACCTGAATCCTGCGGAAACTATGCATGCGGGGATTCCGACATAAGGTCCTCCGAACAAACTTGCAATCATTATTATCAGATTTCTGACATTGGCAAAAGAGTTGTTCACCGGAATTGTATACCTTGATGCAAGACATCCGAGAACGCTGAAAAACACGAAAGCGAAGAACAGATCCCTTCTAGTGGCCTTCCGATGCATTATATTATAAAAGAACCTTGTTTTGGTTGCAAGGAGCATGAAAATCAGCACGACGGATAATACCTTAAACATGTTTAAAAACGGCATGAAAAAGGCTCCGGAGTGGGTACTCTGATTAAAATAGGAAATGAGTATGCTGAAAATTCCTATAATGACAAGATATCCCATCTCATAAATCGAGCTGTCCCGCAAATCCCTGAATTGAGGCAGCCTTGTTGAAATGAATCCGAAGATTATGATTGCCGCACCCATAGTCAATAGATTATTAACTACAGCAAATGGAACATTGACTATATGATGGCCAAAATAATGTTTGAAAAATGAGTAATAAAGAAGAATATTGGCTATAAGCAATACAAAAAAGATTAAAAGAAACACCATATTTTTTCTTTTTTTGATTGTTTCTTTAATGTTATTGCCCATACCAACACTCTCTTAAAAAATTAATTGTAATGTCTACTTTTCAATGACGAAACCGTGGTTTTGTGCCTTGGTGACAAATACTGTACCCTTTTCGCCAATGATTTCCTTGGTTTTCTCTACAATATCTGCGTTTGATTCATCAAACATGGTGTAGAGAACCGGCCCGAATGATGAGATTCCGACACCATATGCGCCCGCATCTTCAATGGCCTTCATTGTAGGCAGATAACTTGCATCAAGTGAGTGCTCCAACTTGTTGAATCCCACTTTTTGAAGTTCGCTTACAGCCCATCCGAAGTTTTTGATGTCCTTTTCAAGCATGAACGGAACAAGATTCATTAAAATAAGGTGAGATACCTGCTCCACTTCCTCTTTTGGAATAGGACAATATGTCTGGAACACATCCACCTCATCATCCCCTTCCATGTGCTTTTCGATGTATGGAATTGCAATCAGAATGTTCCATTCTTCCGGAAAATCATATCTTGCAATCAATGTTGCAGGCTTTGCCTGTGAAGCGCCTGAAGGCAAGAACAACGGCTTTTCCTCTTTGCTGTGTCCGCCATCAAGGATGAATCCTCCCAAATCGTGGGTGTATGTTCCGATACCGGAGGTTCCTCCTCTTCCAACAATCGCACTCAATTCACGGCTTTCCACTTCAATGCCCATTGTTTCAGTAATCAAATGAGCTGTTGAAACGGCTATTTGGGTTCCGCTTCCAAATCCTGAATGCGGAGGATAAGTATTATGTACAATAAATCTGAAACCTGAATCTATATCAAAGTGTTCAATGGTCTTTTGAGCTGCATCAGGGATTTTTTCCTGACATTCCAAAATAGCTTCCTCATCTGTTACGGTATCTGCAAATTCAAGCTCAACACCGCTTTCAATCTGTTCAACTTCCAATACAAACTGTGGATCAGCTAATGCTAGACCAATACCACCATCGACTCTTCTATATGACCCATTCAAATCAATAAGGGACATATGTATTCTTGAAGGTGCTCTTATAATCATTTTTTCACATCCTTAAATATTCTATAAAATATTTGTTTTTAAATATATATAACATTTTGTAAAAAAAATCTACCTTTTACTCATTTCATCAATTTTTTCGTTCAATTTTTCAACCTCAGAGGTCAGATAATCAATCTTGTATTCGAGGTCTTTGCGCTTATCCCTGTTCAGCCTTGACACGTATGCCGATGAGATTATTGCAGTGATGAGGGAAAATATTATAATGCCTCCAACCATGGCAACTATACCTATCAGCCTGCCTGAACTTGAGGCCGGAACAACATCACCATATCCTGTGCTTGTCATTGAAACAAAAGTGTACCAGATGGCTGTTCTAAAGTCGACGATGTTTGAATCGACCTGCCAAACGAGAATGGTGACAATGACAATGAATACAATTGTTATTGCAATTATCTTGTCCAGATAGGTTTTTTTCAAAAAGTCCGCAAATATCTTTTCGTCATCGCGAATCAGAATGAAAACCTTTATCAGCTGGGCAAGCTTGACGAATCTCAACGCTCGCATAAACACCGAATTGAACGGAAGCATTCCCAGAATGCCAAGGGAATTGTTTTTAAGATATTCCTTCCTATCATCTGCTCTTTTGAGATTATATAAAAATTCAATCCAGAAACATGCGCACAACAACAAGTCAAAGGCAATCACATTAACCTTGAACGAAGTGTCAACGGGATAGAATGTAATGTATAACAAAAATATTATGTCAAAAATAGTTAATACTATTCCGCCTAAGTACACAAGTTGCTTTTTCATAATTAATAGTATATGTGCAATAGTATATATTAACTACACTAAAACAGATCGTCCACAACACTGACCAGCTTCTCAGCAAGCATGCAGGTGAAGTCAAAGTCCTCTGAAGAATAGCATTCATAGACCAGTGTAGGTATTCCTGCCTTTGCTGTCGGTTCTGTTATGTATGGTGGGCTTGAGCGGAATTCAGGAGCATAATATACGATTTCATCCATATTGCCAATAATCTGATTCATGTATTCGGATGAATTATCGTCAAAGCCCGGCGCAAAGACGAAATTGGTTATCTGATAGTCTCCCGGACCCTGAGGTCCACGGTTTGAGTGGATATCCAAAAACAAATCGTATTTCTTGTCTATTATGTCATCTCTGATGAATTCCTGTGCAAGGAGCTGTCCCTCAAGACGTCCCTCCGTTTCTGAGGAATCGTCATTGACATTTATGTTATACAGGTAATAGCAATTTTTTAAATCGCTTTTAGAGGTTAACTTTTCAAACAAAGCTCTGTGGGACTTGCTTTCCAGAGGATGCATTCCAATCACATAAGCTATTTTAACCTTCGAGTCTTTATCTCCAAAAGGACCGTGCAGATGTACGCTGCCTAAATCATTCCTGCCTAAAAGTTCGCACTCGTATTCTGTTGAGTCAACCTGGGCCTCGCTTGTCGGTTCCTTCGGATAGTTCATTTAAACACCTAAAAAAAAATAAGATAAGACTAGAATAATCTAGTCTTCGGATGGTGAACGTGCACCTAATTCCTTGTTCAATTCGTAAATCAATCTGTTGTCGCCATCAGCCAATTTGATTTTGGCAACTAATTCCATAGCATTTTCTTCCTCTTCGACTTGCTCTTCGACAAACCATTGTAGGAAGTTGTTGGTTGCATGGTCTTTTTCTTCGATAGCTAAATCTACAAGATCATCAATTAATCCTGATACTTTTTTCTCATGTTCTAAGACATGCTCGAATGCTGCAACTGGAGAGTCCCATTCAGTTTGAGGTCCTTCGATTTCAGTCAAGGTTACTGAAGCCCCTCTTCTGATAATGTAGTCATAGAATTTCATTCCATGCTCTAATTCTTCTTCTGCTTGTACTCTCATCCAGTTAGCAAATCCTGCTAAGTCTTCATCTTCAAAGTAAGCTGCCATGGATAAATATAAATAACCTGAGTAAATTTCAGCATTTAATTGACCATTTAAAGCTTTTTCCATATTTTCAGATACCATTAAATATCACCATTATAATCTTTGTATTTGATTTCTTATATAATTTACATTGAAATGTTTCACTACAATTTTAATAATCATTAAAACATATCATTTAACATGATTGAAAAATCCCTCTATGAAAACTACCAAATCGATTTTAGTGATGAAATTACCCCAGATAATGACGATTACCTATTTGTTTTTAATGACATGAGACAGCTGTATCTGGATGAAGAAAAGAGATTGCCTGAAAACTTAGATGGTTTTGATGTTAATTTCTGCCTATTCATTGGAATGTATAAAGGAAGGAAGGCATTCGTCGCAAATGCTGATGGCGACGGGACATACCATGACCTGTTTGAGGTCTATGAATTCAATCATGACCTGTACCATATTGCAGGAAAAGCGGTTTTGATAAACGATTGGTATATATCACACAGGTTTTGTGGAAGATGTGGAGTCAAGACTCAATTAGATGAAAAGGACATGATGTTAAAATGCCCTGAATGCGGCCAAGTGCATTATCCTCGCATCGCTCCTGCAATTATTGTGGCCATAAGAAATGATGACAAATTGCTCATGGCAAAGCACAGCTACCACGACACCATCAGATATGCATTGATAGCAGGATTTGTGGAACCTGGCGAAAGCATTGAGGACGCCGTTCATCGTGAGGTTTTAGAAGAAGTAGGGATTAAAATAAAAAATCTTAAATATATGAAAAGCCAATCCTGGCCGTTTCCGAATTCACTTATGCTCGGATTTACTGCAGAATATGAATCCGGAGATATTAAAGTGGATGGTGATGAAATAGTCAAGGCGAAATGGTTTGAAGCTGATGAAATAATAAGATTTTCATCAGACATCAGCATTTCGGACTGGCTGGTGCAGAATTTTATTGATTCTGTTAAGCACACTTTTAAATAGCAATTATCCTTTTTCTATTTATTTAATTTCATAACCCTCCAAATTATAACTTGAATTAACTACAATAATTTAATATTTTCCCGCATAAGATCCTAATTCAATATGTCCCTGGGAATCATGCCCCCCATAGGTATAAGCTCCATCACCGGCAAAAACATAATATTCTCCATTTGAAGTTTCAATGAGTGCTAATTCCTGTTGTGTTTCAACTGTTCTATAATTACCGAAGTAAGGAGAATATTCAGAATATACACTAGTATCCACACTATTTTTATTATTATCAGATTCTTTGGTTTCTTCTTTAATTTTCAGTTTCTGTGATGCACTATTTCCAGTGTAGTTATCATTTCCGCCATAAGTGACATTAACAACATATTTGCCCTTTTTCAAATCCAAATCAAGCTTTGCCTTACCCTTGGAATTGGTTTTTACAGTTTCATTAACTACAACTTTACCCTTCTTGTTTTTTACAACAATCTTAACTTTTTCCTTTGATAATGCAGTCTTGTTTAAGTCTGTCAGTTGTATCTTAAGTTTTCCACCTTCATTTTGCTCCTTATCACTAGTAATTTTTATTTTAGTCGGTTCTTTAGCATTAATTGACTGCATAAACATTGCTCCTGCAATAACTGCAAGAACTATAACTATAGCAACTAAAATTATTATAATATTTTTGTTTTCCATGAATTCCAACTCCCCATTATTTAAATCCTAGACTATGTATCTCACCAGTCCTTACATCTACAGTTCTCATGTAACCATCCTGATATTCCTGTTTAACATGATATTCATCAATATAATATCTATTTGTTTCAGGATAAGGATCATTACTTGGAGGTAAATTATTAATATCATATGATGTGGTTGATGAAGATTGTGAATTTGAGGAGGTTGCTTCAGTAACAGCCTCTTTAATTTTCAATTTCTGGGATGCAATATCTCCCGTATAGTTCTCATTTCCACCATAAGTAACATTAACCATATATTTACCCTTCTTCAAATCCAAATCAAGTTTAGCCTTACCCTTGGAATTGGTATTAACAACATCATCAACAACCACCTTACCCTTTTTGTCTTTAATAGTAATATTAACTACTTCCTTTGAAATCGGAGTATTATTCAAATCAGTCAACTTGATTGACAATTCTCCATCTTCATATTGCTCCTTATCACTTGTAATTTTAATTTTTGTTGGTTCTTTTGAATTTACTGGATTCAATAACATTACTCCAATCGCAGCTGCAAGAACAACAATTATTACAACCAATATTATAATTATCTTTTTATCTTCCATTTTAATCACATTTTAAAGAGATATAATAATATATAACCAAATAGAAGTTATATATAATTTGTGAAAAAAATATTAAAAAAATAGCGGCATCCCAAGAAATTTTTTGGATTCAACTTCAAGGGATTCTTAATTGATTTAAAAAAAGTTTTTGTACTTATCATCTGATGAATACAAATTCATTAATCATCTTTTCGGTTTTTTAACCAATTTCGGCCTGTCTCCGGATTTATCCCAGTATGTATCCAACTTCAATCCGCAGTTGATGCACCTTATTGCATCGTCCCTGTTGGGATAGCTGCAGTAAAAGCACTGTTTAGTCATTTCAAATCACCTATTTCAATGAATTTTAAATGTTTCCTGATAATCTGTTGATGTTATTCAGGGCGATGACGCCTGATTTCAGTTTCAGCAGCCCTTCATTCAAGAGTTCCTGAGGGCATGCTATATTCATTCTTAAAAAGCTGTCTCCATTTTGACCAAAATCGCTTCCGGCAGATAAGAATAAGCCCTGATTCTGCCTTAAAAATTCTGACAATACCTTTGACGGAACATTTAATGCTGAACAGTCCAGCCACAGGAGGTATGTTGCATCACACTCGACAAGCTTTACAACCGGCAATTCATTGGCCATAAATTCCTTTACTATTTGCTTATTTTCATAAAGCACTTCCCTTAACTCTTCCAGCCAATCTTCAGACTCATCATAAGCGGCAATCACTGCAGATGTTGCAAATACGTTGCATGAATCTGAATTGTCAACATGCATCTGCTTTTTAATCCTTTCCAAGAGTTCACCGTTTTTGGTGTGAACCACAGAGCTTTGAAAGCCTGCAATGTTGAAGGACTTTGAAGGGGAGAGACATCTGATGACATTGTCCTCTGATTTGAACGGATTGTACTTGACTCCGGGATCTGTCAAATCGCAGTGTATCTCATCGGAAATCAGAATGACATCATGCTTCATGCACAAATCTGAAATCCTGTCCAGTTCATCCCTGGACCAGATTTTTCCGATTGGATTGTGGGGATTGCAGAGTATCATCATCCCGACCTTGGACAGCTTCTCATCCAGGCCATCAAAATCTATTTTATACTCGCCGTTTTCATAGACCAGCTCGTTTTCAAGGACCTTTCTGTCATTGTCCTCAATAACATAGTAGAAGACATGATATACAGGGGACTGAATCAGTATTTCATCGCCGACATCCGTCAGGCACCTGATCATTGAGGATATTGACGGCATTACGCCAATTGAATATGCCATGTCATCCCTTGACATGTCAAGGCAGTATCTTCTTTCCCACCAGCCAATATAGGCTTCAAAAAGCTCATCTGGAACTATCGTATATCCGTATACCGGATGCCTTGCCCTATTTGAGATGGCCTTTTCAATGGCCGGAGCCACCCTGAAGTCCATATCCGCCACCCACATGGGCAGGTCGTCATCAAAGAGTTCCCATTTGAGGGAATTGGTGCCTGTCCTGTCGATTACGCTTTCAAAGTCATATCTAGTATTTTTCATAGTGTATTCTTTCCTCGTCAAACTTGTCCATGAACTTGTTTTCCCATCCGTCAGCGGGATAACCGATTGTGACGATTGAGAAAGGCCTCAAATCGGTGATGTCATCGATACCGATTATTTTACCGATTGCCTTCATGCGCTCCTCTTCAGGGGCAACTCCATTCCAGAGACCTCCCAGTCCAAGGTTTACGGCTTCAAGGAGCATGTTTTCACATGCAGCACCCATATCCTGCTGCCAAACCAGCTTATAGAATGATCTTTCAATGTTGGCAACAAGAACGATTGCAACCGGAGCATTAGTAACCCTAGGCTTTATTTCACCGAGCTTTGCAAGAGTTTCCTTGTTTTTAACAACCACAAACTCCCACGGTTCGGCTCCAAGCCTTGAGCCCGGTGCCTGCATTCCCGCCTTAATGATTTTCAAAATGTCATCGTCACTTACATCCCTGTCTGCATATTGACGGATGCTTCTTCTGGTGTTAATAATCTCATCAAATTCTGCCATAATATAAATAACATTTTAAACATATATAAATTAAATGGAGGTGACAGTAATGAACGGCAACAAAGGCATGGGAATATTATCAATAGTCGTAGGTTTGATTTTCATATTGTTCCCAATGTTTTCCGAATCACTGATTTCAATAGTTGTTGGATTGAGCTTGCTGTTTTTCGGTATTTCCGCCGTATACACCGGATGGAATATGAGACAATATGCAAACAACACATATTCAAGCCCATTTATTGTAATTGGAATTATTGTAATTATTCTTGGATTCCTGTTCATATTCTATATTGATGCGCTATCATTCCTTGTGGGCATCCAATTCTATCTTGTAGGATTCATCATGATAATATTCGGTATAACCGGAATGTTATCAAGAATAAATGCATTCTCCCTTTTCACATCAATACTGGTTTTTGTAATGGGAATTGTCGCAATAGCTCTTGCAGCATTTGCAATGGCTCAACCAATATATATTGCAATAATAATCGGCGTTATCTTGGTCATTGAAGGTGTGGCATTGCTCTTCATTGACTAGGCAGCAACTAAGCTAACCATCACCCCTAAAAATTAAAAAAAATAGTTGAAGTGTGTAAAACACACTTTGACTTTCAAAAAATTATATCTCTGAATTTTCGATTGATCTGAATCCGATATCGTTTTCGCTGCAGTACTCTTCAACATGAGCGATGATTTCAGATATGTCCTCATCGGAATACTCGTTTTTAAAGTAGTATGCAATAGGCTGGGCATTGGTATAGACGGTGATTATCAGATACTCATTGCCGTAAACACACACATCCAGAGTATTGTAGATTTGAATATCCTTGATTATATCGCTTTTGGCCTTTTCAGCAGGAGTCTCATTTCCGATTGTCTTGACTTCAGTATTTTCATACTGGTTCTGCAGTTTGGCCAATTTTCCTTCATCGGTTAAAATATCGCTGTCAGGCTCGATTTCAACCAGCTTTTCTCTGAAGAGCTTTGCATTGTGAAGTTTTTCCTGAACCTCAACCAGTTCCTTTTCAAGTTCCTTTTCCTCTTCAATCAATGAGTTGATGAATGCTTCGGAACCGTTGTTGAATTCTTCATACATTTCCAATACATCTCTTGGAGATAAAATAGAATGATTTTTGAAAAATTCCTTGGTATGAGGTTTTACGCGTATACTTAGGGGTTTCAGGTTTTCCCTTTTGGATTTCTGATCAAATATTTCTTCTGCAAATTCGTTTCCTCTTTTGTGTAAGGATTCCATTTTTTGAGTGAATATTTTTTCAAAGTCTTCACGGGTCATATCTTCAGGGAAAGTGAATTCAAACTCTCCGGGAGTATATGAACCTCCGAATCTTTCATTTCCGAATACAAATTTTCTAGTTCTTTTTTGGTTTGACATTTTATCACTCTATCAATTGTATTACAAATTTGATTTTTGTATACAATTAAATATTGTGACAAGGTAGTATATAAAGGTTTGTATTCATTTTTAAAAAATGTATACACAAAAATTTGAAAAAAAATTAGCAGCTTAAATCTGCAGCAATTTCAAAAACCCTTTCCAAATCCCTGGACAGCTGCTCTTCTTTTGATTTCAGCTCATCATCGGATGACTTGGACTTCATATTCTTAGATATGTTTGAAAATGTCTCAATGACAACTTCCCCATTAAGCATTTCAAGCAAATCCTCGGACTGCTTAAGCTGAGGCCTTACAGACTTTTCGAAATAGCCCATAGGATAGTTGATGGTATAGAAAAGTCCGACATTCACCTTGCCCCTGAACTTGTTTCCGGTCTTGTATGAAACCAGACTATAAATCAGCCTTTCAAGCAGAGCCATGTAATGGCTTGTCGGCTGTGAGAAAAATATCGGAGCTGCAACCAACAGTGAATCCGCATCGAAAATCCTTTCAATCAATGGGGACAGCTCATCCCTCCAGAAGCATTTGCAGACATCTTCATCGTTTTTGCATATCAGACAGACATGGCATCCTGACAGGTCCATCTTATATAAGTCGACATATTCAACTTCCGAACCGACTGACTTCGCTCCTTCGGCTGCAGACTGTGCCAGCTGCGCATTGACATCCCTTCTTTTAGGACCTGCATTAATCACGACAGTTTTCATTTGCTCAGCTCCGCACCGATTTCAAATGCCTTTTCCAAATCATTCGGAAACTGCAAAATCCACTGCTTTTCCTTGGCCTCCTGCGAAAAGCCGGCCATGTTGAACTTGGAATAATCGCTGATTTGAATAGTATCGCATACAGGATATGTTACAATCTCCCCATTCAAAAATGAGAAGAGATACTCTGTTGTCGAGAGGCTGTCCTTCATGGACTGCTCGTAGAACTCCTTAGGGGCATTCATGGTGTAGAATATCCCCACATTGACCTTGCCGGTGAAATAGCTTGTGCCGTCATCATAGGACATGATGCAAAAAATCAGTCTTTCAACCAATGCCCGAAACTCGCTTGTAGGCTGTCCGAAGTAAATCGGTGAGCCGATTAAAAGACAGTCAGCATCGAAAATCTTATTTATGACATCTGTCAGGTCGTCATTCCAGTAGCACTTGCCCTTGGTGTTGGTCTTTAACTTGCAGGCAAGACAGCTCCTGCAGCCCTTGTAGACCAAATCATATAGATTGAAATATTCCGTTTCGGCACCAACCGATTCAGCACCCTTTTGGGCAGCCTGCATGATTTCTGCAGTGTTCCATGTCTTTCTGGGACTTGCATTGATCACAATTGTTTTCATTTTGACAACTCAGCACCAATCTCAAATGCTCTTTTCAAATCGACAGGGAACTGCTTTTCATGATTCAGTTTCTTGTCTTCCTCATCAAATGCACCCATCGCATATTGGGAATAGTCATTGACCTGCAATGTATTGAATACAGGGTAAATCTTGACTTCACCGTTAAGCATGCCGAAGACCTGTGATGAGCTTTCAAGGTACTCCTCCATCATTGTTTCATAATAGTCTTCAGGAGCGTTCATTGTAAAGAAGAGCCCAACATTGATTTTGCCTTCAAAATAGGAACCGAAACCGTCATATGACAATATGCAGAATATCAGCCTTTCCATCAGGGCACGGTAGTGGCTGGTAGGTTCGTTGAAGTAAATCGGAGAGCCAATTAATAATGTGTCAGCATCCAGAATCCTTTCAATCAATGGGGACAGCTCATCCTTCCAATAGCATTTGCATCTGTCCTTGTCAGCCTTTTTGCAGACAAGACAGCTCATGCATCCATGTAAATCAAGCTTGTATAAATCAACATATTCCACTTCCGCACCGGCTGATTCGGCACCTTTGGCGGCCTCCTTCATTACCTGTGCGGTGTTCCATCTTCTTCTCGGACTTGCATTAATAACTACTGTTTTCATAATAATCAATATAACTATTTGTCGAAATCCTTAAATAAATGTGATTGGAAAAGGCTATCTTCACTGAGTTTTTCAAGTTTCAGGAACAGATTCCATGGCATTGTAAGTGTCACGTAATCGTTAGGAATGAAATGCTTCATATGTTTACGTGCCGCAAGGTCAACCGGACCCAAAAGCATATGAGGATCCTCGCTTTCGGCCTGTTCGAATGTGAAACATCCAATCAGCTGGCATGCAGAAGATTGGGGCACGCAGACGTAATTGCTTTCAACCCTGTGGGACCCGTCAAGCTGCAGCAATAGCATCAGTTCAAATGCATTGACTGTGAATATAACTGAATCAGGGATTTCACCTTCCTCCAGCTCTTCCAAAGGCTTGAAGACCACATAATCCTCGCTGTCATAGATTGGCCTTGATGATATATGTCCATAGGCTGTTTCAAAATCCTCATAGATTCTTTCACCTTCAGTGAACATCTCCCTTATATGCATAGGCCTTGATTCCAGTTTTTTGAGGTATTCATCTCTGTCTTTAGCTGAATCAGCTCCTTTTGAAAGAAATGTTGCCTGAAATTCCTTTGCCTCTTCAGTGGCAAAACCGTCTCCCCATCCAAAGCCTGGCCAGATTCCTCCGCAGGTTCCGTTTTCACGGCCAAAAACAAATGCTTTTCTTTTAGCGATGCACTGTGCAACAAAAGACATTACACAACCGCCACGCCCTTCCTTCGGACCTTTTATATCATCGGGCTTTTCATTGGTTTTGATTAAAACGATAGGGTCGAATTTTCCATTTAGATAATTGGCGATACTACTCTTCATGAGTAATAGTTTATTATGTGTAGTTTAAATGTATTTTGAAAAGAAAATTGAAAGTAATATATTATTTACTTCAATCAAAAAAAATAGTTGAAGTGTGTGTAAACACACTAGAATTTAAAATAACTTATTTTTTAGCTTCAATGACAGTTTTTCCATTCATGTAAGGGACCAACACTTCAGGAACTTTAACGCTGCCGTCAGCCTGCTGATAGTTTTCCAAGATACAGCACATTGTTCTTTCGGTTGCGATTGCAGTACTGTTTAAGGTATGTAGTATCTGCGCATCGCCTGAACCTGCCCTTCCAACACGGGTCTTGGTCTTACGTGCCTGATAGTCCTTACAGTTGGTACATGAAACCAGTTCACGGTAGGTTTCAGATCCAGGGAACCATGCCTCAAGGTCGTATTTGATGGCCGCATTGTCGTTCAATGCAGATGACACTATAGCTATGACCTGGTATGGAAGACCCAGTTTCTGATAGATTCCTTCAGTCACTTCCATCAGTTTCTCATGCTGGTTTTTGGAGTCTTCAGGTGCTGAGAAGATGAACTGTTCGATTTTTTCAAACTGGTGGACCCTGAAAATTCCCAGGGTATCCTTACCGTGTGAGCCAGCTTCCTTTCTGAAGCAGGTTGAAAGAGCGCAGTATCTCAACGGCAACTCATCGGGACTTATGATTTCATCACGGTGAAATGCTGCAAGGGTCTGCTCAGCGGTTGCAATCAGGTACATGTCTTCATTCTCAACCTTGTACAGGGTCTCTTCAAACTCGCCGAGTTCGGAAGTTTCGGCTGCAACTTCCCCTTTTACAAAGAATGGGGTCTGCATCGGAATGTAACCTTCATTTTCCAGTTCATTGAGTGCAAATTGAATCAAGGCCAGGTTAAGGTGCAGAATATCTCTTTTCAGATAGTAGAATCTTGCTCCTGCGATTTCAGCTGCAGTCTCCAAATCTGCACCGTCAATTGATTCAATCAAATCGACGTGATTGAGAGCTTCGAAATCAAATTCCGGCTTTTCGCCGTAGGTCCTCACAACCACATTGTCATCTTCAGTGTCTGAAATCGGAACATCCTCGTCAATGACGTTTCCGACCTTGTATCTGTAATCGTCTCTGAGCTTGAGGTAATCGGCATTTTTGGCTGTCAGCTCCTTGATTTCCGCAGCCACTTCCTTGGATCTGGCAATGACCTCTTCAAGATTGCCTTCCTCTTTAGCCTTTTTGAATGATTTGGATAATTTGTTTTTCTCAGCCCTTAATGAATTGAGCTTTTTCTCACCTTCTCTCCATAAGGTGTCATATTCTATTACCTTTTCCACATTTTCAGTGCCTCTAAATCTCTTCTTTTCAGAGTCTATTATTATTTCCGGATTTTCTCTGAACAATTTTATATCTAACAATATTTTGTCCCCTAAAATATTTTATTCAATATTAATTAAGTTCCTTTTGTATATTAAAGTTAATGAAAAAAAGTAGCTTTTTAGGGTCCACACCGAAACCCAAATATTAATTTTTCAACCTAAAGCAGGTTTTCCTGAAAACTTGTTTTCAGGTCATTTCTGATTTTATCAGAGTAGTTCTCGCTGTCAACGGTCACCATGGCGATTTCATATATAACCTTGTTGAGCGATTTGCCCTTTTCGGTCAATATGTACCTGACGTTCTTCTTGTCGCACTTGTCGACAATCTTTTGAATCAGACCGTTGTTTTCCATGTCTTTCAGGCAGTGGCTCAATACCTTGTTTGAAAGATCAGGTTTGTCTTCCTTGAATTCATGAAAACGGGATTTACCGAAAAATAAATCTCTCATTATCTGAATTACCCATTTTTTGTTAATCAATTTTACAACCAATTCTATAGGACAAGATGTTACATGTTTAGTGATGTTCATGATAGTTACCTCCAAAAAATCAGTCGGCTATATTGACTTGTTTTTGAAGTATATAAACTTTTCTGTTTATGGTGACCAATCGGTTACCAAAAGTTTTTAAATAGCATTGACCTACTATTGAGTGAAAGCGCAGTAATGCACTTTCGAGAGATGGTGAATTCAAAAGATTGCAAATGAACATGGTCGCCCATTTTCCTCTAAATATAACACGCATACATATTCAATGACCATGGGATTTTAAGAGAGTTTTTTGACAAGTCATTGCGATATCAGCCAAAACAGTTAATTCCCTTTTAAAAAGTTGAATCAAAAAATTCTAACCCATCTCTATTCCTTTTTTAAGTGACATGAAAAAATTTATATACATATAATAACAATTGTTATATGGTTGATTTGAATTCTCAATTGCATTAAAAAATAAGTATTAAGGCAACAATACCAAGATATAAATATTTTTCAAAGCAATATACAAATTAACTTATTACATTTTAGAGTTGAAAGAATGAACGACACAACAAAAATATTAACAATCCAGGATATATCCTGTTACGGACAGTGCTCAATAACCGTTGCACTGCCTGTAATATCTGCATTTGGAATAGAGACTGCAATATTGCCTTCCGCTGTTTTATCCACACACACTTCAGGATTTACAGACTTTACCGTAAGGGATTTGACAGAAGATCTTCCTGCCATCCAAAAGCACTGGGAAAAGGAAGGAATCTATTTCGATGCGATATATACCGGATTCATAGCTTCAATAGAACAACTAGACTACATCAAAGACATTATTGAGTCTAGACTGAAACCCGATGGACTCGTATTTGTTGACCCTGCAATGGCAGACCAGGGCGAATTCTACAACGGATTCGACCAGGAATTTGCAGACAGTATGGGGGAACTCTGTAAACTGGGTGATTTTATCCTTCCAAACACAACAGAAGCATGTTATATCCTGCATAGACCCTGGAAGGAAGAATTCACAAATGAGGAAATGGTGGAAATGGCAAACGAGCTTGCCGAGTTTACAAAAAAATACGTTATCCTGAAAGGAGATACCCACAAGGAAAATAAGATGGGAATGATTGTCCTGGACAAAAGCGAATCCTCACTTGAAATGGTATACAACGACAGAGTCGATTACGTATCCCACGGAACAGGGGACGTCTTTGCATCATCATTTGTAGGCTCAACCATGGTTGGCAAAAGCCCTACATCAGCAGCAAAGATTGCCGGCGAACTCACCAAAAAGGCAATAGAAGAAACAATTGATGATCCAACCCACACCTATGGAGTCCGATTTGAAAGGGTAATCAAAGACATACCGGATTTATTAAAAACATATTAATCAATTTCTTGATTGAAAAAAGACTAAAAGCATAGTACCATTATTATGCTTTTACATGTATTTTTTTTGAAAAACTATTATACGAGCTTGCAAAATTAGCTTCACCTGAAATGCATGATTAAGATACTTGAATATGCAGCAAATATAATGAATTTTGCATCAGGGGAATGGTGAAATATTGAAGCTGCATTTAAAAATTATAGCGATGATTTGATATCGAAAAAATAAAAAAGAAAGTAACTGCCGAAGCAATTACCTTTTAACTTTAACGGTTACTTTTTTGGTAACTTTACCATATTTTGCAGTATAAGTAACTTTTTTACCCCTTTTGAGTTTTTTAAGAACTTTTTTCTTGATTGTTACTTTTGCAACACCTTTCTTGTTTGTTTTTGCCTTGTATTTTTTGCCCTTGAATTTGAAGATGATTTTTTTGCCTTTGGCGGCCTTGCCGTTGATTTTAAGGGTTGCCTTCAATACAAGCTTTTTGGCTGACCTTTTGACCTTTACCTTTTTGAGGGTCAGTTTTATGGTGTTCTTTTTGACAACAGGTTTTGTATCGTCCTTTTTCTCAGGCTGTACCGGTTTTGCAGTCACGTTGAAAGTGGCTGTTTTGACACTGCTTAGGAAAAATGCATTCGGTGCAAAGGTTGCGGTTGCGGTGTATGTGCCCACATCCAAACCGGTGACGGAGACGTTACCTTTACCCTCTATGACATTGACGGTGAGGTTCTTGCCTGCAACCTGTACGAGGACATTGCCTGTGAATGTGGAATTGGTAGTGATTAACACAATTGCATCATTTCCGACTTCAATGTTAGCTATAGAAATTGTCAATGCAGGATCAATGTTTTCCTTTAAATCTACAGTGACATTCACGTTTGCCAGAGGTATGAGATCCATACCATTTTCAATGGAAACGCTTATTGAGTGAGGACCGTCTGTAAGTCCAAGCTGAGTCTGGTTTATGAAGTATATCTTCTTGCTTTGTGAATCAACTCCTTCGCGTAAACTTGATTTATCAAATCTTATAGGTTCGTTTCCGTCAATTGCAACCAATATGTCATTATCAAATGGAAGTTCATTAAATATGATTATCTTATCATCAGCAATGACATCATTGATGGAGATTCCATAATCGTCAGCACTCAATTCCTTGAATGTTACACTACCTTCCTCTTGAACCAAACCCTTGTTTCCATTGTAATATCTGACAGAAACATTGTATGTTCCATTCAATCCAACACTCATATCATTAGTGCGTATTAAAAGAGATTCCTCATCGTAACCTATTTCATTAATATCCTTTTCTATAGTGGCTATGACATTGCCATCACTGTCAGTTATTGTTACATTTACTAAACCGGTGATGTCACTGGATTCGGTGATTTCACCATCTACAAGGCTTATGGAAACAAAAGCATCATTGAGTGAGGTGTAGACGGTTTCATCCGCAATTTCAATTACAAGGTCAGTAGTTATAGTGACATTAGCAATGGCATTGGTTCCCTTGTATGTAATGTTTAAAGTATGATTACCCACTCCAAGATTTAATTGCTTTGATGAGATTGTATAAATTCCATCATCCTCTAATGTGCAATTGCCAAGATTAATTCTGATTGGAGATTCATTTCCATCAACATATATTATCACTTCATCATCATTCTGAGCATCAGTCGCATTGATTGTGATTACAGTTTTATCCTCATCGACACGAATAGAAAACCGAGTGACAATAATTGTTGCATTATCTCCTGTTATGACTTGGGAAGGAAGCAACACCAAGGTTTCAGGGTCCTCTTCATCATCATATGGATATATCAGCACTTCATTTTCATAGAAATAGCAGTGAAGCACGTATTCACCTGCCTGAGTTATGTTTAAATCAGCAATAGTTATATCATAATAGTTGTAGTCTTCATCTTCATCATCCGGCTCCAATTCGGACAATGTCTTTTCAAATGCAGGATTCTGATTGTCATTGAGACAGATTACGATTTTACCATTTGTGCCTTTTTTGACTTCATAATATAGTATTACGGTTTCATTCCATGCTCCTTCCATAGGAATCTCTAAATCATCATCACAAGTAACATCAACTTTGTATTCCTCATCATCAAAATAAATCTTTCCGTTCTTAATGGTCATAGTCCATGATTCGGAGGCTATTTCTGAATCTTCATCCGCCTCATCCTCAAGGAGTTCGAAATACATCTCATCACCGGAGGAAATGACTTCTTTGTCAATCAAATCAACGAATGAATCTGCACCAGGAAGATTCTGAGCGACATAATTGTTTAAATCATCCAGTGAAAAGGCAAAACAATAATAGTGAGTTCCGTCTTCATCGTCAAATTCTGAATATGGCCTTTCAGTAGTTGCTAAATCCTCTTTAAATACCTTATAGTCTTCACCATCATCAGTTTCAACTGTTATTATAAATGTTCCTATTCTTTCTGTGACATTGACAAATGTGAAATTTTCACTAGTTTTGTTTAGTGCAATGTCATTGGCCGAAATTTCAGCCCCGACTAGACTGTCGATTTCAGTCAAGAACATTGTTGAACCGGTTTTTCTGACTTTGCATGAGACTGTCATTTCTTCAAACTCGACATATTGACTATTCTTGTATTCAAAGAACTTGAATGAGAGAGTGTCGCCATCTTTAATATTGGTTGAAGCAAGGTCCTTTACAAACAGGTAACCATATAAAAGGTCTTCATCATCCTCATCAGGTACCCAATGTTCTTCATCATCAAGATCTATGTCTGAACTTGCTATTTCCTCATCAACATTGTAGACTCTGAAACTGCCTTTGTTTATACTGGAAGGCAAGTATATGGTTGCAACATCACCTTCATCATATTCCAGATCAATTCCCTCTTCATCATCTTCATTTACTTCGATATAATGTTCATATTCATCATATCCACTAAACGCAATAACGTCATCCCCCTCATCTGCGACCTGAAGGTCGACTGAGGTGGTGTTATTGTCCTCTGCGCTAACAGCGCCAATTGTCAAAGCCGCCAATAACAGAAACGTTATCAGCATTATTTTTCTCATTTTCATAATATCAACTCGTATAAATGTTATAAAGTAATTGTATAACCATGAATAAAGGGGAGATTATCTAATATTCCTCCTCGTCATTGTCTCTTCTTTCATATATGAAGCCCAATATCCAAATGGCTATTGCGGCTATTATAATTATCAGAAATACATATGAATTATCATCGATTTTCTTGACTGCATTTTCAGTTATTTCATAACCTTTAGGCCCCTCGCCGTTTCCGCTTCCGCTTCCCTGAGTGCCCAAGTTTCCGTCAAATCCCTTGCCGTTGAAGGATATCTGACCGTTGTATGTGCCGTTTCCGCTTCCGGCCACATTGGCATTTCCGGTTCCTGTACCAGTTCCTCCGTCATCGTTTCCTCCACCATCACCTGCATTATTTCTCTCTTCATCCGTTTGCGGATCATTGTGTGGAACCTGCGGTTCTGGCTGATGTGTGATTTCAATGGCACCTTTCAGGGTTTTGGAGTTGTATCTTGCGTTGCCTGCGAAATCTATGTCTACATCATATGTTCCGGAGCCGAGCTCGCTTAAATCAACTGTGAGGCGTTCTGTATTCCTGTCAACATTAAATTTCTTCACAAGCCCTCCTGCACTTACAGTCAAATCGGCACCGGTTTTGGACTTGCCTATGTCTATTTCAACAACAAGTGAATTTGAGCCTGTTGTGTGATATCTGACTGTAGGATCTTCCTTTTTGACTGTGACCTTTGATTTGAGTACTGCGTCATTGTAGATTTCATTTCCCTTGAGGGTGAATGTGGCGGTGTAGGTTCCCGGATCAACATCATCGAAAAGCACTTCCCTTTTACTGCCTGATGAGCCTTTCTTTACGTTGATTGTCTTTTTCTGGCCGTCAAGCTCAATTGTGCATGGTGAGTTGAGGTCTGAGCGGCAGGATGAGAAGTCAAGGGTGAACAGGACACTGAAGTCATTAGATGAATATTTCCTGTTGAATGATCTGTCTGCCTTTTTGACTGTGAATCTGGCAGTGTCGTAAGTATTGTCCGCCAGGTTTATGATTTTCATTGTGTAGGTTCCTGCCTTCGAAAGCATCTCATTTTCAAACTCGTAGTTCCACTCCCGAACATCATAGACGTTCATCAGATAGTCTCCGGTATATACCACCCCGTTATCGTCGCTTACTATTATTCCGACATCCTGTGTTCCTACAGGAAGCGGCTCGTCATCATCGTCATCGTCGTCATCATCATCGTCATTAATCTCATAGAGGTTCATCATGACGATAAATTCTGTATCGTCGAAATAGGTGTGGTTCCTGACTCCGACTATGTGGACAGTCTTCTGCTTTTCGGTGACTTTCAGGGTGGTGTTGAACTGGTAGCGGATGCCATCATTATGTACTGTGGAATCCTTTTGGGTGAATTTGAAGTTGAGAACGCCGTTTTTGAATTCAACATCAACATCACATTCATACAGTGCCTGGAACT
The DNA here is from genome assembly GCF_015062905.1 of Methanobrevibacter thaueri. GTDB lineage: Archaea > Methanobacteriota > Methanobacteria > Methanobacteriales > Methanobacteriaceae > Methanocatella > Methanocatella thaueri_A. The sequence goes on from NZ_SUTK01000002.1 coordinate 73,827, forward strand.
CGAACCTCAGGGTATGGGTTCCGACCTTAATGTCCCTCTCGTTTACCTCTTCAATGGATGAGCGGGCAAGGAATGTCTTGACTCCGATTTCATTGAGACCGGTGTATTCGTCAAATATTTCAACGTCGTCCACAAACACTGTCAGGTTGTAGATACCCTGCAAATCATCGATTTTGAGTTTGATGTCATCAGTGTGGACGATGGTTACGCTTGCATCTGATGTGATAGGTATGAACTGTGCCGCATTATCTGTAATGGTGAGATTTGACCTTATGACGTATTTGTCGTTTACAAATGATGATGTGGCCTGTGAATCTAAAAAGTCGAAGGTGAGGGCATTGTTGTATTCAGTTACCTCCGGTTTGAATGTGGCGTACTTGTCTGAGAATGTGAACTCGAATGTGAGGTCATGCACGCCCTTATCAAAATAGTTTCCATTCGAATCCTTTGTAGGAATATATAGTGTATTTTCCCAGGTGAGGAGAATGGAGCTATCATAAACCTTTTCGCCGTCGATGTATACTGTGAGATTTCCTGCATCGTCGCCCCCGAAGCGTATCGGAACGCTTCTTGTGTAGGTTACCTCAACAGGAGGTGCGTCAACGTAAATCTCATTCAAATCAGGGATTTCACATACGTTCAGCGTTGCGTTGATTGTGGTGATGTATTTGTTTTGTGCGGTTGTGATCAGTGATTTGTCGAACTTTATGCTGACCGTGGATTTTGAGCCGTCTGCCTCCACAGTGTACTCTCCGCGGACCTTGCCTGTCTCCACAATGAACACTAGATTATATGATCCTATTGCCAGTTTGGTTGTGTCTATTTCATCTTCAAATGGGTTTTCATCGGTTTCGAATGAATCGAAAAACTCGCCGTCAAGATAGACATCAACACTGACGAAGTTCAATCCCCTGAGGGCAAATGAAAGGGAATCAGAACGGGTTATGTTGACATCACCCAGATCCAGTGTCTGGGATATCGGTTCGTTTCCCTTTATGATGTTGAACTGTGACGTGAACCGGTAGGTTGCATTTTGGGGGTTTTTGGTTGTTCGGATGAACTCAAAGTCAAAGTATACGACAGAATCGCTGACGAATGCGTTTGGCCTGTATACCGAAGTGGTGTTTGTGAACTTGAACTCATAGATTATGCTGTGCCTTCCAAGGCCCAGAGGCACCTCATCATCACCGCTGACGACACTTGTCGGAATGTCGATACGGTCATGGGAGACATTGTTCATGTCCTCATTGATTGTGGATTCCTTCCTGTCCATGTAGACGTTGAGGCTGTATGACTGGTCGACATCAACTCCAATCGGAATGTAGTCACCCTCTCCAACCTCCAGCGTTTTGCCATCGTCGTCAATGCTGGAGGTGTATTCAGTATCCCCAAGTACGGAGCCTGCAGTGCCGTTTGCATCATCATGAGCACAGACAGCCCCCATAAGCAGGAATATCAAAACAATCAACAGCAGCTTTTTCATAATGGTTATATGTTTGTATCTTATAGTATTAAAATAAATATTATATTTTCAAAAATTCAATTGATTTTTAAAAATTTGCATTCTTTAGGAAACTACAATAATTTCTCTTCCCATTCCTTTACCTTAAAGCCGACAAGCACGACATCATCACCGACCAGAATAGGCCTTTTGACAAGCATGCCGTCAGTGGCCAGAAGATTCAACTGCTCATCTTCAGACATGTCCGGCAGTTTGTCCTTCAGTTTGAGTTCGCGATATTTCATGCCGCTGGTGTTGAAAAACCTTTTGAGAGGCAAATCGGATATTTCCCACCATTTGCGCAATTCATCGGCAGCGGGATTGTCATCTATGATATGCCTTGAGTCATAATCAATATTGTGTTCGTCCAGCCATTTTTTGGCCTTTCTGCAAGTTGAACATTTGGGATAGTTTACGAATAACATAATTAATAGTTGGATTTTGGATTAAAAATACTTTGGTATCTCGCACATGTCATCAACGGATTCAAGAATATAATCGTTTTTCCAGTCGATTTCACTGCCATAACCCCATTTTACAACAACACAATCGATTCCAGCATTTTTCGCAGTGGCAATGTCTGTATTGGAATCCCCGATGTAGATTGCATCTTCAGGCGGGACTTCCGCCTTTTTCAATATTTTTTGAACACCGCACGGATGGGGCTTTGACGGGTCAACGAGATTGTGGCCTTCAACCATGACAAAATCAATGTCGCTGAAGAATCTATTGACAAAATGTTCCAGGGAATCTGACAGCCGATTTGAATTGATGGCCAATATCACCCCATCATCCTGCAGTTTCCTCAAAAGGCCATGGGCTTTTGGAAACGGAACGGTCAATTCCTTTTCAGACGAATAATACAAGTCAAGATATGTCTCCTTAACCGCTTCAACATTCTGGGGAGTGCTGTTGTCCTTTAAAACAAGCGAAACGATTTCATCGATATTTCCTCCCAGGCATGGAATGAGCTCCTCTCGTGTCAGTGCCGGAAAATCATGAATCGCCAGGGCCCTGTTGAAGCAAATAAGCACATCATGAATCGAATCGAACAGTGTTCCGTCAAAATCAAAAATCGCAAGTCTTTTCATGACATTAGTTCTGTTGGAGGTTTAATTTAAATATTGTTTCGAAAAAAATATATTACCATGAACAAAAAAATCAAAATCGCAATTGTCGTGATTGCTGCATTGGCCGTTGCATATTCCATATATTATTTAACGGAATACAGCCCTGCCGAAGCTGCTGCAACAGATTATTTGAATGGAACAAATGAGGTAAACATCACCAAAGTCAACAACGGATTGTTCCTGGACGGATATGGAAACGACACAGCATTGATATTCTATCCTGGTGCCAAAATTGAATACACATCTTATTTGCCGATGCTGTGCGAATTATCCTCAAACGGCATTGACTGCTATCTTGTTGAGATGCCGTTCAATCTCGCATTGTTCGGTGAAAATGAAGCGGACAAGATTATCGATACAACTAACTACTCAAAATATGTATTGTGCGGACATTCCCTGGGAGGAGTGGTTGCATCATCATATATGGCGCATTCGGGAAAAGGTGATGGGTTAATACTGCTTGCAGGATATCCGACTGAAAACATTACAAAACCGACACTCTCAATCTATGGATCAAACGACGGGAATCTTAACAGAAAATCATATGATGAAGCAAAGCCTCTTATGAGCAATATGAGCGAACATGTCATTGACGGCGGAAATCATGCCCAATTCGGATACTACGGAAAACAAAGCGGAGACAATGACGCAAACATTACCCCTGAAAACCAGCAAAACCAGACTGTGGCAAAAATCATTGAATTCATCAGCAAATTAGGCTGAATTGGACTCTGAAGAAATCAGCCTTGCCAGGGAAACCAATCCGACAAGAGTGGTAAAGCTTTCGATGGAAGCTGATGAAATGTCCCAAATCGCAAGGAAATAGATAACATAAATGGCGCTGTTTACGATGAAACTGATTTTAATAGGTTTGATTGTCTTTAGATAATAATTGCAAAGCGAAAGCTGTATTATTGCAATGATGGGCAAAACTCCAACAAGGCCCATGGTATTCACAAGAAGGCCAAAGACCACTGAAACAGCAATGAAAAACATGGTCCAGCTGAATGTCAGCCTGTCAAAATAGACCATGGCATTTCTTGAAGCCGCAACGGCCATGGTAACAACACCCGTCCATGAAAAGAAAAAAACTGAAGAGATAATCAGGATGAAAGCATTTAAGAATTGGTATTTGTATGCCTGCTTTTCATCATTGACCCACATGCTTAAAATGATGAAAACACCCGCAATCAACGAAATGACATTACCAATGACTATGTTTAAAGGCAAATCCATGTAAAGTTATTTATTGGAATTGTTAAATAAACTTAACCTATTCACACTTATCCAAAAATTCAATTCAACAAAGTACTGCTTTTAGTCCATACGGACGGCTTGATTAATTTTACGGAAACATTAAAAATCAATATGTTCAAGTTTTAGCAATGAAATTTTCCTATCTATACCGCCGGCATAACCTGTCAACTTTCCATCCTTGCCCAATACCCTATGGCATGGCACTATGATTGATATCGGATTGTGGCCCACCGCTACGCCAACAGCCTGTGCGGACATTGTTGGAGATATCATTGATGCAATCTCCCCATAGGTCTTTGTTTCGCCGTAGGGAATTTCAGACAATATTTTCCATACCCTCCGTCTGAATTGGGACCCGTGAGGTTTAAGCTTGAAATTTACCTTAGGATTTTTGCCGTTGAAATATTCATCCAGCCAATTGGCAACCTTCTTAAAAATAGCTAAATCGTCATTGACGATAAAATCAGTTGACGGGAAATGTTTCTGGCCGTAAAACCATACTCCGCAAATTGCCTCGCCGTCACTTGCAATCAGCATCTTGCCTATTGGGGAACTGTAGTCTGTCGAATAATACATTTCAATCCATGTATGACTTGAAGAATTCCTCGAATTCCTCATCCCCCATAGGTTCCGGAGTGGACACGTTTTCATTATGCATAATGCTTGAAGCAAGGTCTCGGTATTCTTGTGCTTCTTCACTATCAAAGTATTTTTCTACAACGGTTTTTGCATCTAATTCAGCATCCTGAATCAAATTACTTCTATGAATAGTACCAATAACATGTGTTCCAATCTTTTCAGCAAAGTCGTTGACTATCTGCTCCTCATTATCCACATTTCTGCAGTTGCAGACAATGCCGCTCAAGTTACCCTTAAGCTTCTTGACTCCACGAACAATATTGTTTGCCGCATATAATGCCATATATTCACCGGAAGTGACAATCAGAACTTCATCAGCATATTTCTCACGCAAAGGCACTGAAAAGCCGCCGCAAACAACATCACCCAATACGTCATATACGACAACATCCAAATCGTCATTGAATATGTCAAGCTGCTCAAGCCTTTTCATGGCCACAATAACTCCACGTCCTGCACAGCCGACACCTGGTTCGGGACCTCCGCTTTCAACGCATTGGATGCCCTTGAAACCTGTGAAAACTAGGTCATCCTTTTCAGGTTTCCTGTTATCCTTTAAAGTGTGAACGACAGTGGGAATTCTGGAGCCATATAAAGTACGGGTGGTGTCTGCCTTTGGATCGCAACCTATTACAAGACAGTTTAAACCTTCACTAGCCCATACAGCAGACAAGTTGGCCACTGTAGTACTTTTTCCTATTCCACCTTTACCATAAATTGCAATCTTTTTAGTCATCAATATCTCTCTCAACCAGTTTATAAACAAAATCGTTTTCTCTTACCTTGTCGGGCATTGCTATTGCAACATTGCATCCTCTTTCAGCCCCATCCACGGATTCCCCTTCAATCTGCATGGAATCGATTGTATGGGTAATAGAGCCTGTGGTCTTGCCCTGGATGATGATCTTATCACCAACCGCCAGGCCATCCCATATCCTCAACTCGGCCGCCTTTACCTTATTGTAATAGTTGACAACCTGCCCGATGTCCTTCTTAATGTATTTTGATTGGTTATCTTCACTTTTCTCAAATGGAGTGTTAAAGTAGAAGTTTGTGTCAAATCCTCGGTTGAACACGCTTGTAAGCTCGTCCATCCACTCTTCCTTAACAGCATAATTCAACGGATCATTCTCATAGTCGTCAATGGCCTGCCTGTAGATTCCAGTCACCATCGCACCGTAGTCGGGGCTTCTCGCCCTTCCTTCAATCTTGAATGATGCAACGCCGCTTTCCATCAGTTCGGGAATGTATTCAATCATGCACATGTCCTTCGGTGAAAAGAAATTGGTCCTGTAGCTTCCGTCATCGCTTCCTGTAATGACGAATCTCTCATCTTCAACGTCCGAAAAGTTGATGACATTGTCATCGCCTTCTTCATATGTCAGTGTCCAGTTTTTGCGGCAAGGCTGCAGGCAGTCCCCGCAGTTGGCGCTTCTTCCGTATAATCCGTAACTTAAAAAGCATCTTCCTGAAATTGCCATGCATATTGCGCCATGAACAAATATTTCAGTTTCGATTGGTGATTTTCGGGTGATTTCGGTAACTTCCCTAAGGGACAGCTCACGTGAAAGGATTGCCCTTTTAGCACCGAGCTTCTTAAGGGTTTTCAAGGTATAGGAGTTTGTGACGTTTTCCTGAACGCTGATATGCGCTTCAAGGCCATGTGATACTGTATCCTCAATCAGACCGATGTCAGATAAAATAAGCCCATCAATTTCCGATGATGAGATTGCCTCCAGGTTTGACTCAAGCTCTGAGGCCAGCCTCTCGTTTAAGATGATGTTTGTGCCAAGATAGGTTTTGGCACCATATTCCTGGGCAATGCGTGAAACCTCACTCAATTCATCCAAGGAAAAGTTTTTGGCATTGGCTCTCATATTGAAATTGTCCAGTCCGAAGTAGACTGCATCCGCACCATTCTCTAAAACGGCACGCAATGATATGAAATTTCCAGCTGGAGCCAATAGTTCAACCATGAAAATCTTTAAGGTTTGTAGTAAGTTTCAGCTTCTAGCCCTTCAGGAATTTCAGTAGGATAATCTTCATTTATACAGCCTAAACATAATTTCTCTTCAGGCATTCCGATTGCTTCAACCAAAGCAGGAATGGTAATGTAGCCTAAGGAATCTATGCCCAGCTGTTCTCGAATTTCTTCAGTACTGTAATTTGCTGCAATCAACTCATTTTTGGTTGCCATTGCCACTCCATAGTAACATGGAGATATAACCGGAGGACAACCTACAAGGAAGTGAATCTCTGCAGGTTCTGCCTCTTTTACAAGGTCCAGCAATTGCTTTGAAGTGGTTCCTCTTACAATACTGTCATCAATTAAAATAATCTTTTTGCCCTTAATTGCATCTTTTATAGGGTTTAGCTTAAGTCTGACAGCCAACTCCCTTTCTTCCTGGGTTGGCATAATAAATGTCCTTCCAACATACCTGTTCTTGATCAATCCTTCACCGTAAGGAATTCCTGAAGCTCTTGAATAACCGATAGCTGCAGGGATTGATGAGTCAGGCACCGGAATTACAACATCCGCATCAATAGGATATAGCTTGTGCAATTGGGCACCGATGTTCATTCTTGTCTTGTAAACATTAACGCCATCTATTGTACTGTCAGGTCTTGCAAAGTAAACGTATTCAAACATACAATGAGAAAGTTTGCATTTTCCAGCACTTTCCAACATGTGGGAGTTTATTTCATCGTTTTTGAAGTGAACAACTTCCCCTGGCATAATATCTCTAACAAATTCGGCATTAATTACATCAAATGCAACGGTTTCGGAAGCCAAAATAAATTTATCCTGTCTTTTTGCAACAGCAAGGGGCTTTATACCCATAGGGTCTCTTACACCATACAATTCGCCATCGATTAAAATAGTCAATGCATAAGAACCTACAAGTTTTTTGCATACAGCCTCAATAGCTTCCAAAACATCTTTCTTGTTGTCATAATGCTCTTTTTTAAGCATATAACAGATAACTTCAGAATCGGAATCTGATCTGAAATAGAATCCTTCATCCATAAGTTCCTTTTTCAGCTCATCGGAATTGACAATATCCCCGTTATGAGCCATTGCAATAAAGCTATCACCAAAATCAATTACGAAAGGCTGTGAATTTTCAACTTTTGACTGGCCAGTGGTAGAATATCTTACATGACCTATAGCCATATTTCCTTCAAGATTTTTGATTTCCTGATCAGTGAATACGCTGGTTATTAAACCCATTCCATAGTAGTGTTTAAAACCTTTTTCTTGATTAAAACTAGCGATTCCTGCTGATTCTTGACCTCTGTGCTGTAAAGCATACAAACAATAATAAACTAGTGGTGCAACATCCTTGGAACTGTCTTTAGAATGAATTCCAACAATACCGCATTTGTCTTCCATTTCTCCTTGCATATGCAAACTCCCATTATTAAATAGTATAATTATATCTTTGATAAAACTAGTATAAAATAATTAATGTTTTAGTCCCAGAAGTTTTCAAAAGTGTTTGGAATTTCATAGTCATCGATGACTTCAGGAGCTGTGGCTTCGTCATTGGAATCCAATTCTCTTTTCAAATCATCTTCATTATCATCTACAAAAATCAGTGCAGTCCTGACGATGTTGAGCCATTCTATAGCCTTATTTCTGGATTCGGCCGCAATATATCCCTGGCCAACAATGATGTTATCAGGTTTGAACTTGTTTGTGGCGATGACGATCCTTTCCTCATCAGTTAAGTCCTGCCTGAATGTATCCTGCCACAAATCATAGAGATTGAAAATTTCCAGGATTTCCTTTGAGTAGATATCCTCATAACGTGACTTGAATGCGGAATAATCGGATTTGATGTCATTTATATCTTCACGCAATTCACTGTTTTCACGTGTCAGCACTTCCTGCTCCTTGATGAGCTGATTGTAATCATCCAATAGGTTATTATAGTTATGAGTCACTTTCATCAGCTTGTTTTCCAAAGTGTGGATGTTGATTAGATTCAAGGAATAAGAAAGAGTGGATTTGATTATTGAATTCAGAATTTCCTTTTCGGCCAGCTTAAAGTCGATTGATTCGTCTTCAATAATTATGTTGTTATAATCAAACAGTCCTATATGGTTAAAATCAGTTTTCAATTCATTATAAAGAATATTATATGTTTCATCGTGACCATATCCTCCAATAAGCAAAATGTCAGCACCACCGGCAACCTTTTTGACAATGCTGAGTTCAACTGTCGGAATGATAGATGAAACAATTATGTTATAGTCATTTTCAAGCTGAATATTGTTTACAGCTTTTGATACAAGCTGTGCAATATCCAAACCGCCTACAATTATACGAACATCAATTTTTGAGTCATGATTCTGGGTTTCCATGGACATTACCTAAATTCCATTGATTTTCTGATGCCACATCCAGGCTGACTCTACAATCTTTTCCAAATCATATTGAGGAGTCCAGCCAAGCTTGTTTCGTATTTTGGAAGAGTCCGCTACCAAACGGGCAGGGTCACCTTCACGGCGTTCATCGACCTTAACTTCAAAGTCACGTCCTGTGACCTTTTTGCACATTTCGATTACTTCACGAACGGAAAATCCCTGACCATTTCCAAGATTAAAGACATCGGATTCACCTTCATTGCATAAGTACTCATATGCCTTAATGTGAGCATCGGCAAGGTCGTTTACATGGATGTAATCACGAATGCATGTTCCGTCGGGAGTGTCATAATCATCACCGTAGATATAAATGCAGTCACGCTTTCCGATGGCAGCATCCAATATCAATGGAATCAAATGGGTTTCAGGGTCGTGGAATTCTCCAATCTGACCATCGAAATCACATCCTGATGCATTGAAATATCTTAATGCGACATAGTTAAAGTCGCCCTTTTCAGCTTCCCTTTCAAGTGCCTTTTCAACCAGCCATTTTGAGTGTCCGTAAGGGTTGATCGGCTTCAGGTTAGAATCTTCAGTTATTGGAATCTTTTCAGGGTTTCCATAAACAGCCGCAGTTGAAGAGAAGATGAATTTGTCTACACCGTATTCCCTCATTACTTTAAGGAGATTTATAGTATTTTTATAATTGTTCTTTAGATATTTTTGAGGCATTTCAACAGATTCAGCAACTGAAATGAATCCTGCAAAGTGAATGACACCGTCAATGTCATATTTTTCGAAGACTTCCCTTAAATCACTACTTCCGATATCATAGTTTTCGAGGGTTCCCCATTTTACAAAGTTTTCATAACCCTTGGACAGATTATCCAATACAACAGTGTCATAACCTGCATTGTGCAAGGCCTTATTGGTATGGGAACCGATATAGCCTGCTCCTCCAGTAACTAAAATCAATTTGAACACCTATACGAATTTACCTAATTTAAGTAAAGCTTTTGGAGATACCTTAATTAATTTTTTAACGATTTCAGTGGTGGAAATCTTATCAAAGCTTTCACCTTGGAATGCGTGAGCAATGCTGTCCAATTCTTCATCAGATAATGTGAGCAAGTATTCCTGAACTTTTTTATATCTTTTGATTTCATGATCGAGTTCAGCATGTGCCATCTCATCATATTGTTTTAGGAATTTTTTGGAGCAGTCTTCCTTAATTGCTTGTGCTGCCACCTGACCTGCACACATACCACCGGTCATACCGGAGATGATTCCTCCACCGGTCAATGGGTTTACTTGTCCTGCAGCATCCCCTACAACCATGATGTTGTCATCATAAAGCTTTTTGGTCATTCCGCCGACAGGGTCTCCACCTACATTCAGCTCAACAGCCTGAGCGTTTTTCAGGTAAGGTGATTTTGCAACAAAATCGTCAAGGTATTCCTTTGCTGTTTTTTCAGCTTTGTGAGGAAGGATTGCTAAACCTACGTTTGCAATGTCGTCTCCTTTAGGGAAAATCCATACATATCCTCCAGGAGCGCAGGAACCTAAGTAGAATTCAATGACGCCAGGTCTTTCAAATTCAACGTTACACATTTCGTATTGTACACCGGATTCCATTTCTTTAGGTTTTGCAGCTGGTCTGAGGCCTGCCCATCTTGCAACGTGACCTTCCGGACCGTCTGCAGCGATTAATATTTTACATTTGTAATCAATCTTTTCGCCCATGCATTCGGTTTCGACAATGTAACCGTTTTCGATTTTTTCAATGCCTGTAACCAAGGTTTTGATTTTGATTTCAGCACCTGCTCTTGCGGCATCCATTGCCATGTGCTTATCAAATACTTTTCTTTCAAGAATGTAACCTGCTTCCGGCAACTTGACTTCATCTTTTGTCAACCATACATCAGTCGCATCAGGGGTCTGGATTCTTACACCTTGGATTTCCTGGGTCACCCATCTTGGGGAAGGTTCGATTCCTAACTTTTCTAACCCTTGGATTGAAACCCCTTCAGCGCATCTTTTTGGAGATCCGATTTCGGATTTCTTATCCATTAAAATTACTTTTGCTCCGCCTAATGCAGCGTGTTTTGCTGCGCTTGAACCTGCAGGTCCTGAACCTACTACAATTACATCAGTTTCAATCATGTTATCATTCCTCTCTTTCTAATGCATCAATAGGGCATGCATCAATACATATTGAACATTCTTTACATTCATCTTCATTAAATACCAAACTGTATTCTCTTACTTGAATTAAGTTTCTTGGACAAACTCCGGCACATTCGCCGCAGTATGAGCACCAATCTTTTACAATCATAAAAATATCTCCTTTAATATAAACAATTTATGTTATAAATAGTTAGTTTTTTATTATATTTAAAAGTATAGTAAAAAATAGCGATTTAATAGGAAATAGAAAAGAAAAAAAAGTTTTAAAGTATTATTTTACCAATAATACAGGAACTTCAGAGGTTCTCAGAAGCCTTTCTGAAACTGAACCGATTTGAGTGTCGCTGACATTATTCTCATCAAATGACACGAATCTGTTGTTGTTTGCACCATGTGCATGGATAACAACCAAATCTGCTCTGGTCTGGTCTACAATGAATTTCATGTCCCTTAAAGGGTCTGCAGTGAGCAGATGTTCAATGACTTCAACATCAGCTTCAGATGCCTTCTTGGTTATCCTTGCAAGGATTTCATCACCGGAATCCTCCTCGGAATCATAGCTGTTAAAAGAGAATTCCTCCAAAACATGCACGGCAGCGATTTTTGAACCGAATTTTTGAGCGATTTCAATGGCCACATCAGCGGCCTTGTATCCGTATTCGGACCCGTCGACAGGAACGGCAATAACGTCAAACATTGACTAATCCCCTTTCAAGTAATCAGCATGACAGAAATCAATGAAGTTATCGACTATTTCATCAATGTCTTCGCTGTCGTCAATGATTTTTCCATCATCCATGAACAATGCCCTGTTGGACAGTTCCTTGATGAAGTCTGTGTTGTGGGAAACCATTACGATGGTGATTCCGTAATCCTTGGATATTGTCTTCAATGCATTTGTAACATCCCTAAGGGTAACAGGGTCCAGATCACCGAACGGCTCATCCAGAAGCAGGAATTTCGGTCTTGAAACCAATATCAGCGAAAGCATAACACGTACCTTTTGACCGCCTGACAATTCATATGACTTTCTGTGCAGTATATCCATGTCCAAATCAAGACTTTCAAAGATGTCCGCAACAGCCTCTTTTGTAGCGGTTTCAGGGAACCTTGGGAACAGGTCATTCAGTATTTCTCCATCCAAACCGACCTGTCTTAAACGCTCCTTGGCCTCGCTTTCCGGCAAATCAGTCAATAGATAAAATGAATCCAGCAATTCTTCGCTTAAGCCTAATCTTTCAGCCCTTTCCTTTGCCTCGTTAACAATGTCCTGCTTCTTATATCCTAATCTTGTGGACAGCTGGCTCAATACTGTTGCATAGTGGGTTAAGGCAAATTCCTGGTGCATGAATCCTAATTTTGAGCGTATTTTCATACGGTCATATCCAGGGATGTCAATATCCGCCCATCTGTCCTCCACCTTGTAGAGTACTTCACCCTTGTCAGGGTCATCCAATCCGCCAAGCATCCTCAAAAGTACTGTCTTACCTGCACCGCTAGGTCCGATGATGCTTAGGATATTCTTGTCCTGAACCTTGAAGTTGATGTCTTCCATCTGAAGAACTTCCCCTCCGGTCAGGAGGTAGAACCTTTTATAGACATCCTTAACGTCAATGAGGTCCTCATCGGTTGAGACGTTCTTGATATCGACAATGTCATCCATATCCTCCATGAACTTGTCACAGATTTCCTTTGGTGAGCCTTCATCAACAATCTCTCCATCTTCAAGCAGGATCACCCTGTCCGCCAGGTATTTTTGAATATCAGGCAAGTGGGATACGATTATAATGGTAATGTTTAATTCCTTGTTGATCTTTTTTACTGCATCCAATATTTCTTGTTTTGTTTTAGGGCATGCCATGGTTGCAGGTTCGTCAAGAAGTAAAGCTGTAGGCTGTTTTGCAAGTTGCCTTGCCATGATGAGTCTTTGTTTTTCACCACCGCTCAAGACAGATGCATAGTGGTCTTTTTTATGGGTTAAAGAAACAAGCTCCAGCAATTCATCGGCTTCCTCACCGAATTCGCTTTCTGCAACTTCAAAATTGGTGTCCCCCTCATCGAAGTATCTTCTGGCATAGAGCTTACGCAATACATTTTCACGTACTGTATCAGGCCATATTCCGAAAGACCTTTGAAGATGAATAGCTGTTTCCTTTTTGAGATTATTGTAATAGAATTGAGAATCTCCAGCTTTTACTTTTACGTCTCCTACTTCAATGCTTCCTTCGTCAATATGTTCAACACCCCTTAATGCTCTCAGGAGTGTTGTCTTACCGGAACCACTCTTTCCCATGATTCCAAGTATTTCACCTTCTTTAACTTCAAAACTGACATTCTTAAGTGCTGTGACTTTGGTTCCGTCAGTTAATTCATAATCTTTACTTACATTTTCAACTTTAATCATTATAAATGCCCCTTATATTTATAGAAATATATTTTTGAAACTATTTATATGTTGACAATTTAATATTAAAACAAGTGATAAAAATGGCTAGCGAGAATAAAATTCAAGAATATATGGATATCTTAGAACAAGAAAAGATAATGATTGAAACACATTTTGCCAATATGGAAAGGATTTTGAGAGACGAACCTAAATTAGACCAGCAAAAGGCATTTGGACTACTGAATAACTTCAACACACTAAGTATCCAATACGACCAACTATGCAATGACCTAATCAACTTTATCAAAATATTCAAAGATAAAGATTCCCAGGAAATCAGAATCTATAAAACCGACGAACTTGTGGAACTTTTAGAGACAAGAATGGGTCAATTCTAATAATTATAATTTATTACAATATTTCCCGCCGTATTCGAAGTTGAATTTTCGGCTACGACCTGATCATCTTTTAAAAGTTGAATCTTAAGTTCACCGTCACCTAAATCTTCTTTTTGTGCACTGATAGCAACTCTTTCCCAAGGGGCACAGTCAAGCACATAAGTTTTTGTACCGTCACCCGCCTCTTTTACAAGGTAATTCGGATCTCCCATTTCGGCATACCAACTACCTTCGTACATGATTTTTGCTTTGTATGGATAAGAAGAAGATTGAAGATGACTTCCGTCATCAGTAATAACGTTTAATGATTCCTGTTCGGTCGGTTGAGTATTATTATAAACAAAAGAGAACAATAAATATGCTACAACAATAATCCCCAACACTATCACAATTTTTTTTACTATGCCCATGTTCCAGCTCTTTTCACGCTTCACATTGTTTATTCTATTACCATGTGAGTCGGCTAACAAATAGGCACAGTTATCACAATATACGGCTGAGGGTGAATTGTTATACCCACACCGTGGACATTTTACCATATAAATATAACCTTTTTAATTCTGTTATGAAAACATTATTAAAATTCTCATATTTAAAGTTAATGGAAAATTAGTATTTTCGAATAAAAAATAATTAGACGTTAGTGATAATAATTATAGACATTTTCAGCCGTTTTTTGATTCATGCCATCTATTTCAGCTAACTGGGCCACTGACGCCTTCTTGATATTATCAATGCTTCCAAACTCTTTCAAAAGAGCAACCTTCCTTTTTTTACCCACGCCAGCGATATCATCAAGCGAAGAGGCCGAAATATTCTTGCTGCGAAGTTTCCTATGATAAGTTATCGCAAACCTATGAGATTCATCACGCACTTGCTGAAGCAAATACAGTGCCTTATTGTTTTTGGGAATAATGATTGGACGTGAAGAATTAGGAATGAATACCTCTTCAAATTCCTTGGCAAGACCAATGATTGGAATATGTGTCAGATTCAATTTCTCCAAAACACCGCATGCCATGCCCAGTTGCCCTTTACCTCCATCAATGACTATTAAGTCAGGTTCGGGGTCACGGTCCACCATTTTCAACCTGCGGGTCAATAATTCCTCCATCATTGCAAAATCGTTCGGACCGGGGGTTTCCATTTTGAAATGTTTATACATCTTTTTGTTGGGCTTGCCGTCCTTGAATGACACTTTTGAACCTACGGCAAACTTGCCTGAAATGTTACTGATATCATATCCCTCAATTACACGAGGCATCTTTTCAAGTTTAAGGTATTTCTTAAGCTCTATTAATGCAGATTCCATAGTTTTCTTCTGATGCTTAATGATTTCAGCATTTTTCTTTGCCATTTTCACAAGCCTTAACTTGACCCCTTTTTGAGGAACTTTGATTTTTACCCTGTTTCCTCTCAAATCGCTTAACCAGTCCTGAAGCAACTCTTTATCATCAATATCCTCATCCAAAAGAATCTGCTTTGGAACATGACGGTTATAGCCATAATACTGTTGAATGAATGCGAACATGATTTCCGATGACGAATCATACTGTGATGCGCTCATGAGAAAGTCGTCCCTGCCCACAATTTTGCCGTTTCTGATTGGCATGATAATAACGACAACCTCATTTTCACCGGGTGCAATTGCAATCACGTCCTGGTCCAGGTCATCATCCACCAGATCAACAAACTGCTTTTCCATAATCTCCTCTATTGATGCAATCTGGTCCCTTATAACCGCAGCCTTTTCAAACTCCTCGTTGTCTGCGGCTTCCATCATTTCCTTTTTAAGGTTCTTTACAATTGTTGAGTATTTGCCCTGAAAAAACAGGTCAATCTTATTAATGATTTCGGAGTATTCCTCTTTGGTTATCTTTCCATCACAAGGAGCGTTGCATAAATCTATTTGGGCATTCAAACAAGGCCCATTCATGTTGCGGCAGGTTCTGATTTTAAATAATGACTTTAAAAACTTAACTGTCTGCTTGACAGAACCCACATCGGTGAATGGTCCGTAGAAAATACCGTTTTTTGTGACGTTTCTTGTTATTACCAAACGCGGAAAATCCTCATCTGTTATCTTTACATAAGGGTAACGCTTGTCATCCTTCAGCTGAACATTATACCTTGGACGGTGCTTTTTGATTAATGTGGCCTCTAAAATTAGCGCTTCCTTTTCGGAATTGGTTACAATATACTCCAGGCTGTCAAAGTGACTCATCAAAATTTGGGTTTTCGGCCTGTCCAATTTCTCCCGGAAATAGGATTTGACCCTCTTTATGAGATTCTTTGCCTTACCCACATATATGATTGTGTCGGAAGAATCTCTCATTATATAAACGCCTGGCTTATTTGGCAAATTATCGGGGGATTTAAGTTTGGTTGACATAAAACACACTATTTAAGCTCAACATGATCGTTGTCAATTTTAACTCTATTGTTCGCAATCATCAAATCCAAAACACTGTTTATTCTTGTTGCAGTCTTTTTGGAAGTTGACCTGAATCCGAAATTGCGTGAAGTCTCCTTGGCAACCTGATTTGTTGAAATATTAGGATTATAAGTTAATACAAGCTCTATACTTTTGGCTATCTCTTCATCAGAAATCAGGTCTATATTCGGTTTTTCCCTTCTTCTGATAAGAACATCATTGTTTGATGCATCATATAAAAAGTCTCCGATTCTGATAATGCTGCCTGAATTTTCTGAAGCTTCAATGGCTGCATTGACAGTCTTTTTCAAATTGGATCCTGCACGTTTGATATGACAGCTGTCCTTTATTCTTTTTGTAACTTCCTTAACATGAATCGGACCTTCAATATCTACGATAAGTTTAACAGAATCCGCAACATTGGATATTGGTTTTTTATACAGGTCATCAGATGAATTAAGTCCTATATCTGTTGATTCGACATAATCCAGGATATTGTCCTCAAGCTTCTTCTTGCCAGGCAACTTATGATTATCGAATGCCTTAAGCTGATTATTCTGTTTGTGCCTTTCTTTTTCAATTTCCTTATAATCTTCATCGGCAGACTGAATGATATCCTCTAAAGCCTGGTCCTTAAGCTCCTCTCTTCTGTATTGCTGATGGACAGGAACAATGACATTTTCATCGCTTTCTATTTCTTTTTGAAGAGCCTCCATAGTCATCTCTTTTTCGATTCTCATCTCTTCTTTTTCAGCGAAAGTCAATTCCTCTTCCCTTTGAATAATCTTATCTGAATCGTCATCACTTGGCATGTTGAGGTAATCGGCAGGGTCATACTCTTCAGTCCTGTCAACTACGGAAACATAATCTATCTTTGTCGGATTTTCAATTTCCTTTAATGACTTATTGATGTATTTCATGTCCTTCTTAAATCCTCTGATAGAGTCTTTAACAGACCTAGGCTTATTTTCATCATAATAGAAATTGTTTTTCCTCAGCTTGCTTGTGACATCATTTGAGCCCTGATAATATGTAACTCCATCTGTAGATTCCTGAGTAATCTCCTCTTCAATGACATCAGAACTTTCACTATCCGGAACATTATCATAATTATCTGCAACAGGAGTTTCCATTTCGACATTTGAATCCTCAATGTCTTCCGCGTAAGTTTCGTCATCATCCAAATCAAATACTTTCTTATCAGCATCAAATTCTATATTCTCAAAGGTTTCATCGATATATTCCTTTTTGGCATCCTCAACAATATCTGAAACATCACCTGAATCATCATTATTGTCCCAATCAGGCAGATTGTCATTAAAGATATTCCATTCCTCATCCTCTTGCTTGTCCCAATCAGGCAGATCATCATTCAATGCATTTAATCCATCATCATTGATAATTTCGGCATCAACAACAAACTCATCCTTAGGGGCGGGTTTATGCAACGGCAAATCGTCATCTTCAATGAATTCACCTTTAACCTTTTTAACCTCTTGAGGCTTTAATTTTGACTCGCCCATAACCACATCTGAAATCCTAGATTTGACGAAAATATCCCTTGATTTATGATGTGTATTAATAGGTTCGTTTGATATTTCATTATCCTTAATCTCTTCGTCATTTGATTGATGTTCGTCATCAGTAGGCTCATCATTACTGTGATCAACATAAATATAATCCTCATCAGAACCCAAATCGACCCTATCGTCAAATTCTTCATCAGCAGGCTCATCATTACTGTGATCAACATAAATATAATCCTCATCAGAACCCAAATCGACCCTATCATCAATCGTTTCCTCTACAACTTCCTCACGAACAGGCTCATCAACAACCTTCTCACGAACAGGCTCATCGACAAAATCAACAACAGGCTCATCAACAACCTTCTCACGAACAGGCTCATCTATTGTCTCTTCAACGATTTCCTCACGAACAGGCTCATCTATTGTCTCTTCAACGATTTCCTCACGAACAGGCTCATCGACAAAATCAACAACAGGCTCATCAACAACCTTCTCACGAACAGGCTCATCTATTGTCTCTTCAACGATTTCTTCGTCAAAAGAGCTGTCAATTTTTTTATCAAATGTAACCTTGGAAGAATTTTCCTCAGCTACTTCATCATTACTGTGATCAACATAAATATAATCATCATCGGAACCCAAATCAACAGTTTCTTCATGAGTATCCTCTTTAACATTATCAGGGGATTCTTGCTCTAAATCTACATCATTCAAATCTTTTGTGAATTTAACACCCAACATTGAAGAGTCTTCATCCTCTTCCTGAAGATGACTATGACCTAAAAATGATTTTAGTTTGTCTTTAATTGATTTTGGCTTTTCTTCATCAGAATAATCCTTTTCATCTTCCCATACTTCAGCATTATCCTCTGGGGAAACACCCTCGTCAGATTCCCATACTTCAGCATCATCATTTTTATTTGAGGAATCATCATCACTAACTTCCCAAACTTCGGCATCATCATCTTTAGGAATTTCTGCTTCAACTTCCTGAGACACACCATCATCTAAATCATTTTCGCCAAGAGACTCATCAGAATCATCCTTAGCTTCACTAGGCTCATTAACTTCAACAAACTCAGACTCACCAACATCATCAGAATAATCCTTAACCTCAGGAACCTCAACTTCAACAAACTCAGACTCACCAACATCATCAGAATAATCCTTAACCTCAGGAACCTCAACTTCAACAAACTCTGATTTGGCCTGAGAAGGACCATCCTCATTAATTGTTTTGGATGAGCCCGCATCTTCTGCATTTACCTCCTTAAAGAATTCATCAGGATCAAGTTCCCCAACGTCGATAGGTTTTTCAAAGAAATCTCCATCATCTACCTTTTCGACTTCAACGAAGTCTTCAGGACCAATGTCAGCTGCATCAATCTCATCGCTTTCAGCCTCTTCTTTGGCTTTTCTTTCGGCTTCCTCTTTTTCACGGGCAATGCGTAATTCTTCGGCTTTCTTTTCAGCTTCCAATCTTCTTTTTTCAGCCAGCCTTTTTTCCTCTTCGGATCTGCGTTTTTCCTCTTCGCGAGTTTCACGAATTGACTTTTCAACAAAGTCCAGAAGTTTTTTACGTCCCAAATCACGGTTCCTATACCAGTCTGTAGACCATAAATGATATAATTTCCATCCGAGTCCTGTCAATACCTGTTCACGAAGCCTGTCCCTGTCACGGGCAACTTTGCTTGAGGCATACATCTTTCCATCAGTTGTGATACCAAGTATGTATTTTCCAGGATTTTCATCATCAACAATAGCCAAATCCACTCTGAAACCGGCACAACCGATGTGCTTATCTACTGTATAACCGTTTTCCTGTAAAAAGCTAGCAATTGCATCTTCAAACGGTTCTTTTGATGTCTCACCGGAACTGTGGGTTCCAAGTGTCAGGTTTTCAGCATACTCCAGGAATTCCCTTAGTGATTTGACACCATATGGAGGATTTGCTGTCAAGTTCATGTCATATGCTTTGAAGTTTGAAAATACGACACATTTCTCTCTTGCACGGGTAATCAATACGTTTAGCCTTCGCTCACCACCGTCCTGATTCAGCGGACCGAAGTTAAGTGACATCTTGCCGTCCTGGTCGTAACCATATCCTACACTTATTAGGATAACGTCCCTTTCATCCCCCTGTATTGTTTCAAGGTTTTTAACAAAGAAACGCTCTTCCTTATTTTCAGAGAACAGTGGCTCGAATTCAGGATGTTCCTTACGTTTCACTTCCAGCTCTTCAAGAATTGCATTTTTCTGCGCAACTGAAAATGTTCCTACACCCAAACTTTTAGTGTCGCCATACTTTTCAAAGTGATTGAATATCTCTTCGACGACATCCTTCGCTTCCAATGGATTTTTGGATGACGCTCCCCTTAAATATTGGGTGTTCGGATTGTAATGGAATTTCAAACCAAGTTCAGGGTCTGAATGTGAAGGTGAAGGATAAACCAATAGGTCATCATCATAAAACTCCCTGTTTGACACGGTAATCAGGGATTCATGGCGTGAACGGTAATGCCATTTCAGCATTTTAACAGGGAATGACAATTTACATAAATGCAGGATACTTTCCATATCCAGGGAGGTCGCTTCCTCCTCATCGCTGTCCGCATCTGACATCTGGTCAAAGAATGATGTCGGAGGCAATTGCTGGGTATCTCCCATGACAACTGCAGTCTTTCCCCTCATGAATGCACCGAGCGCATCTTCAGGTTTTACCTGACTTGCCTCATCAAAAATAACAACATCAAATTGCAGTTCCTCATTTGTAGGATCCAAGTATTGGGCAATTGATAATGGGGACATCATGAAACAAGGCTTAATCTGCTTGATCATTCCACCGGCCTTTTCCAAAAGCTTTCTAACCGGCATATGTCCGCTTTTTCTTGTGAATTCACCGGCCAATATCTTAGCCTGAGGGTTTTCAGTCCCTCCAAATATTTTAGGAATATTGCTGTTAAGTTTATGGTAAATCCTTTTACGATTGAGAGTTAAAATCTTCTTGTCCAAATCCTTGAACTCTTTGATACGGTTTTCATGCAATTCTCCAACGAATGTTGCCAATTCCTGATTTTCAATAAATAATATGTTTAATAATGAATCTGCGAAGTTTCCATTAACCAACGCTTCAATGTCATCTTTCTTAATGTTTCTCTTTTCAATTGAATCCACAAACATTTTTGCATTGGATGTTTTAAGGGCATTTTTAGTGTTGAGGTACTGTGACCATAAGTGAAGGCTTGATAGCTGTCCTCTCCAATTATACAGCTGTTCTTTCCATGCTTCAAACGGCACATCACCGGTTTCCCTTTTAAAGATTAATTTGCTTCTTGGATTCAACTTGTCCTTAAGCCTTGAAAGCACCCTGACGAATTCCTCACCTGAATCTATGTAATCCGCAAGGTCTCTTTCGGGATTGATGTCGAACAGGTCCTTACTCATCAAATCGATGGTATTCTGGGAAAATGTTCCCTGACGAACCAATGCGGTAAATTCATTCATCCAACGTGCAATGGCCAATAAGTCATTAGGATTTGCATTCAGATGCCAATATCCTCCGAAGTATTTTTGACCCAGGGCATTGTTTGCCTCCAGGGTTTTTCTGATATGGATAACTGCCTTTGCCTGTTGAAGGTCCCTGATAATTTCCTCAATGCTGTTTGGAACCGGAACCGCATAATACATCTCAACAAGCGCAATGTACTGCTTATTGTTGAAGAAGCGGAATCTTTTGGCTGAGAGATGTTGCAGCTCATAAATCAGCCTGTCGATGTCTGCCTGGAAAATGTTTTGGTTAAATTTGGTTAATGCACGAGCATGTTTCTGGTATTTTTCAAGTTCCCGAATCAGCAGGAATGCATCATCATTGTTATTGTTCCATGCGCCTGACTTGAGTATGCTGCCGTCAATCAGTTCAGCATTCTGAGACTTGATGACCTCAAATGCAGACAATGAATTCTGAAATTCATTCAATGTGTCTGGCTGCTTGATTCCATAAATGTCATACACCCTTCCGCGCTCCACCATGAAATTGTCAAGAGCATGCAAAGTGTCATTGATAAGCATCTCTATTTCCCTTAAATCAGCCGGCAGGAGACTTTTTGGAGCGCACTTGCTCCAAGGGTTTTCCTTTGAAATGGTCTGGTACAGTTCGGCCAGGTTTTCAAGGGCAATTTTCATGTCGTCCAGATCCTTTAGGGAAACAGTTTCAGGACTTTCGAATCTGACCAATGGCATTAAAGTGCCTTTACGGGAAAAATGGTCATCGGCAGATTCCTTCAATCCATAAAGTTGGAACGGAGACAGGTTAACTGCAAAAGCAGGCCTATGAATAATATGAGAATAATCATCCAGTTGACGACGTAGCGTTTCCAGTTTGCGAATGGTATTGTCAATGTTTAAAGGCTCCTGTGCCCTTACATTAGTCGCCTTCTGAAGGTCCTTCAGGAATTTCTTACGTCTGGTCTTGTGAGAGTGCAATTCCAGAACAAACTTGCCCAAGCCAACACTGGTAAGCCTGTCTTTCACCACATCAAGTGCAGCCATCTTTTCAGATACGAATAAAACTGATTTTCCCTCTGCCAACAGCTCGGCAATAAGGTTTACGATTGTCTGGGACTTACCTGTGCCTGGAGGCCCTTCCACCACCAGATTGCGTCCTGCCTTAACATCCTGAATGGCAGCAATCTGGGAGGAATCTGCATCAAGAACCTGATACATGTTCTGATATTCCAACCTTGAATCGATGTCCTCTTCCCTGAAGGATTCCTGGTCATTCTTGGCAGGATTGAATATCGCTTGAATCAACTCGTTTTTAGTCAAATCAACATTGTCTTCCCATGCTTCAGGGTTCAAATCGTTATACATTACGAATTTTGTAAAACTGAAAAATCCTAAGGCAACATCATTGTTGACATCCCATCCGTCCATACGTGAAACTGCACGTTTGACGCTTGCAATATAATGGTCAACAACTTCCCCATACTTCTTAAATTCAAAATCAGGAAGTTCAATGCCTGCCTCAAGAAGCTTGGCCTTAAGTGAAATGTTGGTTTGGATATCCTCTCCGGTCCATTCAAGATTGAATGATTCGCCTACCTTTTTCCTTTCCATTGAAACAGGAATCAGTACCAGCGGCGCCTTGTTCTTCTGCCTTGGCTTGGACTTGTCCTTCCACTCCAAAAAGCCGATGGCCAGATACAGGATGTTATAACCCTGTTCCTGAAGCATTGTTTTAGCCTGGTTATTTATGTAATATAATCTTTTTTGGAGCTCTTTTGGAGTCAAATCAGTAGCTAATTTCTTGTCCCCTTCTGAAAACTTTGAAAAATCAAATGGAATGTGGTCCCAGACTGAAGACTTATCTTCCTTCTTATCCTTCTTGTTGGCCACAAAATACATCTTGTTTTCCTGCAGCACCAATGTCTGATAAAGGTTAATAGGAGACTGATTTACTATAGTGATAGTTTTAGCTCTTGATTTAAAATTAAGAAGTTGGTTTCTTAAAGTTAAGTCCAATAGCTCCTTACGTAAATTCTTAAATTCCTTTTCGATTATATTAGTTGATTTGTTTAACATGATGACCCTTTAAAAGTGTAAAAAAAATTCAAAAATGCATATATAATTATAATCATATTAATTAATAAAGTTTTCTAATCAAGGTAATTTCAAATAAAAAGTATTGAAAATAAGATATGATGGCCATTTAAAATAACTAATATAAATTTAAAAAAAATTGATTAACTTTTAAAATTATAGGGTCCATAATTTTCTATTTTTTCACTGGCAATCTTGGAGGCAAAATTTCCGGCGATTTCGGGAGGTTTGAACAATAATTTCTGTGAGACATATGCTGCCATGTATGTGTCGCCGCAACCGGTCGTATCCACAAGATTAACACAAGGAACGGCATCGATTTTAATTTCCTTATCCGAAAGTATTCTGGAGCCGTGAGAACCATTGGTTATAACCATCTCACCTACATCATACTCTGTACCTATGATGTTTTTCTCCTTCTCATCTAAAAATATTACATCAACGCCTGATAAAATGTCTTCCAATTCATCAAACTTGGATAATTTTATGGTGTAATTTTCATTTGCTTGAACATCGGGAAGTCTCAGGAAACCCTGAACCGATGCGAATATAGGGACGTCAAAACTTTTCAGATATTCGATGGTTTCGCCAGGAAAATCATAGCGATTCAAGGGATTCAATACAAAACCATCGATTTCAGAAGGCAGAATCCCATCCAAATCACTTGGAAGTATAGGAATATTGGCGAAATTGCTAAATTGCTCCCTTGTGTCCCGGTCATCTTCAAACGGATAGTTATTTATGAAAAAATGAGTGTCATCCTTTTTAATCACCTTAACTTTGTCACTTGAAGGAAATTCATCAACCAGTTTTTCATCAGAACAGTTAACGATGGCCAAATAATCATTATGAAATTCTTCGAAAACAAAGCTTTGGAAATAGGTCGCTCCACCTATCCTTTGAGACTTCTCATCACCGATAACAATCAGGTCACGTGTTACAGGTCCAATAACCACCAATGTCATGAATTCCACCATTTAAAAAGATCAATCAAACTCTATAGTAATGTCAACAATATGATATCTGGAAGCGATATCATAGATTTCTTTCTTTATCTCCTCTTGCATTTCCCAGTTGCCGATTGAAACCTTGACTGTCAGAACAGAATCAATGCCGTCAAGTGACCAGACATGAAAGTCATCGATTGCATTCACACCGTCAATGGAAGTGATTGAAGCCTTGAATTCATCGACATCAAAATTGTCTGGGGTCTTCTGAAGCAATATCTGAACCGATTTAATCAGGTTGCGTCCGAGATTGAATATGAGCCATATTGCAATGCCTATGGAAACGAACGGATCGAGATATGCCGCACCGTCCCAGAACATCAATACCAAACTCAGTATCAGGATTGCAACCCATTCGAATACATCCCCAAGCTGGTGAAACAGAATCGCCTTTTCATTGAACGTTTCGCCACGGTGAAGCCTGTAGACCGAAAGGGATTTGAATACCAGACCTATGACTGCAATGACCAGCATTCCACCAGCGTCAACGCCTTCAGGAGCAAACAATCTAGGAATGGCTTCAGATAAAATTACAAATGCCATTATAATGACAAAAACGGATATTATCACTGATCCAAGAATTGAAAAGCGCTGATAGCCATAGGAATAATTTTCAGAGGATTCCTTTTGAGCGATACGCTCCAAAAACCATGCCAAAGCTATGGAGATTGTGTCTGACAAGTCATGAATGAAATCGCTCAATATTGCCATACTGTTTGTGGCAAGAGCTCCTATTATGACGATTATATTGAATGTCAGGTTCAGGAAAAATACCACAGCCAGATTATCGCCTGCCTTTTTGTGATGATGATGCGTATCCACTCTCATAACCTAATATTTAAAAAAATTAATATAAAAAGTTTATTTAATTCTCAAATAATTAAATTTAAAGTTAAATTTATATAACTAAACAAGGTAAAATTATAGTAGTGATTAAAAATGGCAATAGTTGGAACTACAATATTTTCTCATATTCTTCCAGTAATCTTTGGATTTTTTGCAATAGTATTGATTGTTTCCGGATCACTTGAAGAAAATAATCCTAAATTGGCTTTAGGAATTATACTATTTATTATGGCATGTGTATTCCCATATGCAGTTTTAAGCGTTCTAGTCTAGGAGTTTTACCTCTCCTGAATGTAGACTAGTTCCTATCAATACTTTTTTTATGCCCAATGATTCCAATTCAACCAAAGAATCTTTATTTAACCCACCAGCAATGATTAATTTGTCCTTAAGTTCACCGAATTCATCCAATAATTTTTTGTTGTATCCCTTTTCAGTGCCTACGCCTGTGATATCCAGAAGTATGATTTCATTTGGATCCAACCTTATCAAAATCTCTTTAAGTTCAGACAAACTCAAATCAAGGTGTTTTGCAAGCAGCTCACTGTCCTTTGTATCAATGCTGACCACAATCCTTTCCTTAGGATACTTTTCAAAAATCTTTTCCATCTCCTCAATGCTTTCAAGGGTTTCTGTTGGAATGATTACCTTGAATGCATAGTCAAGGAAAAATTCAAATGACTCGCAGTTTTTAACGCCGCCGTCGAACATGACGGGAATGACAGTGTTGACCATCTTGATTTCTGAGATGTTGTGGCCGTTTGATTCAATCAAATCCAAATCAGCTATATACATTTCATCAGCACCGTTCAATTTCAGGCCCTGTGCAATTTCAACCGGATTGGATGAAGATGCAAAAACAGTGTTTAATGGTTGATAGGTATCCCTCATTCCGGATTTGCCGCTTACAGCCTGATGCTGTTTTAAATCTATTACTGGAATTTTTTTAATCATAATATAAAATAAGAAAAAACTAGTATTAAAAACTTAAGGAGGTGAGAGAAGCTGAAGTGTTTTCCAGCGCCTCCCTCGAATAAAAAAATAATGATCAATTCATATGGTAAATAACAGTTATAGTTATGAACCTCTATTAATAAAGTTAATCTACATCATATATAAATGTTACTATATTTTAGAAAAATTAAAGTAAACTTGAATAAATAATTTATAATAATTAATGAAAAAAATAAACAAAATATAATTATTATGATAAGAATATCAACATAAATATACGATTATTCAAAAAATATAAAACACGAAATTTTAGAGAAACCTAAAAAGCCAAAAAGTTATAAATTCTGTTTGATAAAGTCAAGTTGAAAAAAGTAATGGTTAATGAAGTTTGAAGTAATTAAGAGGGAATTTGAAAGATAGTATTACGTGTTTGTCCTTAATATTGCTAAGCTATTGTGATTACTTCAAACTCTATATAAAAGTTATACTTAATGATATAAATACTTTTTGATAAAAAAGTAATACTTTAATTAATATAAAATATATAAAAAGTATTACATAAAAATTTAAAAAAAAATAATCAGACCCTGAAATTCTCGTCAATGTAGGAATCGAATCTTACATAGGCCTCGTCAATAGCCTTGGCAATCTGGTCCTGGTTGATTTCAGACAGCTCATCAAAGCTGACTCCGACATCAACATCAACATCTAACTGCTTGTCTTCATAGCTTAAAATGATGTCCAAGTCCAAATCCTCGATTTCCTTGGCAGGCAATGCTTTTGAAATTTCACTTTCTAAAATTTCACCGAAATCATCTGAAATTGTTGCCAAGTCATCCTGTGATAATACCTTAAGTTTTGACATGAAAATCTAAAAAAAGAAAAAGTTAAGGTTTAAGCCTATTGGCCCATACCTTGCATAGCTGATTGGATAGCGGTTTGCATTTCCTGGAGTTTTTTCATGACTCTTTCTTCTTGGCGGGTCATGGTTTGTTTTCTTAACTCGAGAGTTTCTAACTTGTCTTCCATGTCAGCTAAAGCATCTTTGTATTCTACTTTGATAAGTAAAGTACCTGCTTGTTTGAATACTTCAGTATTTTCATCAGACTTTTTAAGTTCTTCTAATGCTTTTTCAGTTTCTTGAATCTGTACTTCAACATTCTGAACTTGCATAGTTACAGCTTGAGCCTGTTGTTGTAATTGTTGAAACTGATTTAATTGTTCTTGAATATTTTCAGGAATCTCCATTTTATCACCTTAATTATTATATAAGTATTAATTTGTCAAATTATTTATTTCTAATGCTAATTTAATCCACTTGATTGCTGAGTTGACAGAGGCCCTAAAAGAGGTAGCGTCCTGCGCATCAATATCGATAAGTATCCTGGATCCGTCCAGCTCAATGGTCATTGATGACCTGAAATCAGGAGCGGTTTCAAATTCCAGAATTATTGCATCGTAAACAATTTTTGCCTGATCGCCACTATCAAATTCAACAGCTATATTGCTTTTGACTCCTTCCAGAGGACTTTCATCAATCATTTGTGACCTCTAAAATCTTTTTGACATTAATCTGGAAGTTCAATCTGTCACCAAATTTATTTACAAAATGGATTCTTGCTATTGAATCGTCACTTTTAGAAACTAGAATATAATTTTCTTCAGCTTTGTCCACTAAATCCAAATCTAAAATGTCACTTAAGACATCAAGCTTTTTAACTTCAGACACTATTTTCAATTGGGATGGAGCGATATTTGTTTTTTCATTATCCAATGTCACTCCAATGAGAATTGTGAGCAATAATTCGCCTTTGTTTGAGAAGAAGGAAATTCTACTTGGGTTTCCCTTAATTTCATTGACAATGGCCAAATTATATTCATCAACCTCCAGTGCCTTTAGCAATAACTCGCGCATGTTCATCTTGCCTCTGTTGACTGAGGTTGAATCTGTAACGCGTGCTAAATTTTTACAAAACTTTCTAGTCTTTTGAGAAGGTTTTCTAGAAGTTGATATTAACATTTAAATCAAAAATAGTAAAAAATTTAGTAAAAGCAAAGATTTTATCTTGCTTTTATAATTCTAGTTGTTTCTGGAACATTCTTAAATAAAATCCTATATCTGCATTTAGGACATTTATTTTCCATGTAGCTTTTATGGTCTACTTCTGCTCCACAACGTGGACACCTATACAAGGCCTATTCCTCCACTTTAATGTCTCTGATACTGCGTGCTGCAGATTTTGCCATTGGAGTTTGAGGAACGTATGCTCCACCGGTAAATACTGCACCGCATTTTGTGCATTTCCAAATTCCAGCAGCTTGTCTTTTAACGTATGGTCTATCACATTTAGGACAAACATGATTCTTTTTCATGTTTTCTTCAATGATTTTAACAGATCTTTTTGCTTTTCTTCCGTATCTTGCACCGAACCTACCTGTAATACCCACTTTTTTAGTTCTTGCCATTTATATCTTCTCCATAATAATTAAAATTTAAAATAAATTGATTATATAAAATAACCATAAAATTATCTAATATGATAATATTTGATTAACTAATATTTAAAGGTTTGCTTAAAATTAGTATTTTAAGAAAAAAATTACTTTTTGATGAGAAAAAATAATTCCTATAAATCATTATGCCAAATTCCTGAATTCCCATCAAAAAAATATAAAATTATATCCAACTAGTCAAGAGTTGGATAATTAGGACTTTCATTAGTAATCAACAAGTCATGAGGGTGGGATTCTTTAATACCACTGCTTGTAATTCTAACGAAGTTTGCTTTTTCCTGCATTGCTTTGATATTTTCAGCACCGCAATAACCCATAGATGATTTTAAACCACCCACTAACTGGAACAGGATTTCAGCAACTGTTCCTTTGTATGGCACAGCACCTTCAATTCCTTCAGGCACATATTTAGTGTGGTTCATCTTACTTTTTTGGCCTTGGAAGTATCTGTCTGCTCCACCGTCAAATTCGCTGGTCATTGCACCCATTGATCCCATTCCACGGTATTTCTTGTACTGTTTACCATGCATAATAACAATGTCACCAGGTGCTTCCAGGGAAGCCGCAAGCAGGTTACCTAACATTACTGCATCTGCACCAGCACCGATAGCTTTTGCAACATCACCTGAGTATCTGATACCACCATCGGCAATGACAGGAATGCCTGAATCAGCCGCAGCATCAGCAACATCAGAGATTGCTGTGAGTTGTGGCACACCGACACCAGCTACAATACGGGTTGTACACATTGAACCAGGACCGATACCCACTTTAAGTGCATCTACACCCATTGAGATTAAGTCTTCTGCAGCTTCAGCGGTTGCAATGTTACCTACACAAAGCTCAGCATCAATATTGTCCTTAATGGTTTCAGTGAACTTTACCACATTCATGTTGTGAGCATGAGCACAGTCGATTGAAATGATATCCGCACCAGCCTGGTCTAAAGCCATAGCCCTATCCAAATCAAATGGACCGCAAGCAGCAGCAACCAGGAAGTTGCCGTCCTTATCTCTTGCAGCATTAGGATATTGTGATTGGTTTAGAATATCTTTGATTGTAATGATTCCAACTAGTTTGCCGTCACGGACAACAGGAAGCCTTTCAACCTTATTGTCATATGCAATGTTTAAAGCCTCTTCAGCGGAAACTCCTTCCTCAACGGTAACGACATCTGAAGTCATTATATCTTTAATTGCTGTAGCCGGTTCGGATTTCAAAAACGGCCTGATATCCCTTTTTGAAATAATACCTAAAATTTCATCATCATCAACTACAGGCAAACCGCTGATGAGCTCATTACGCATTGTTTCTTCAGCTTCACTTACAGTAGAATCAGGAGAAATGGTAATTACATCACGTATTGTTAAATCTTCAGCATTTTTAACCTTTCTGACTTCTTCAACTTGTCTTTCAAGTGTGATGTTTCTGTGAATTACACCTACCCCTCCTTCCTGTGCCATGGCTATAGCGAGATCAGCTTCTGTAACTGTATCCATAGCAGCACTTAAAACAGGGATATTCAATTTGATTCCTTTACCTAATTCAATTTTAGTATCAATGTCCTTTGGTTCAACATAACTTGCGTTAGGGGTCAAAAGGAAATCGTCAAAGGTATAAGACATTCTTGCTTCTTGAACTTTTTTTGAAAATGACATGATTAACACCTAATTAAAATGAATCTAATAATTCTTTAAGCTCTGCAACTGCGGTATGGTGTATTTTTCCAGTGTTTCTGTCACCGCCAACACATGCTGCTCCCCTAATACCAACAACATCACAGCCGATATCGTGCAATGGTTTCAGTTGGTCTTTTTTAACAGATCCTGCAAGGGCAGTCAATAAACCATATCCGTGAGCTTCATCGACAAATTCTTTCAATTTGTCCAAATCTAAATAATCAAATAATGTATGACCGTCTTTAACAGCAGTGTCAAGCATTGCAAGGTCGCATCCTGCATCCTTTGCAACTTTTGGTATTTCCATAGGGTCAACTGCACCTACACGGTGAGCATCTGCATAACCTGCTGCCACAATAATTGTATCTTCACTTACATCTTTTACAGTTTTTACAACGTTTTCCATGACTTCAACCGCTTCATCATGGTCTTTTGTTCCGTATAATCCAACTTTAATATAATCCGCTCCGGAAACGTGAGCTCCCATTGCTGCAAGTGAAACTGTACCTGGTTTGTAAGGCACATCTCCTAAAGTAGCACTGACAAGCTTATCTTCAGGAGTCAATTCCCTGATTTCTTTAATAACCCATGGGAAATTGGCTCCAAGAGAACCTTCCTTAGGATTTTTCACATCAACAATATCTGCTCCACCTTCAATAGATTCTAGAGCTTCTTCACGATTTATAGGACTTATTAATAGAAGCATAAATTTCCTCCAATAAAATATTATTTTATAATATTGTAATATTAGTTCTTTATTATTTATAATATTATTGTTTTTTTGGAAAAAAACAAAAGTAATCAAAAATTTATATTAAAAAAATAGTGTCCAGAAAATTATATTCCTCTCAATTAGTTTTAAAAACGAGGACAGGAAAAATATAAGAAAATTTCAACAAATTATTATATATATTCCACAAAAAAATAATAAACAATGAAGATGTCTGAAAATATTCCTGAAATTTTTTTAAAATCAAAAAATTATTTGATAATCTATTTAATATTCATTGCCGTTACCTGTGCATCGACACTTTCGGCTAGAAACTTCGCAAACCCGCAGTTTGTAATGGCTTCATTTATCATCGTTGCGATTTTGGGAATATTCTGCATCATTTATTATTTCATGCATGACTCTGAAAATGAGCTGTATAAGGTTGCCTTTGTAATCATATTATGCTTTGGAATAATGTCGGCGCTAATCGTACCAATTGCAGATGTCAGCGACGAGCTGGAACATCTTACACGTGCAGAAATCACGTCACAGGGAGTGATATTTCCTCATTGGGAGGATGGTCCTAACAATCTCACCAGATTGTACAACCATACTTCAGAAGGAAAGATCAGCCAGGAGCTCAATACTGATGTGGGTTTCAGGACATCTCAAAGCCACATGTTCTTTTTAGACAACCTGGAAAAGACAGTTTTTGAAACGCCTGACGATACAGACAAAATCAGCAACTCAACAATGCTTGACGGCTCTGCCTTTGAGCAGAACCCATTTTATGGATACCTCCCTCAAGCAGTCGGCATTTTTTTGGCAAAACTATTTGACATGAATGTTATCTGGATGCTGTGGCTTGGCAGAATATTTAATTTAGTTTTTTATGCTTTTTTAATATCTCTAGCTATCAAAATATCACCTGTGCTGAAAGTTCAGCTTCTCACCGTTGCCTGCATACCCCTTTCGATTTATCAGGCGGCTTCAGTCAGCATTGATTCGATGATGATTGGATTGGGAATACTTACAATTGCATATTTCATATACCTGTATAAAGCCGAAGAGGAATCCCTTGGTGCAAAGCATGTCGCACTATTCTGCGGACTTTCATTACTGTTAGGTCTTTGCAAGCTGCCGTATCTTGCATTTGTATTTTTAATATTGCTGGTTCCTCAAGGAAACTTTAAGGACAAGAATATCTTAAGATA
>NZ_SUTK01000085.1 GCF_015062905.1 Methanobrevibacter thaueri
TGTTGAATTTTCGCCTATGAAAACAAATTCATCCGCAACACCAATTGTCGTATTCCATGTTGCATCAGAGCAATTTTCATTTCCTTCATAATATGCAAAGACATAATTTGTTCCTTTGTCGAATTTGACATTGAATTTCACTTTACCATTGGTGATATTTGCAGTATAGTGATTATAATTAATATAAAGTCCAATAATTCCAGTGCAAGTTGCAGGATTAATATTTATAGTGACAGTACCATTTAGATTTTTTTCATCCTGATCAACCACCACATCCAAAGAGGTTTCCTGTCTTGACACTTTAAATGAAGTTGATGCATTTGAAGGGACATATTTGGCATCTCCCTCAAACCATACAGTTACATCATAAGTTCCTGCATGCAATCCGTATAAATTAATTGATGTGGTGTCATTTTCCAGATAAATAGTGGTATTTACGCCATTAACAGTTAAAATTGCTTCACCCCTGAGAGTATTTGGAACTACATTAACTATAATTGTTGCATTTTGACCCACCTCAATATCATTGGCAGACACGTTTAAGCTGCAATCATATTTTGTTACCTTCAATATTGCGCTTGCATTGGCTGCATAGTAATAATTGCTTTCAACAAATCCGAAGGTAATGTTGTATTCACCTTCCCCAAAATTGTTTAATGAAATTGTTGTGTTTCCATTATAAAGATAAACAATTTTCTTTCTGACACCATCAATATACATTATTGCCTGACCCTGTACTCCCTTAGGAAGAAGGGAAACAATAGCAGAACCCCTTTGGTCTATTTTAATTTCAGAAATATGAACTGATAAATCCACAACCTGCTTTTTGATTGTAACTGTTTTGTTGAAAAATGATTTGAAGTGATTTTCGTCCCCTCCATACACAACTTTCATGGTATAGTCACCAGGAAGCAAATCAGTTATTTCTGTGTTGACTTTCCCATTGTTCAAATCCAGTCTATATACATTGTCGCCAATATACAGAGATACAACTCCTGTCGGAGTTGACTTATCCTGACTTGTTACTGTGATTGCGACTTTAAGGGCATCTAAAAATGTAATGTTTTCATTATTATCTACAGCAAGTGAAGTGTAAAGCTTACCTACATCCACAGTTACATTTTGAGAGAAGCTACCTACGTTGGCATATACTGAAAATGATCCCTTGTTTTGAGAATGATTAAATATAAAATCGCTTTTACCATTGATTAACTGTTTTTGTAATGTTTCACCATAAGAAGTTGTGAATATAACATTAAACATTGGAAACAGATTGATTTGAGGTATTTTGTTATTGTTGATTGTCCATGAAGCATTTATTTTAACTGATTCACCAATGTTCAACATTGAATATTCCGGCACCAAAGTAAATACCAACCATGAGTTAACCTGATTGATATTGACCCTTGAACCATCTAAATAAGGATTATCATTAGTATTCCACCAATTGTTATCTAAACAAATTACTTCTCCACCATTGAAATATATATCTCGAGAAATTCCATCAAATATGGCATTGTCCATGAATGCATTATAAGTTAAATTCAGGTTACCTGCATTATAAATGTTAGGAGAACCTTTATACGCAAGCATTGGAGTTTCATAATTTCCTGTGTTGTTTCTGAATATTGATCCTCTGGCATGAAGATTGCCCGAATTATAAATCGCACCATAAATAATGTTGAAATTAGCCCTTTCAATATAATTGTTTTCGATAATAGAATTTAATAAAACAAAATCACCAGCATTATAAATTGCAGAACCTTTGCATTCATGAAGGGCACGTGAATTCGTAATAATACTATTTTCCATTGTTGCATTACCGTCATTGGCTATACCTGCACCATATCCAAAATCAACACTCATGGATTTGTTAAATTTGGAATTATTGATGAATAGATTCCCTTTATTATAAATGGATCCCCCATAAGAAAACAAACCTGATGTGGACAGTGCAGTATTGTTTTCAAAATAGGAATTGAGAACTTTCAAGTCTCCAAAATTGCTTACTGCTCCTCCATAAATGTATTTATCAACAGTATCATAGTACAGGACACTGTTTATGAACTGGCAATTATCAATGGTAACATCAGCCTTCTTAATGTCCAATGCAGCACCATATACATTATCGTTATATGAAACAGAGTATGATTCAGGAGATTTATATGCATTCACAAATTTGATATTTTTAAAGGTTATTTCCACATTGTCGGAAACGATAAAAATGTAATCCCTTCCCTGACCATCGAAAATCGTATTGCCTGAACCGACAAAAGTTAGTGATTTGTCAATGGTTAACCTTGTATTTGATGTGCCTTTATAGGTCCCATCTGCCAAATTGATAGTATAATTATCTTTAGATGATTTTAATGCTTTATCCACTGATTTTAAAGCCAAATCCTGAGAGCTTCCGTCATTTGCATTATTACCATTAACACTATCAACATAGATTATTTTTCCATCATCATTTAAATAATCATTATTGCTTTCAGATAAATTATTAAATTCCTTAGTGCTTAAATCCGAAGCGCTAACTGAAGATATTAATAAAAACACTGAAAAGATAATAAAAATTATTAATAATACTTTATTAAATTTCAAATTAAATACCTCATTTTGATTAAATTAAATTTTATAAATAATCATTTGTTAATGATATTTTAAGGTATGTAAAATAAAATATATATAATTATCTTGAAAAATAGCAGTTAAAAAAAAAGAAGTATAAATTAGTTTAAAACAACTAATTTATTCCAAAGTTGATTTTTTGCGTCTGATTCCAATCAATAATAATATT
Organism: Methanobrevibacter thaueri; assembly: GCF_015062905.1. Lineage (GTDB taxonomy): Archaea > Methanobacteriota > Methanobacteria > Methanobacteriales > Methanobacteriaceae > Methanocatella > Methanocatella thaueri_A. Next base: position 2,798 of record NZ_SUTK01000085.1, read on the forward strand.
AAAGCTGGAATAATCATGACAATTGAAGGGATGAACCTTTCAATTTCGTTTTTCTCCTCAATTTCATAAATCTTTTTACTTACACTTGAAGATTCACCTGCAGATGAATCTGAACTTGCGGTTGATTTTGATTCACTGGCAGCGGAATCAGTACCTTCAGTTGAAGGAGTTACATCAGAACTGTTTGATTCCACATTAACATTCTGCTGATGACCATCAAAAGAATTTGTTTTTACTTTTCCACCATCAGTATTTGAAGTTGTATCTTCTTTACCGTTTTCAGCATTTGAATTGATGTAATTAAGTAATAAATCCCTTAATGATTTTGAACTACTGTGTTGATTATCTCCGTAGCCTCCATCGTCTTTATTGTCTGAAGGTTTATCATCACCGGATTGGGAATCATCTGTTGGAAGTTTACCTGTTTCACCATCATCCTGACTTCCAGAATTTTTTTTAGAACCTGGAATCAATGGATTGAATGAATATTGTTTTTTTGTTTCACCATTGGATATCTTACTTCCATCAACATTATTGGAAATCTCCTTATTATTATTCGGATTATAATTAAATTCATTGCCATTATCAACACTATTTTCACGAGAAGCAAAGAAATCGAATGCCCTCATGACTGGATTGTTATAGAATTCCATATTCTTATGTGCTGAAATGTCCCCATATTTATATCCGCTCTTGCTTGGATCAGCATTTGGATTATATGAAACCAATAAATTATTGAATATTTTAGAATCCACCGAACTTAATAAGTTAACGGAATAATATCCATCACTGAATACCTTGTTATCATGAATGTTATATTGATGATCTCCTGAAGTACTTTGACGGTAACTGATACCGTATAGATTATCATTTACTGACACATCCCCAACGCTATGCACTTCAATTGTATTATTGGCGATGTGTGAATGAGTATCCTGAGATTCAATACCTGCCACTAAAGCCCACTCATGTGTACCTGCCAAACCAGTAACATTAATCTTGTTGTTAGTGATTGACAAAGATGTTGCACCGTAGAAATTTTGAGAATAAATTCCTATGTTCGGACCGTTGGAAAATGAATATAAATCATTTCTAGTGA
>NZ_SUTK01000086.1 GCF_015062905.1 Methanobrevibacter thaueri
ACCCAATGCGATGGATATTGCAAAACCCAATTTAATAGCATATGAATGTGAAGTCTTCAAATTCTGATAGTTACGTGCACCGTAAGCGACACCTGCAACTGTCAATACTGCGGTTCCAAGACCGATTAATGGAATCATTGCAAGTTGCACAATCCTCATTGAAGCGGTATATACTGCCACTGCAGTTGTGTCTGCAGCCATCACGAGCATACTGTTGATGATTATTGCAAGAATGGAAAACACAAGGCTTTCAAGTGTTGAAGGGATTGCAACCTGAAGGTTGTCAATAATCATTTTTGTTGAGTACTTGAAATTTTTAAGGGTTAAGTCAAGGTATAAGTCCTTTTTACCCCAAATCCAGTAGCTCATCACAAGACAGGACAGTATCGCTGAGAACACTGTTGCCCATGCTGCCCCTGAAATTCCGAAGTTTAATACGTAAATGAATATTGGGTCAAGGATGATGTTCATTATGGCAGTCACTGCAATTGCAATTGTTGCCCTTCTCATGTCTCCTTCTGATCTGAATATCGCTGATGCGACACCGGAATAAACGAACACGAACAGGAATCCGAAGATGATGTAACTGTAGTCCATTGCGTATTGAATTGTGCTTCCAGCACCCATCATCTGAAGGATAGGCACCATGAACACTTCAATTATTATTGTGAATATCACTGACACGATAATTGCAAGCAGGATACCGTGCAATCCTGCATTGTTCGCTTGGTCACGGTTTCCGGCACCGATGTATCTTGCAATCAGTGAGTTTGCACCGGCTCCAATACCGTTTCCAAGTCCCACTAGCACCATGAATAATGGTGTGATGAATCCTACTGCAGCCAATGCATCCGCTCCCAGTCCTGCTACCCAGATACTGTCTGCAATATTATAAAGCATGATTAATAACATGGAGAGCATCATAGGCAATGCCAGTTTCACAATTGCCTTTTTAGGGTCACCTGTTATCATTTCAATATTACTACTTTTAGCCATTTTACTCCTCTTTCTGATTTAACTCTATGGATTTTATCGCTACCTCTTTCAATGTCTTCTGTAGCTCTTTCCTTTCAACTGAATTGTCATTAAATAAATAATCTTCCCATTGTTTAAGTTGATCTATTGCCTTTGATAGGGTCTCTTCACCTTTTGGTGTTAGTGAAACCTTTTTCTGGCGTCTGTTTTCCTCATCAACTTCTCTTTTAACCAAACCATTGTCCTCAAGCTTTTTGATGGATCTTGCAACGGATCCCTTGTCGATGCTGCATCTTGAGGCAATCTTTTCCTGGTTGATTTCTTTTTGATGGTCTATCTCAAACATGAAATGCAATTGGGATGAATTAATACCGAATTCCTCAAGATGATGGTTCAGGTACAATGTCTGGTTTTTAACGATGATTGTCAATAATTTGCCAACGGGAAGTTTAGTTGCATCAATAATTTTAAACTCCTCTAATGACATGTTTTCACTCTATGAATGAAGATAAATCATAATCGTTCTTTTTGACTTCTTTAGTGGTTAATGCCAATGTCTTTTGTGGTTTAATTGAATATTTCTCCATTTGTTCAAAGCTTGATTCAAATCCGCTACTACCGGCAGTCATGAAGAACTTGACATTTTTGAATTTACCTTCGTTTTGCTTTAGGTATGAAATCAGTGGATTTGCAGCTCTGCTTGCCCATACGGGCGCTCCAAGATAAACCATATCATAATCTTGCGGGTTGTATTTTAACTCTTCAAGTTCAACTATCTTTTCGGTTATTGCGTCCTTTCCTCCACGGGCGTAACCGATTTTGCCTGAATAGTTTACTTTTGATTTGATTTCCTCAATATCAGAACTGGTTTTGCTTGCAATGTCTTCTGCGAGCCTTTTTGTAATGCTTGTTCTTGAATAATAAACTACTAATGATTTCATACAATACTATTAATACCTTATCATATATAAATTGTTGCATTGACAACTATTGTTTATGCAACAATCAAAAATTGAACAATATTCATGATATCAATCGAAAAAATATAAAAAAATAGTGATGAAGAAAAAGAATCTAGAATTTGAATATGGATTTGGTCCATTTGAACTTGTGTTTAGCATCCTGGACGCTTTCATCGTATGTTTTTGCGCCAGCGCCATATTCCTTTTCAACAATCTTGAACTTTTGGTCAACGTCAAGGGAAGTGTCCTTGAGCTTGTTGAAGAAGGATATTTCCTCATCAAGGGCTTCCATACGTTTTTCAAGTTCAGCCTTTTCCTGAGTGACCTTATTTAACCTGTAGTCAACTGCTGTGGTACTTTGGTCTTTAATCATGTCCTTCATTTCAAACAATGCATCCACAGCATCTCCGATGTCCATGCCGTTTTCCTTTAGGATTTCAACTTTTTTCGCTTGCTCATCTGTTAATTCGATTTCCATTTTCATAATTAAATCCCCATAAATGTAATTAATTAATAATATATTTCTTTCATATCATTTAAATAATTTTCACAACACTTATTAATTTAAACAAAGTATAAATAACCATATGAATAAGTTAAAAATAGCAAAGCCAATTTCAACATTTACTAACCCGCCAATCATCTGCATACCATTATTTTTGATTATTTGTTTAACATTATCATTTGCAGATGGCAGTTTTGACCTTGTAAAGTTCATCACTTTGGAGATAGTTTCACTGATTTTCGCTTCAATATTGCCTATGGCGATCATACTGTTCTGGGCCAAAAGGCTTGGAACCGACAAGGACATCTCCAACAGGTCAGACAGGTACATGCCATTGATTGTTGGAATCATATCATATTTCATTGGCTTTTTGGTTTGCTTACTTTTTAACCTGGACAATTTCCTAACTTGTCTTTTATTGTGCTATTCAGTAAACACTGGGGTTGTCCTAATCATTACAACAAAATGGAAGATAAGCGTTCACACAACAGGATTGTCCGGACCGAATGCAGCATTGATATTGCTATTGGGCTCAATTGGTGCATTGATTGGAATATTGTATCCATTGATCATCTGGTCAAGGGTTCTTTTGAAAAAGCACACATTGGCGCAGGCAATTTCCGGTGGGGTTCAGGGATACTTCTTAACAGTCCTTGAAATGTATCTATTCAGCTTCATATTGAAACTGCCTTTGCTAAACATTGTAAGCTTATATGACTCAATATTGTACATATTAGCGATTATAATAACTCCAATCATTCTGGGTGTTTTAAGCTATACCAACAAGTCAAGAGTCATGTTCATTATCTTAGAGATAATTGCATTGGCGTTATTTTTAGCCTTCACTCCATTGAATGTGTTTATAGTATTTTTGATTGTGAGCCTGGCTTCAATATTCATCAGCCTTTATGCAGGCAATGATTTTGTATGGTTTGAAGTATTAAATTAAAAAAAAGAATAAGGATTATAAAATCCTTATTTGATTACAATTTTTAACTTTTTATATACATCATAGTTACTGTTTTTGGAAGTGATTACAACCTTGTGTGATCCCCTTTTGAGATTTTTGGTGTTGATTGTTGCAATACCCTTCTTGTTAGTTTTTACAATGTATTTCTTTGCCTTTTTGCCGGTGTACACCTTAACCTTAAGCTTGAGGTTTTTAACCTTGTGGAGTGTTGACTTGTTTTTCACTTTTATTGTGAAATTTTTGGATTTCTTGTATTTAGCTGTTAGTTTAGATGCCTTTACAATGGTATCCGCCTTTTTAATTGTAATTGTCTTTTTGACGGTGCCTGATTTGAACTGATTGCCATCCACTGAAACTTTGATGGAGTATTTTCCAACCGGAAGCTGGTACAATGGGATATATGCCTCATATTCGTCCAAATCGGTATATCCGTAGAATGTCTTGGTCTTCTTGCCAACGGTGACAACAA
>NZ_SUTK01000087.1 GCF_015062905.1 Methanobrevibacter thaueri
CAGCAATTAATATTCTAAACCGCTGGTTCAACGGGGATAGCCTGAAAAAATACTTAAATTAACCATTATTAAGTGAAAAAAATTCAGGAATCCCCACCCTCTTTTAGGGTGGGGTGGTTCAATATAAAAAATAAATATTTAAACGAAATATTAGAAAAATTAGATGAATATATTGAAACTTACCGATGAGATTATCAATTAAACTCCAGCAATGTCCTTTATCACTTCACCTGCAATTATAAGTCCTGCAACTGACGGCACAAAGGAAACGCTGCCTTTCACCTTGAATTTCCTGTCCTTATTTATTTCACAGTCGTTTGTGTTTATAGCATGCTCCTTTGAATATACGACCTTCAGCTTTTCTATGTTTCTCTTTCTCAAATCTTTTTTCATTATTTTGGCAAGGGGACACACTGAGGTTTCGTAGATGTCTGCAACTTCAAACATTGTTGGATCCAGCTTGTTTCCGGTTCCCATGGAAGAGATGACTGGAACATTCAACTCATCGCATTTGCATATGACTGCAATCTTGGCCATAATGGTATCAACGCAGTCGACAGCATATGACAGGTCCTCAGTAATGATGTCGGATGTCGAATCGGCCATGTAGAATTCCTTATAGGTTTCCACATTTGCCTCAGGATTGATTTCAAGGATTCTTTCCCTCATCAAATCGACCTTGTATCTGCCTATAGTGTTTACGTTTGCAATCAGCTGCCTGTTGATGTTGCTTTCATCTGTCTTGTCGAAGTCTATCAGGATGAAATTTCCGACACCGCTTCTGGCAAGCCCTTCGCAGACAAAGGAACCTACTCCTCCAAGGCCAAAAACCGCCACCTTTGCTTCCCTTAACTTTTCCATTCCATCATTTCCAATCAACATCTCTGTTCTTGAAAACTTACTTTCCATTCGCTTCACCAAAAAATATAATTTAATCCAACTTGTTATATAATAATTGAAGTCGAAACATTAAAAACTTAATGATAAAGTGAGGATTTTATGATAATTGATACTCATTGCCATGTGTACACAGGAGAAATGGAAAATGCGGAAGATATCATTAGAGATGCTTTAGATAATGATATTCATCTGATATTGAACGGCACTGATTTTAAAAGCAATAATGAAGTTCTGGAACTGGCGGGCAAATATGAAAATGTCCATGCCGCTTTGGGATACTTCTACACAATGGCAGATGAGATAACTGATGATGACATCTCCCTATTGGACAGGCAGCTTGAAAATGAAAATGTAATTGCCGTCGGTGAGATAGGCCTTGACTATTATTATACAAAAGAGAACAAGGACAGCCAGATTCAACTATTTGAAAGGATGCTCGTTTTGGCCGAAAAGCATGACCTGCCCGTGATTGTGCATTCAAGAAAGGCGATGCAGGACACATTTGACGTGTTGAAAAGGCATGACGTTGTCGGATCCCTTCATTGCTATCAGGGTTCATCAGAAATGGCCAAGCGATTCATTGAACTGGGCTTCTATATGGGAATAGGAGGACCGATTACCCATAAAAACAACAAGAAAACAACTAAAATGCTTAAGGAAATTGATGTCAGTCACATACTTGTAGAAACGGATTCACCTTATCTGCCTCCGCAGGAAAAGAGAGGTGAGCCAAACACACCACAAAACATCCTATATGTCATAAGAAAAATAGCTGAAGAACTTGACATGGATGAATATGACATCATTGAAATAACATCAAAAAATGCTAAAAAGCTTTTCAAATTAAATTTTTAGATTTCCGGATAGAATTCAATCTCATATCCCAGTTCCACCATTATCTTCAATTCGTCCATTGCATCATGGACAGCATTATGGGTTTCGCTGTATTCCTCGACACCCAACATCTGAAGCATCGGCTCAACACCATAGCCCCTTTTCAGCCGTCCTGTTTTGCAGCAGGGCAGATGGTCAGGAATGAAAGGATTGTGCTGCTTGTATGCAGCTATTTTCATGATGTCGTGCCAGCAGAAATCAGAAAGTTCAGGAAGATGTCTCTTGTCAAAGGAAGCGTTGTATGCAAACAAATCATTAACCCCATTTGAATTCAAAAGAAGCTTCAAATCATCAATCACCTCGACCCTGTGGCCAGTAATTATATCATGATCTGTTTTTCTCATGCTTTTTAAATACATTCCACCAACCTTTTCCTCTTTTGGAAGAATGTAGTAACGGGAATCGGTAGTCTTGAAATTCCTGCATCTTGCAATCAGAACGCCGATTGACATTACCTCATCGTTCCAGTTGGTTTCCGTATCTATGACTGCAAATTTCCCTGACATTGAAAATCACCATTATTTTTTTAAAGTTTCCAATCCCCTAATTCAGCGCTTGTCATGTTAGCATTAAGGGGTGTGAGGCTTGGACATTTATCCACAAAAAGCGCATGCCCGTCACTGCCTTCCTCATATTCCTGAACCAGGTTTGAGGCAATCATGACCAGGCCATCACTATTCTGATTTTCATCCAAAGGATAATTAAATAACTCTTCCTTTTCCTTATTTGTATTGTCGATGACCTGCTTTTCAAGCATCCTAGGAGACAGGCTGGTGATTCTGACCTCTTCGGATTGATAGTTAGTGGGCACATTCAGATTGAACAGGTCAACACCCTCTGGAAATCCTTCATTCATGATTTTTAAAACAAGGTCATGGAGAACCTTTTTTGCTAAATCGAAATCATATTCCAGATACCATTCGCCGTTTTCATCCTGTCGGTAGGCAGTTTTGGGATCTATGAAAAGAGATGCAGCTATTGCAGGAATTCCAAGGCTTACCGCCTCAAGAGCAGCACATACAGTGCCTGAGGAGGTGATGTCACAGCTTATGTTAACACCCTGGTTTATTCCGGCTATGACCAAATCCGGCTTTTCGTCCATCACATAGTCCGCACCAACGATGACCGCATCTGCAGGACTTCCTGAAACGCTGTAAGCAGGACTTCCATCTTCAAGCTTGCAGGAATCCAATTTCAAATGTTTGAATAGGGTTATTCGACGGCCTACACTGCTGTTGTTTTCATCCGGAGCCACAACAGTGACATCGGCCAAATCTTCAACTGCCTGTTTTGCGGCCAATATTCCCTGTGCAAAAACTCCGTCATCATTGGATATCAAAATCTTCATAATGTCAAAACCTTGAAATGTGTTGTGTTAATTCTATATATCATTTTTCAATTAAAAAAATATTTCTAATAGATATTTACCAAATTAGTGAAAGAATACTCCGACCTCTTTTAGGTCGGAGATGAATTTCACAAAAAAGACATAGAGTCATTTTTTTTAATAAATATTTTTTGGATATTTACTTTTCAAATGCTCTCTCACTTTGTTTATATAATTTGTATAGTCATATATATTTTTTGTAGTGTTAAAAAATCTTTTAATGGTTTTTTATTGGTTATTAGATGGTGTGTATTTTTATGCCTGAGGTTTTGAGTTGTAAATGTCGTATTAATCCTAATTGGGATTTGAAGATTGCTTTTTGGGATGCTTTTGGAGCTTCCCGTTTTGTTAGCAATAACGTTAGACAAAAAGTAAGGCAAGCAAGAATTCACAATAAGATAATTGATAAGAATTGCCCTGAATCTAAGGATGAAAAGATTAGGATAAATAGGAGTTTTTATAATGATTGTTTGCGTGAATTAAAGCATGAACATCCATTTCTATATGAAATTGACTCTACTGCTTTACAAGAGTCTACACAACGCTTGCAAAGAGCATATAAATGCTATGATAAAAGATTGTCCGGTGAACCAAGGATTAAAACATTAAAAAATCCAGTACAATCATTTACCCTTAAAAATGTAAACAACAGCATTAGAC
>NZ_SUTK01000088.1 GCF_015062905.1 Methanobrevibacter thaueri
TGATTCAAAATGGATTATAATATCTGCCGATGGATGGCAATGCCAGATGAAAAAGGAGGTATATATTATGGCAAACATTTATGTAAAATTTGACACACCTGAAGAATTAGCTAAACAAGCTGAAGAAGCATTAGAAACCGCACAATCTACTGGTAAAGTAGCAAAAGGTACTAACGAAGTAACCAAATTCATCGAAAGAGGAGATGCAGCATTAGTTGTTATCGCAGAAGATGTTGATCCTGCTGAAATCGTTGCACACATTCCTGTATTAGCTGATGAAAAAGAAATTCCTTACGTATACTTACCAACCAAAGAACAAGTTGGCGTAGCTGCTGGTTTAACTGTTGGTACTGCTTCCGCATGTATTGTTGATGCTGGTGACGCAGAAGCTGCTGTAGCTGAAATCGTAGAAAAAGTTGCTGAATTAAAAGAATAGATAAATTCTTTTAAGGATTTTTACGGTGATTTAAATGGAAGAAGGAACTCCTGCTGAAGTCATTGAAGTTTTAAAAAGAACTGGTATGACTGGTGAGGTTATGCAAATTAAATGCAGAATCCTCGATGGTAGAGATAAAGGAAGAATTTTAACAAGAAACATTATGGGTCCTGTAAGAAAAGGCGACATTTTAATGTTACTTGATACAATTAGAGAAGCTAAAGAAATTAGAACTCCTTAAGAAGGTGTAAAAGCATGAGAACTTGTTCATTCTGTCAAAAAGAAATAGAAGAAGGTACAGGAAAAATGTACGTTAAAAGAGACGGTACAATTTATTTCTTTTGTAGCAGCAAATGCGAAAAAAATATGATTAAACTCGGAAGAGTTCCAAGAAAAGTTAAATGGGTTAAACAATGATTCAAAAAAGTTTTGTAATGATGAAACCAGACGCTGTTCAAAGACGTCTCATGGGTAAAATATTATCCCGTTTTGAAGATAAAGGTCTTCAAATCGTAGCATGTAAATTAATTCAAATTGATGAAGATTTAGCAAAAACTCATTATGGAGAACACGCTGAAAAACCATTTTTCCCAAGTTTAGTTGAATACATTACTTCTTCACCATGCCTTGCAATGGTAATTCAAGGGGAAGAAGCAATCACTACTATTAGAAAAATTGTTGGAGCAACCAATCCTTTAGAAGCAGATCTTGGAACTATTAGAGGAGACTTCGGTATGGATACCGGAAGAAACATTATCCATGCATCAGATGCTCCTGAATCTGCAGAAAGAGAAATTGGCCTTTTCTTTAATGAAGATGAAATTTGTGATTATCAAATTATCGATAATGATTTAATTTATGAATAAATTTAGATTTTAAAAGATTTATTATTAAAGAAGATATTATGAAAATCAGATCCCCGATTGTATCAGTTTTAGGACATGTAGACCATGGAAAAACTACATTATTAGATTATATTAGAGGTAGTGCTATTGCTGATAAGGAAGCAGGTGGTATTACACAACATATTGGTGCTACAGAAATTCCAAACGATACTATTGAAGAAATCTGTGGGAATTTTATATCACGATTAACTATCAAAGATTTAATACCAGGTTTGTTCTTTATTGACACTCCAGGTCACGCAGCATTTACCAGTTTAAGAAAACGTGGTGGCGCTTTAGCGGATTTGGCTGTTTTAATTCTTGATATCAATGACGGTTTTAAACCGCAAACATATGAGGCAATAAATATTCTCAAGATGTATAAGACTCCTTTCATTGTTGTCGCAAACAAGATTGACATGATTTTTGGTTGGGAAGTCCATGAAGGAGCTTCATTTAAAGAATCTTTCAATCAGCAGGCCCCAAGTGTACAGCAAGCTTTGGACACCAAGGTCTATGAGATTGTCGGTACCCTTCACAAGGAAGGATTCCAATCTGAAAGGTTCGACAGAATCAGTAACTTCGCTTCACAAATCAGTATTATTCCTATTAGTGCTAGGTCAGGTGAAGGAGTTATTGAGGTTTTGGCAATGCTTTTGGGTCTTGCTCAGGAATATTTAACCGAACAGCTTGAAATCAATGAGGATGCTCCAGCTAAAGGTACAGTATTGGAGATTAAAGAAGAAGTTGGTTTAGGTCTCACAATTGATAGTATTATCTATGATGGTGTTTTGCGAACTAATGATGAAATAGCTTTGATGACCTCTTCAAATGAGGTTTTAACAACTAAAATCAGATCTATCTTAAGGCCGCTTCCACTTGAGGAAATGAGAGATTCCAAAAAGAAATTCCAAAAGTTCGATGAAGTGGTTGCAGCTGCAGGTATCAAAATAGCTGCTCCTAATTTAGATGATGTAATTTCAGGTTCTCCATTAAGAGTATTGAATGATAAGGAGGATGTGGAAGAGGAAATCTTAAAGGAAATTGAAGATATCACTATAAGCACTGATGATGAAGGTGTTTTAGTTAAAGCTGATACCTTAGGTTCTCTTGAAGCTATTGTTAAGTTACTCAAGGAATTGAACATTCCTATTCGTGAAGCGGATATCGGTGATGTTAATCGTAGAGATATAATCAATTCATCCATTGCTTTAAATGAGAATGATGCACATGGTGCAATCATTGCTTTTAATGTAAATGTCAATCCTAATTCTCAAGAGGATTTGGAGAATTCAGATGTCAAATTATTCAAAGGTGATGTAATCTATCAGATTATTGAAGATTATGAAGCCTGGATTGATGAAATGGAACAAGCAAAGAAAAAGGCGTTTTATGATGCTATCATTAAACCTGCAAAATTCATGTCTTTGCCGAAATTAGTTTTCCGTCAAAGCAAACCCGCTATTATTGGAATCGAATCCATTAGTGGTACAGTCAAACAAGGTCAAACATTAATCAATAAGAATGGCGAATATGTTGGTGTTATAGCCAGTATGGAAGATAAGGGTGAAACATTACCTTCTATCCCTAGAGGTCAAAGGGTGGCTATGGCAATTAAAGATGCCATTGTTGGAAAACATTTTGACGAAGGTGATGAATTATATGTTGATATTCCAGAAAAACATTATAAATTCATTGAAAGGGAATTTAAAGACAAGTTAACAGAGGATGAATTTGAAACTTTATATGAGTTTGTCGAAATTAAACGTAAACAAGATCCAGATTGGGGTAAATTTGGTCTTTTTGAATAATAAATAATTGTTATAAAAATTATGGAGGAATACCATGGCATTCAAAATTGTTGTGTCTCAAAAAGCTGAAACTCATCAAGTGGAAATCGATGATACCAAAGCACTTAACGGTTTAGTCATCGGTGATGAATTTGATGGTGCTATTGTTGGTTTAGACGGTTACACTTTAAAAATAACTGGTGGTAGTGATAAAAACGGTTTCACCATGAAAAAAGATGTTTCAGGTACTAGAAGAATAAAAAGTTTATTAACTGGAGGTACTGGTTATCATCCTAAAGCAGATGGTGTTAAAAGAAGAAAAACCGTTAGAGGAAACACTATTGCTGATGATATTGTACAAATCAACACTGTAGTTACTGAAGCTGGAAGCAAATCAATAGCTGAAATTCTTGGTGCTGGTGAAGAAGAGGAAGAATAGTTTTACTATTTTTCTCATTACTTTAACTTAAAATAAAAAAGGTGGTTATCTGTGAACGTACAGTCAGATGTTAACATAGGTTTAGTTGGTCACGTAGACCATGGTAAGACTACTCTTACTAAGGCATTATCAGGTGTATGGACTGATACTCACAGTGAGGAAACAAAAAGAGGTATTTCAATTCGTTTGGGTTATGCTGACATTGAATTTAAAAAATGTCCTA
>NZ_SUTK01000027.1 GCF_015062905.1 Methanobrevibacter thaueri
TGCCTTATTATTTTTGAAAGTAGCACCAGAAACGGTTAAAGTCTGACTACCATCACCATCAGCAATAATAGCACCACCATAAATACCGGTGTTGTTTTCAAACAGACCTCCAGTGATAGCACCATTAGAATTAATTAAGTTAATAACAGCATTGATCATGTCACCTTTACTGCGGTCAAGATCGCTTCTGCCATTATTAGTAACATTAGTATTAAATAAACCAATAAAAGTATTCTTAGCATAAATAGCGGCACCACCCATATTCTGATAAACACTTGTTTCTAAATTAGCAACATCATTACTATCTAAAACAGAATCATGAATATAAATTTCTCCGCCGTCAGTGTAAATAGCACCACCGTTATCCAAAGCGACATTGTTCTCAAATACTACGTAATCAGCATATAATTGAGCACCAGACCCAACATAAACACCGGCACCCTCATCAGCTGCACCATGGCAGAGAGTAACATTGTTTAAAAGCAACTCAGCACCAGAAACATTGAAAATACGTGTAGCATCAGAACCGCAGATGGTATATCCTTTACCATCAATTTGAATGTCCTTATCAATTACAATACCATTAATGAAATTAGCACCATCAATATCAGCATTATAAGTGAAATTATAAGCTAAATCTAAAACACCATCAGCAGCATCAATTTGAGCCTGTAAATCAGTGTAAGTACCTTTTAAAGGAGTTACAAGTAAATTGTATAATTGTGGTTCAATACCATTATATTTTGTATTTCCATCCCAAGAAGCATTAATAACATAATTTCCTGCAGGTAAATTAGGAATAGTCACACTACCCACACCATTACTGATTTTAACTTTATAAGTTTCATTATTCACAACGATTTTAAATGGAGTGGCAGCAGTAGCAGCCCAGGAAATCTTAGGAGCCCCTTCTTTACCAATTACATTAATATTAATAACAACATCATCAAGGTCAGTGACATTTTCATATACAACTTCAACAGTAGGAGTTGCTTTAATCATAGTAACATATGAAGAGTTAAGGTTAGTATTTGCATTATAACTAAAGTATTTTCCTAATGTAGTCCTACTTGGAGTAAGTAAACCTGATTGTTCAATAATATAACCTTCAAGAGTATAGAAACCAGTTTCCTCATCAAGAGTTAAAGTCTTACGATTGGCATAGCTACCCATATCAATAGTTATAGTAGGTTCATTAATCCTGATTATGTTTCCGTTATCGTCAGTGATTTTGAGAACAATATCAATAGTATCATAATAATCAACAGTGATATCTTGATTATCATTAACAATTACCCATGCATGAGTGTCGATTTTACCCGCTCCGGAAGAATAAATTCCAGAATCCCCTTCAATGACATTATTGGTTAATTTTAAATTACCGCCATTATAGAGAGAACCTCCAATTTCAGCGGTATTGTCATCGGAGAAGTTACAATTGGAAATAGTAGCGTCATCATCATAACCGGCTATGAATACTGCACCACCTTTTAATTCAGCAGTGTTTTCTTTGAATACACAACCATCAATTGTTGCATGACAGCCTTGATCAAGACCTGCACTTACAGCACCGGCAGAAGCATTAAGGCCAGTAGCGCGATTGCCTGTGAAATTGGAATTGGTTAAGCTAAATGAACCGCTACCATCAGTAGCGACAGCACCACCAATACCATAATAACCTGAACTACCTGGACCTACAACCCAATTGTCGTCAAAAGTACAATCAGAAATATCAGTAATCATAGAGCTAATGTCAATAGCACCACCATTATATGCCTTATTATTTTTGAAAGTATCGCCAGAAACGGTTAAAGTCTGACTACCATCACCATCAGCAATAATAGCACCACCATAAATACCTGTGTTATTTTCAAACAGACCTCCAGTGATAGCAGCATTAGAATTAATTAAGTTAATAACAGCATTGACCATGTCGCCTTTACTACGATCAAGCTCACTTCTACCATTATTAATGACATTGGTATTGACTAAAGTCACTTGAGCATCCTTAGCATAGATAGCCGCACCACCCCTATTTTGGGAAGCACTGGTTTCTAATTTAGTAACATCATTACCATCTAAAACACAATCAGTAAGAGCAATAGTACCTCCAACAGTGTAAATAGCTCCACCATCATACTCTGATGCAACATTATCAATGAAATCAACAGTGTTGGCTATTAAATTATTATTGGCTTCAACATATACTGCGCCACCGTTTTCGGCATTACCATTCTTTAAAATAATTTTATTTAAGGTTAATGTAGCACCATCATTTACAGAAAAGATTCTGCCGGAATTATCTGCATCCAAATATGTGCTAATTACACGTTTGCTACTTGCATATCCGGTAATTGTTAAATCCTTTTCAACAACAATACCATCTGCAAATGTTGCTTTTTCATCGTCCGCTTTGGTGATTTTAGACATACCAATACTGATTTCTCCACCATTAACCAAAGCAATTAAATCATTTAATTGGGTAAAAGTGGTCATACCAGCCTGACTAAGAGTACCACGATTGTCTATTGCAAATTCACCCACATTTGTGAAAGTGGAAGGACTAGCTACCTTTAAGGTAACTTTACCATTGTTAACAATAGCACTAGTGCCGTCACCAACCACATTAGCCTTATCTAAAGTTAATGCAGCACCTTCATTAACTGTGAAAACTTTACCAGTATTAGCAGAGATTGTATATCCTTCAGCAAAAATATTAGTGTTTTTACTAATAATGATACCGTTTGCAAAGCTTTCATATTCACTGTCCAATTTACTTACATCACCTGATAACATTAAACGTCCACCAGTAGTAGGTAGCTCGTCAATCATGGCTTGTAACTGTGCAAAACCTGTAATTTCTGCATGAATATAAGGAGTACCATCAAAACTAGGAACATCTCCCACGCCGTCAAAGTAGATATCAGAATTCCAAGCTGTTATATCGGAGCCATCATTGTCATACTGGTTATCAGATATGTCAAGTGATCCTTCAACATCAACATATATAGGAGTATTCTTGAATGATGAGCCGGTAATGTCGGCATCTTTTACATATACACCAGTGTTAAATTGACCTTTGTTATCAGTGAAAGTAGAATCAGCGATGTCTACGCTTGAATCACTGTATATTGCATCACCATATGCAAAACCATTTGTATTTGATTGGCCATTAAATGTTTCAGCATATTTAGCATCAGCACTGTTGTTAATGAAAGTACAATCACTAATCTTACTATTATCAGTTGAAATAGCTCCACCATAAGCAGCAGTGTTATCTTCAAATCTACAATCAGAAATTATACAGTCATCACTAGTCTCTTGTGAACAAATTGCACCACCGTAAGCAACGCTTGATTTAGCACTACCTGTACCTCTAGCGGAGTTTCCGGTGAAGTTAGAAGTGGTTATAGTATAACGTTGTCCGGCAAAGTCAATAGCCCCGCCATTGAATGCAAGATTATTTTCAAAACGAGATCCGGAAACTGTTAAAATACCGTTTTCATTACTTAAAATAGCACCACCGTAGCAACCGCTGTTGTTTGCAAAATATGAGTCAGATACGGTTAAAGTACCTGAACTTGTTACGGCAGCTGAACTTAAATCACCTGCATATGTCTTGGTTCCGCCACGATGTTTAATTTCTTTCAGGTTATTTGTTACTGTACAACCAGAAATAAGAACAGAACCGCCTTCATCATAAATTGCAGCTCCACCCCAACCATTTGTTGTACGTTTGGTTAAATCGTTTCCATCAAAAGTGGAACCAGTTACATCCAGAGTTCCGCCATTATTGTATATTGCACCACCGCTTTTGGTAGCAGTGTTGTTAATGAAATATGAATCACTAATGGACAGTGTTCCTCCGTTATTGTAAACAGCTCCACCGTTTTCAGCATTACCGTTTATCAGTGTTACACCTATTAAAGTTAAGGTATATCCTGAATTAACATTAAAAATTCCACCAAGATTGTTTGCATCAATCTTATGACCGTTACCCTCAATGGTAACGTCTACTGAAATTGATATGTCATTTTCGCCTTCAACACGGGTGTAGTCCTTCTCCATTACGACCATGCCTGTGTTGACAGAGGTTTGAAGCTCAGTGAAATTACCGTCTCCATCTGCAGCCAATACATCCGCATTATTTTCAGCCATTTGAATATCATCAACGGCATCAGTTGAAACCGCTTCATCTATAGCTGTTTTTTCAATGGATTGTATTGCTGAGTCTGAAGAATCGTCAATGTCTGCTGCGGAAACAGCAGAAATTGATAATATTATTGTTATCATTACTAATATTATTGCTATTTTCGATTTCTTCATTTTAGCAACCTCAATTCAATGAATCTGCTTTTTAAATAAAGTTATGGTTGATAGTTTTAAAGTGTTAATCAACGTTAATATATAACTTACACATAATATATAAACTATTCTAAATGATATTCAAATATTTGAACTATTTTAAAAATGATTATAAGTAATAAATAAAAATTAGTATCATATGTATAAAAAATAGTACAATTTTTTAAATGATGTTTATAAATATTGACAAATATATTAAAAAACGTTAAAAAAAACAATACATTAAAGATATATTAAACACGATATAATATATTATCATGAGAATTATTTTAGCGGGAACCGGAAGTGCAGTTGGAAAGACCACAATCGCCACAGGAATAATGAAGGCCTTAAGCAAAAAATACGATGTTCAGCCATTTAAGGTCGGACCGGACTATATTGATCCGTCATACCACACATTAGCGACCGGCAACACCTCAAGAAACCTGGATTCCTTTTTCATGAAGGAAGGACAAGTCAGAGATTCATTTTTAAAGGGAATGGAAGGAAAGGACATTGCAGTCATTGAAGGTGTTAGGGGACTGTATGAAGGAATAGATTCAATAAACGATATCGGAAGCACAGCTTCAGTGGCAAAGGCACTGAAGGCACCGGTAATCCTAATCATCAATTCAAGAAGCCTTGTAAAAAGTGCAGCGGCACTGGTATTGGGCTTTAAAAGCCTTGATCCTGAAATCAACATTGCGGGAGTCATCCTGAACAAGGTCAAGAACAAGGCACACTATGAGAAAACCAAAAGGTCGATCGAGGAAATAACAAAAACTGAGGTCATCGGAGGAATTGTAAGGGACGACAACATTTCAATCGAACAGAGGCATCTGGGACTTGTTCCTGCACGTGAAAGGGAAACCTCAATCAAGTTCATTGACATCTGGTCAAAAACCATCCAGGAATCGATTGACCTGGACAGATTGGTGGAAATCGCCAAATCAGCACCAAAAATCACTTCTGAAACAATTCCAATCTGGAACAAGCTGAACAAGCAGCCGGTGAAGATTGGTGTTGCCTATGACGAGGTGTTCAATTTCTACTATAAGGAAAACATTGAATCCCTGGAAGCAAACAACGCCAAAATCGAGTACTTTTCACCGCTGAATGATGAATGCCTGCCCGACATTGACGCTTTATATATTGGGGGAGGATATCCTGAACTCTTCTCAAAGGAACTGGCAGCCAATTCTCAAATGCTTTCTGACATCAAGCAGTTCCACGACGAGTCAAGGCCTATCTTTGCGGAGTGCGGAGGTCTTATGTACCTCATGAACTCAATCCATGACGATAAGGTGGTTGACATCTATCCATACAAGGCCGTTTTGACAGACCGTGTTCAAGCCTTAAAATACACAATAGCTGAAGTACAGGAAGACAATATAATTTCCAAAAAGGGGGAAGTCTTCCATGGGCATGAATTCCACTACTCAAAGGTCATTGTCAACGAACTTAAAAACCCACTTGCATTCAAAATCACAAGGGGAAAAGGTTCATACGACCTGCAGGACGGTTTTATGGAAAAGAACACCCTTGCAAGCTATGTTCACACACATGTTGCCGCAATGCCTAATTTTGCCGGCAATCTATGCATTTCAGCTAAAGAATTAGGGGATTGATATGAAAAGATATGATTTCTTTAATCCATTGATTGTGGTAGTTGCGATTCTTGCATTTCTCGCAATGGGCTATGTCGGATCATTCAACTACAGGTTCGAAGATCCGCTTGACACAGAAGTGATTCTGACAATTCTTTTTGCATGTGCCGTTTTTGCGGCAGGTTATCTGGCCGTCAAATATAAGGCAAATTTTGAGACAGCTGAAACAAGCTATTTGAGTGAAAGGCTGCTTTTGATATTGACAATAATAGCTTTAATCTTGCAAAGCCTAAATCTAGTGCTTTTAGGTGGAATTCCACTTTTCAACTCTACCCTAAAGGCAAATGCAACTACAAACATTTGGAGAATTGCATATCCTCTGTTTTTGATAACAATCAACTTCCTGCTTGCAAAATACTATGACAGGAAATATCTGATTTTGATAATTATAGGAGCACTTATATTTGGCCTTAACGGCTACAGAACCTCAGTGCTGGGGATTTTAGGCAGCTCATTTATCACATTATACTATCTGGATAAGATTTCAAGAAAATTCGGAATAGTGTTCATTGCAATAATCGTTGTCGGACTGATGGGTGTCGGCTACATCGCTTCCCAGTCAATTTCAGGTCAGAACTGGACATTGAACCCACTGGAACTCGTATTTTATCGTGCGGCATTTACATTGGAAGTATTTGAAAGAATCCTGCCTCTTGCAGGCACAACAAACGGCAAGATATTGGCGATGATATTTTCATCAGGAAGCCCAAGGACATTCATCGGCGAATATGTCCTTCACTACAACGTATGCCTCACATCAACACTATTCGGCCCGGTAATGCTTGATTTCGGATATTTAGGACTGACAATACAGATGCTATTTATGGGAGCATTTCTTGGATTGGTCCATAAGATAAAAAAAGGTGCCGGAATCGGAATATATGCATTCATCCTGACACATACAATAATCTGGATAGAAACAGGTCCAACAGACATAATGATATGGTTCCTATATCTGATTGGATTAATCTACATAATAATGGTGTTTTTGAAAAAAAATACAGGCAGCAATGAGATTTGAATCCCATCACCGAAAACCACAATCCCAATCTATACAAAGATTAAGATTATCAATATAACTAATGAAATGAAGAAAATGAATGTTCCTTTTACAATAAAGTCAGCATTTCTGTCAGCATAGAATGACAATCCATAAGACAGAGCAAGAGCAACAAACATTTCTATTAAACCGGTTATGCCGGAATCCATCTTAAGCAGGTTGCCTGCGATGAATGACAGCAAATAGGAAACAACCACTACCAACAGAATCAGACCGATTGGGTTGCTAATGATTCTGAACAGTAATGAACCTGCGCCGCCGAAATAACCTGCCCCATAAGAGCTGACCCTTGAATCATAATTATACAGGTTGGTCTGATGGGAATAAGGACTTAAGCTGCCAGTGGTCCTTTGCTGGCGACCCCTATTCAAAATTGAAGACAATCCTCCATGATGAGGCTCATCAACCTGCCTATACAATGTGTTCTTATAGAAATTAGGATGAGCGTCCCTTCTCTGCATGATATATTCCATGTCGGAAGCGTCATAATTGTATTCAGGATATTCCTCTTCGATATAGGCGGATGCTCCGCCGTCATAAGAAGTGTTGTCGAGAGTTGTCTGATTGGTCCGGTCCTGATATTTCTTAGCCAATTCAAGCAGATTGTTTCTGTCAACCAATTTGATGTTCTTTCTGATTGCATAGTTTTTAGCCTGATCGGAGAAATATGATGAGGTCACTATAGTGACTTTAGATGCTTTTAGGCTTGCCTGCACCTCTTCCATCTCCCTCAAGACGTCAACACCGACCTGAAACTCCTTATCATAATTCAGACATGCTACAACCACCCCGAAGTCCCCAATAGTTGTGGGCAGAATGGCATATATGTCAATGACTTTCTGTGAGGTTTTAAAATTCTTATAAACCTTAAAACCTGAATCCTCCATTACTTTCGCTATAAAATTAATTAATTGTGGTTTTTCCAAGTTTCCACCCGCATGTATTTTTTTTACAATAATATTATATTTTATGAATGAAATTGTTATTAAAGTTTTTTATAGACGCTTTTCATCGATTTAAGAAACTGTTTTTAATTTGTTTATTTTAAATTTAAACAGATATTTACCTCAAATTATAAAATTAACATGATTAAATTTAGACATTAGTTTATCAAATGCTTTTTAAGAAAGTTAACATAAATAAAAGAAATCAAATATGAGGACGGGCATTATAACAAAAATTATTTAAAAATTAACACCTAATTAATGTATATGAAAGCATTAATCAGTAATGACGATGGAATAACCGCTTCAGGAATACTTGCATCAAAAAAAGCAGTTGAAGATTTATGCCAAACATACGTTGTGGCTCCTGAAACTCAGCAAAGTGGAATCGGCCATGCATTAACATTATATGAACCATTGAGAGTCAATGAACACATTCTTAAGGATGGAAGCATAGGCTATGGAGTTGGGGGAACACCGACAGATGCTGTGACAATAGCATTGTTTGAAATAATGGATGAAAAACCGGACATCATGATTTCAGGAATAAATACCGGCTTTAATCTGGGCCAGGCCGAATTGACAACATCCGGAACACTAGGCGCCGCAATTGAAGCTGCAAGCTTTGGAATTCCAACCATTGCAATCTCAAAGGAAGTTACAAGAGACGACATCAAGTTTGAAAACGGCCATGTCGAAATCGATTTTGAATTTTCACAAAAAATGCTTAACAAACTGGCTAAAATCGTTTTAAAAAAAGGTTTGCCTGAAGGAATTGACTTGCTGAATGTCAACATTCCGGAAAATCCTTCAGATGAAGAGTTTGAAGTCGTAAAACTTGGAAAACGGATGTATACTCCCGTTATTGAAAAACGTCTGGATCCGAGAAACAAGCCATATTACTGGATTGGTGGTGAGCCGTATGAGTTTGACGAGCCGGGAAGCGATGGTTATGAACTCAAAAAAATGCAAAAAACTACAATAACACCATTGAAAATAGATTTGACAAGTGATATGAGTTTATTAAAAAAATGGTTGAGATAAGATACCTATAAGTTTAAGTCTTTAAGTATCTTTTCCCTTTCAGCCCTAAGTTCGCCTAAAATCTTTTCGTCAGTGCATCCGTCTTTTTTAAGTTGAGCTATTGTACGAGTAATAGCTTCCAAATTGCTTTCTAATTGATTAATTGCCATACTATATACTATAAACATTAAAGTATTTAAAGTTGAAAGACTAATGTAAAAGTAGAATATTCAAGGATTTGAAACAATGAGCGAAGATAATGTAAACAAACTTTTTACTCAATTTAAAAATAAATATGTAAGTGTTGATTTAAGAGGAGACTATCAAACCGAAGGTAAAGTAATAGCAATTGACAACTACTTAAATCTCGTTTTAGAAAATGAAAATGGTATTGAAACACTTAAAGGCGGAAATATAATTTTTATAAGTTTAAAAGAAGATTAGATATTAACTTTAATACCTAATATCTCTTTTTCACCATTAAAGACATCCATCGCTATTTGAGCAGCACCAATAGCTCCAGAATCAAATGATATCACTTTCAAGTCATATTTGCCTTTAAAGTATTTGTCAATCTCTTTTTTAAAGTCAAAAGGTTCGGTTGATGATCCGATGGAACCTGTCAGGACAATGCCCTCGATATCGTTTTCGCACACAACGTCAAGGCCTGCAATCTCCATTGCTACGGTCATTATCAATGTGTCGATTGCAAGTTTCGCATTTTCATCACCCTGGCGGTAATTGTCCAGAAGCTGATTTTTCATGTCGGCAACTTTTCCGTCAATTCCTGCGATCTTGACTGCTCCGGCATTTGAAAAGCATCCGTTAGCTGATGCACCATTCTCATCAATGTCCCTGATCATTTCCAAGTCAAGCGGTCCATGCACAACTCCCATAGCGCCTAGACATGCATCGATGGCACCTTTGATCTTGCCATCCTCGATTAAGATATCCACACTGTTTGAGGAGATGTCGGCAACTATGAAATTGCTCCATCCGGTTTCCTTGACTGCATTATAGGATATGCTGACCTTTTCAGGACTTGCCTGGTGAGAATAGGCTGCCCTAAACAATTCATCTAAAGATTCTGAGTCCTTGTGAAGGCCCGGAATCATTATTGACGGCAGATTCAACTCTTCAAGCTCATCGAAAACGCTAGTTCCTCCGCCGGTAACCTTGCCGGCGCCGTTGATTGATAATATTCCACGGTCCTTGACTTTATCGGTCGGTAAAATTTGGCTAATGCCATCGCCCATTGCGTATGTAATTGCCATTAATTTAACATCTTCTAAATTAACACGTTTTTTCAGTTCTTCTGAGGCAGAAACTAGACCCTGTTTACTTTCCTCCCTTCCGATTTTAAATACATCGACAACGTCCCCCTCATCGGACATTATGCAAAAAGAGATTCCGGTTGTACCATGGTCCATTCCAATAAATACCATTATTACCACACTAGAAAAATATTAAAAATTAAAATAAAAAAAGAAAAAAGACGTGTTTAATCGTCTTTTTGTAATCCACAAGCTTTTCTTAATCTTGCACCAACAATTTCAATGTCTTTTTGACCTTCAGCAGCCCTCATTTCTTTAAGGTTAGCGCCGTTGGTAGCATTTTCATCAGCCCATTGTTTTTTGAAGGTACCATCTTGGATTTCTTTTAAAACTGCTTTCATACCGTCTTTAGCTTCTTGAGTAATGATTCTGTTTCCTCTGGTTAATCCACCGTATTCAGCAGTGTTACTTACATCAGTCCACATTCCAGCAAAACCTTTTTCGTAGATTAAATCAACAATGAGTTTTACTTCGTGACAGGTTTCAAAGTAAGCGATTTCAGGTTGGTAACCTGCTTCAACCAAGGTAGTGAATCCTGCATTGATCAATTCAGTGATACCACCGCATAAAACGGTTTGTTCACCGAACAGGTCGGTTTCGGTTTCTTCTTGGAAAGTGGTTTCCAATACACCTGCTTTGGTTAATCCGCAAGCTTTTGCCATACCTAATGCTAATTGTAAAGCGTCACCGGTTGCGTCTTGTTCAACTGCAACGAGACCTGGAATACCGAATCCTTCTTCGTAGGTTCTTCTTACCATGGATCCTGGTCCTTTTGGTGCAAACATTACAACATTTACGGTTTCATCAGGTTTGATTAACTCAAAGTGGATGTTGTAACCGTGAGAGAATGAAATGGTGTTGCCAGCTTCAACATAAGGTGCAATCTGTTCATTGTAGACTTTTTCCTGGATTTCATCAGGAAGCAAAATGTGAATGATATCTGCTTCTTTTGCAGCATCTTCAATAGATTTGACATTCATTCCATCTTCTTTTGCTACATTCCAAGAACTACCGTTTTCTCTTAAACCTACAATAACGTTAGCTCCACTATCAGCCATATTTCTAGATTGTGCTCTTCCTTGAGAACCGTAACCAATTACTGCTATGGTTTTTCCTTCAAGAGCGTCTGTATTTACATCGTCGTCGTAATACATTTTCATAATAATCACTCGTAAAAATTAAGATATTAAATAAAATATCACATAAAGATATGATTTTCTATATTTATAAAAGTAACTTTTTATCATTTAAAAACTTGGATTTGTAGAAATCCCAGCAGATTCATGTAAAAAAAATTAACCTTTAAAAATGAATTTTTTCAATTTTATTCGCCAAATTATATTAATAATGATTCATATAAGTTTTATTGTATGAAATATTATACAGAATTATGGAGGAAAAATGAAGTCTATTAATAAATTTTTCATGATTGCACTGGTCATGCTCATTTTGTTTAGCGTTTCTTCGGTTTTTGCTGTTCAAAATGAGACAATAATGACTGATGATGCAAGTGACGCTTTAACGATTGACGATGAAAGCGTCAGTGAAGAGGAAGTTTTGAATACGAATGATGATGAGATTATAAGCAGTAGTGAAGATAATGATGTGTTATCTGATACGGGAAATTATAATGATTTACAAGGAAAAATTGATGCTGGTGGTAATGTATCGTTGGATAAGGATTATCAGTATGCGGACAGTGGATATGATTCAGTTTCAATTGGAAAATCTGTTGTAGTTGATGGTCACGGACATTATATTGACGCTAGAAGTAAAACAGGCATAATCAATTCCCATAAAACTGGGAATATTGATGTCGTTTTGAAAAATATAATATTTAAAAATGCAAAAACTGAAAACGGTGGAGCCCTTCACTTTACCGTTAAAAATTCCAAATTCACTATTATAAACTGTACATTTTTAAATGATGGAGCTCGAGAAGATGGTGGAGCCATTAACTGCCAATATTCAGATTTGATTATAGATGGATGTACTTTCAACAGTAATCATGCATACCGTTGCGGAGGAGCTATTTATTTTGAGGGTAGTGACAACTCCCTAAGTCTTTCTAATTGTCAATTTAATTCCAATCAGGCTAATAGATATGGTGGGGCAATATACATAGATGGGAAAGTTGATGTTTTTAAACATTCCTCATTTAATAAGAATCTTGCATATAATCATGGTGGTGCGGTTTATGTAAAGTCTAATCATGAAAAAGATTTCATCGTTGATAGCTGTCCTTTTGTTGAAAATCAAGTTAGTGGAGATGGTTTAAAAGGTGGTGCGATTTATAATTGTGGTCCTGGAACTGTCACTTTCCGCAATTCAGATTTTTCAGACAATATGGGGTCTAATGAGGGCGGGGCTATTTACAGTTCTGAAACTATTAAAATAGATGCATGTAACTTTACTCGTAATAAGGCTCACGATAATGGTGGAGCCATATTTGCTGATGTTATAGATTGGGCGGACTCAACATCCATATTCACAAAAAACCAGGTTGCTCGTGACAATATGGTTTCAGCTAATAAAGGAGGTGCGATTTATGCACAAAAATTCGGCAACACTGCAAAGAAATTGGTTTTTGATCAGAATTGGGCATATTATGGTGGAGCGATATATATAAACAGCAAAGGCAATGCAAACATCGAGTCCTCCTTATTCGTAGGTAATGTTGCTAGTCATGCTGATGGGACAGCAGGTTGCGGTGCGGCAATCTATATGGATTCTGCCGGTGCCAAACTAACTTTAAGATATAATATTTTCGTTGGCAATAATGCTCATGATGATAAAGCAGTTTACAACTGTGGAAAATATGAATCTGTTGAATATAACTGGTGGGGCAATAATAATCCTGATTTCAGTCAACCTTATCTTGTGGAATGGCACAGGTTCACAAGCAATGACAAACATAGTGACAGCCATCCATTAAGTGTTGTTCTTAGTTGGGGCAGGGAGCCAACTTCTAAATTTGAAAATGGAACTCTAAACGTGAAATTTGTAACTAAAGAAGGTATGGATTTAGCTGATAGAATGGACGGATATGTTGCAAGTTTAACTTCCGATAAAAAAGCTACAATCACTCCTACCGATAAAAAATACAGTTTTATTTTCACACCGCTGGAAGCAGGTCAATATGCAGTCACCATTCAAATGTCAAACGAGTGGGGGACCCTGTTAGGCGGGGGTGGAACCATTCATACAAATATTACAGGGGATTTTGCAGTGTTGCAGAATTTAGTTAATAATGCTGAAGGTGTTTTAAATCTTGAACGAGATTTTACATATTCTCCAAATGTTGATACCATTACCGAGGGTATTGTAATTGATAAGCCATTGACCATCAATGGTAACGGACATACAATAAATGCATTAAAGAATTCCAGAATCTTTAATATTACATCAAATGGAGTTACCATAAACAATGTAACTCTTAAAAATGGTAAGGCCAGCGAAGGTGGTGCGATTTATATTCAAGGAGACAATGCTCAAATTTTAAATTCCTATTTCAGTTTTAATGTTGCTACCGATAAAGGAGGTGCGATTAGGTGGATCGGATTAAACGGAACAGTTTCAAATTCCATCTTCCTAAATAATACAGCATCAGTCAAGGATATGACAATGAAAAAGGAGAGAGGAACACTTGTATTTACCCTAACAGGTAATGAAAACTATATTAATGCAATTTATTCCGATAAGGATTTATCATTTTCCAATGTGACATATTGGAATGGAACTGCTAAAACCAACGCTATTCCAGTCAAATCAGATGTTAATTTTATTGTTAACAGTCTTATTACCTTAATCATAAGAGAACATGGCATGTTTACCCACCTTGATGATGTATATACTAAAGAGAACGGTGTGGGCACATATTATTATTTGCCTGTGCTCGCAGATGGGAATTATACATTCACAGCAACTCATTATGAGGATTCATATTACTCCGAAAAAAGTGTTGACGGCAGTTTAAGTGTATCTCATGTTGCCCCTAAAAACAGTTCAGTTGAAATCATAACCCCCAACGGAACAGAATTCAATCAGACCTATGTGCATATTGACTTTAAATATGAAAATAAGACTGAAATCAGAGCGGTGATTACAGATTACAATGGTACTAAAATATATGACTCATTGGCAGGATCCAATTATATCGAACCGATTTTACCTGCAAGCGATGAATATTACAACATTACAATATATAACCTTGGAAATGAGACTACTAATCCAAGTAGGGACTCCATATTGTTTAAAGTAAATAAAATACTCTCATATATTCAGATAACTGAATCACCTGGAGATTTTAATTATTCTGCAACTAGTGGAATTTCATTTGAAGGTGATTCAGATTGTCACAACTACAATGTCACAATATATGATGAAAACAATAAAATCGCATATAGTGAAATCGTGTGGGTTGCAAATGCTGATGGATCAATGAGTATACCTGTTTTGGATGCAGGCAGATATACTATAACCGTAACCAACCTTGGAAACGAAAACAAAAAAGAAAATTCAGCATCTGACAATTTCACTGTATCGAAAATTAACAACAACTGCACTGTAAGTGTTGACGATAACGTTTACGGCAGGGACATAACCGTAACCGTCAGGGCAAGTGCAGACGGTGAATATATCGTGAAAATCAATTCCACAACCGTAACTGTCAATGTTGTAGACGGTGTGGGTTCTGAAACAGTTGAACTCGGTGCGGGATATTACACAGCCAACGTAACATCTGCACGCGCTAACTATAACAACAATGCAACAAATGACACATTCACCATCGAAAAAGCGCAATCCAACGTGGGAATTTTTGATTTCGGAAATGTTGTTTACAATCAAGGCAGAACCATCCGCTTCACTGATTTCTATCCGGCAAAGTATAACGTTACAATCTATGACGAGGGAAATGTTATCGTGTCCAGTGAAAATACAACATCCCTATTGTATACAATACCTTCTAATTTACCTACTGGAACATATAACTTGACTGTAACCAACTTAGGCAATGATAATGTAATTGGAAGCCAATACTCCTACACATTCAATGTGGAAAGCAACAATAATGTCGAAATAATCGTTGATGATGAAGATTATGGAAGGGATCTTCTAGTTCTAATATATGCCGATGTAGACGGTTATTACACTGTGGACATTAACGGTACTGAATTAACTATTGAAGTTGAAAATGGAATAGGTTTCAATAATACTCTACAACTACCTGCAGGCACCTATTATGCAAATGTCACATTCAATAATCCATTTTATACAAATAACATCACAAATACAACATTTACAGTATTTCAGGTTGAATCCAATCTTGAGATTTATGAAATAGGTAACGTTACATATGGCGAAGATGTCGTTGTCAGGTTCTACGATGACTATCCAACAGTATTCTTTATTGAGGTTACATATAAAAACGGAACTGGAGTAATGAATACCACATTTGAATATGATGACAAGAGCCCTGAAATGAGTGTAATTTTCTCAGGCCTGGCTGTCGGCGAATATAGAGTCAATGTCACCAACTATGGCGATGACAGCGTAATTGGAAATTCCAGCTATATGGAATTTAACGTGACAAAGGCAACTCCTCAAATTGTTGTTGACACTTCTGATGTGACCTATCCTGAAGACGTGGTTGTAATAATCACAGCTACTGTTGACGGTACTTATGCTGTAAAAGTAGGCAATCAAACAAAGAATGTTACTCTAATAGCAAATGAGGAAACTTATGTAACATTCGAAGGTATGTCTGCAGGCGAATATGTCCTCAATGTAACATATAAAGAGACCGAAAACTATACTTCCGCATTCACTGCTGTAAATGTGACTGTGAACAAAAACGATGAGTTTGATATGGATATTGAAACCAATGAAAGTGGAGATATCACAACACTGGTTATTAATTTCCCTAAAGACGCAACAGGTAACGTAACAGTAATGGTCAAAGGAAAAGGCAATTACACTGCCCGCATTGTCAACGGTACTGCAACTGTCGATATTAAAAACCTGACAGATGATGACGAGTTTGATGTAATCTATTCCGGTGATGAAAACTACCCTGCCAAAAACAAAAACACAACCAATGCATTGCTCTACTCTGAAATACATGCAAACGACATGACACGCGGATACAACAGCGGAACAGACTATCAAGTAACATTGCTTGATAAAAATGGTAAACCAGTGGCAAATGCAGCAATAGAGTTTACCATCAATGGTAAAAAATACAGTGCCGTTACCAACGCTAATGGTGTTGCAAGCATCAATCCTAAATTGGCAATAGGAACATACACAGTGACTGCATCCAATCCGTTCAACAAGCAAACTATTACTAAAACACTTAAAATAGTCACCCGCATAACCGGCAACAAGAACGTGAACACCTACTACGGCAAAAACTACCAATACAAACTCCGCATAATCGGAGACAATGGCAGTCCAGTAGGTGCAGGTGTCGCAGTTAAAGTGACAATCAACGGAAAAGCAAAAACACTCAAAACCGACAAAAACGGCTACATTACAATGAAATTCACAAAAACATACCTCCCAAAAACCTATACAGTGAAAGCCGAATACAAAGGAATCACAGTATCCAACAAAATTAAGGTCAAAAAAGTCCTAACACTCAAAAAAGCCAAAGTCAAAAAATCCGCCAAAAAACTAGTACTAAAAGCAACCTTAAAAGAAGGCAAAAAAGCACTAAAAGGCAAAAAAGTAGTCTTCAAATTCAAAGGCAAAAAATACAAAGCAAAAACCAACAAAAAAGGAATTGCAAAAGTAACCATTAAAAAATCCATCTTGAAAAAACTCAAAGTTGGCAAAAAAATCAAATACCAAGTAACCTACCTCAAACACACTGTAAAAAGAACAGCTAAAGTAAAAAGATAGATACCCTTTGTATTTATCTTCTTTTTTTATTTTTTCATCTATTTCTACCCAATTCTGTTTTTATCTTATTTTCCATTATTAAAAAAAAGTAAGTAAAATTTAATGAATCCGATTGAAAAAAAATTTGAAAAAATTGGGACTTTGTGTCACATGCCCTTTTTCAAGTTAAAAATTGCATAACTTTAAAAAAATAAACAAGTAGGAATTTGGTATTATATTTAAAAACAGCTCTCTTTTTAAACTATATTACAAATAGATATATACTCTTTCTTACATAATTATGAATGTATAACCTAATGGGAGGTAAAAAATATTAGATTGAAAAATAAGATTTTCATCATCAGTTTAATAATGTTCATTTTACTGAGCATATCATTTACAAGCGCAGCTCAAAATGAAACACAACTGACAGATGATGGAGAGATTTTAACTGTAACTGAAGACAATCTTCAAACGGAAGAAACAGATGAAATAATAAGTAAAATTAACGATAATGATAATTTAACTGCTAATGTGGGAACATACACCGAATTGGAAGAGGCATTTAAGACAAATAATGAGTTCACTTTCGAAAAGGACTATGCCGCAAAAGAAAGTGATGGAGTAATAAACATCAAACACAGCATAGAAATAGATGGAAAGGGTCACACCATCGATGCCGGAGGATTTACAGGAATTTTCCAATCAGACAGCAAAGAAGGCAATGGCATCACTGTCACAATAAAGAATCTGATTTTTAAAAATGGTGTGTTATTGCATGGTGGGGCCATTTATGTAGACGGTCCTGAAAATATTAAATATATTATACAAAACTGTACATTCATTAACAACACCGCTTGGTATGAAGGTGGTGCAATTTACTTTTGGGGTGATGGAAACATTTTAGACATTTCAGACTCCACATTTATAAAAAATCAAAATCATAAAGATAATGGTGGAGGAGCCATATATCTCAACGCAGAATCCACTGGAATCAGAAATTCAATATTTGAAAACAATCTTGCTCGTTCATCAGCCGGTGGTGCAATCAACATAGATAGTAAAAATACACAAGGGGTCTTGATAAGCAACTGTATTTTCAACAACAATCAAGTCACAGCAGAATATAGTCGGTATGAACATAGAAAAGGTGGTGCAATTAATTATGAGGGTAAATCAACCCTTAGAGTGATTAACTCAAATTTCACCAACAATCAGGCTACTTTAAAAACCTATGTTAAAATATGGAATGAACAAAGATATGGTGGAGCAATTAGTTGTACAAACAGATTAGAGCTTGGCGGATGTAATTTTATAAATAACAGTGCAGTTGATCGAGGAGGTGCAGTTCATGCTGATACATTGGTATGGCTTAATGATTATACTCCATGTACATTCATAAACAACTCTATTAAAACATGGAATCATGTAGCTGCAAATAAAGGTGGTGCGATTTATGCTTCAACTTTTGAAAATATTGCATATGGACTTACATTCATAAACAATACAGGATACTACGGAGGAGCAATATTCATAAACAATAAAAATGATGTCACATTCCAGTCCTGTTACTTCGAAGGAAACACAGCTTTGACTGAATCCAAAACACAAGGATCAGGTGCTGCAATATATGTCGACTCATCCGGTTCCACAGTAACTATGGTGGACAACATATTCCTCAACAACAAGGCTACCAGTGATAACGGCATATTAAACTGCGGAAAATACGGAACAATTGCCAACAACTGGTGGAGAACCAACAATCCAAACTTCAATGATGCAAAATATATCGTTGAATGGCACAGAGTAGGAAGTAATACCGTAATCTCAGATGACAGATATTTGCGCGCATACATCAATGTAACAGAATCACAGGCAGGCAACTCAAAATTAACCGTTTACTTTATAAACAACAAGGGTCAAGCATTCACTGGAAAACTGACCAATTGGAATGTTGAATTCTCTTCAGACAAAGAGGGTGTATTTACAGACAAACAGGTTGGAGACAACAAGGCAACCGTTTCTTTCACAACAAATGCCATAAAAGAAACAGTTACCGCAAAAATAAACAACCAAATTCTAACTATCAACATAACTCAGACAGAAGGGGATTTCGCATGGTTGCAAAAACAGATTGATGCTGCAAGCGGAACTTTAGACCTTACACGTGATGTGACCTACACCATTGGCTTGGACACCATTACTGACGGAATTAAAATTGGAAATGCAATCACAATCAACGGTAACGGCCACAAAATCAATGCACAAGGCAAGTCCAGAATATTTGATATTAGTGACACCAATAATGTGGTATTCAACAATATCATATTCATGAACGGATTTGCAGATGATTATGCCGGAGCCATCAAGATGGATCGTGTAAACGATGTCAAAATCCTGAATTCAAACTTCATAAACAACACTGCTGAGGATTCAAGTGGAGCAATACTTTTTGATAAAGTAATAGGCTTAACTATTTCAAACTGTGAATTTACAAACAACAAAATCGACATGTATAATGGAGGAGCAATCCGTATATTGGGTAGTGAAAATGTAATTGTTGAAAAATCCAAATTCACAAACAACACTGCATCCCAAGGAGGAGCAATTGCAATCAGCGGTGACAAAAACATAACTATTGACGATTGTGAATTCAGATTAAATACTGCATTCAAAGAGGGTGGAGCAATATACAACGGTGCAGAGGATGTGACCGTTAAAAATTCCATTTTCCTTGACAACAAAGCAAACGCAACCGATTTTGAATTCAAAACCAACGGCACCTCTTTAATATTGGCCCTCGTTGGTGGCACAAACTATATGAACGCCATACAATCTTTTGAAAGTATAACATTTTCCAATGTAACTTACTGGAACGGAAAAATAACAACCGACAGCAATCCTGTATATTCATCAAATGAAAGTGGAATAAAAATTTCTCTTGTAATAAAAGATAGTCAAAACAGGCCTATAAAAAATGTAATCTTAACAACAGATGCAAACGGTCAGGCTGTATTCAATTTCGATACATTAATTGATGGAAAATATACTTTCAATGCTACACACTTTGAAGACAGCTATTACACTCAATATTCAGAAGATGATGAATTCACAGTATCAAAAGTTCATACCAATTCTAGTGAAGTTAAAATCAACATTGAAAATGGAACCGAATTTACATACGGAAATGTCCACATACCATTTAATGTTACAAACAGAACCACTGTTGATGTTTTAATTACCGATGAGGATGAATCCTTCTATTTCGAAGTCAATGATACTGATTTGGATCATGTAATTGTTGATTTGCCTGCAAGTGATAAGGATTACTATATCTGCATTTATAATTATGCTAATGAAACCGTTGAAGGAAGTGCAGATTATAAAACATTCAAAATCATTAAAGCAAACTCAAAAGTTACTGTCAATCCGATTTCAGATGTGAATTATGGCCAAAATGTCGCCGTTTCATTTGAAGGTGACGGTACATCATACAATGTGACCGTCTATGATAAAAACAACAATGTTGCATTTACAAAAATCATCAATGAAAAATCAATCAACATTTCCGGATTGAATGCTGGTGAGTATAATGTAACCGTAGTCAACCTTGGAAACACCAACAGGACACAAAGCAAGAATTCAACCACTTTCAATGTTAATAAGATCAATAACAACATAAAAGTGGATGTAAACAATGGAACCTATGGTAAGGAAATTACA
This sequence comes from Methanobrevibacter thaueri, assembly GCF_015062905.1. GTDB lineage: Archaea > Methanobacteriota > Methanobacteria > Methanobacteriales > Methanobacteriaceae > Methanocatella > Methanocatella thaueri_A. The sequence goes on from NZ_SUTK01000027.1 coordinate 20,978, forward strand.
GTCACAGTTACCGCTGATGTTGATGGTGATTATACTGTATCTCTCAACACAAGAAACATAACAGTCTATGTGGAAAATGGAAAAGGCAGACAGACACTTGATGACCTTGATGCTGGAGACTACACTGCAAATGTCACATTCAATAATGTTAATTGCAATAACAATGCTGTCAACACTACATTTTCAATCAAAAAGGCCCAATCCCATGTGGAAATTGTTGATTTAGATGAAAATGTGGCCTGGAACACAACAGTATCCATTCGTTTCAGCGATTTCTATCCATATAAATATAATATCACAATATATGATAGCGGAAACAAGGTAATTTACACTGAAATTTCCAATTCCCTATTGTTCACCCTTCCTGTATTGGAAGTTGGTCAGTATAATCTGACTGTTGCCAACATAGGAACTGACAATGTTGTTGGAAGTACTGCGTCATTTATATTCAATGTAAATAAAAACAATACTGTTGTCGTGTATGCTGAAGATTTCGAATATGGTAGGGATTTACTCATTAATATCGTGGCTGACGTCGACGGTATCTATACTGTGGATATCAGCGGAACCCAAATACCAATTGAAGTAGTAAACGGTACTGGAGGATACTGTGGAGATGATTATCTATTAAATGCTGGTAACTACACAACTAATGTGATTTTTGACAATCCTGATTATGTCAATAATATTACCAATGCTGATTTCACAGTTTATCCTGCTGAGTCAAACATCCAGATTTACCCTATTGATGATGTGGCTTATGGTGATGATGTAGTCGTCAGGTTCTATGATGATTATCCAACAAGCTATTACATTGAAGTATTGGATCAAAACAATAAAGTTGTCTTTGATACTACCTTTAAATATGAAGGCGACGAACAGGAAATGAGCATTATTTTAGCTGATTTCGATGTCGGTGAATATATTGTTAATATTGAAGGTAGGGGTGATGATAATATTATTGGAACCAGTGATTCTGCAACATTTGAAGTAGTTGATTTCGAATTTGACCTTGATAGTGAAACCACTGGTGAAAATACTACTTTAAGGGTTCATGTTCCAGCTAACGCTACAGGTAAAATTGTAGTAACTGTGAATGGACAGAACTACACTGCGGATGTTGTTAATGGCACTGCTGTTGTTACAATTCCTGATTTGAAGGATGATGATGAAATTCTCATATCATTTATCAGCGACGGCGCATATCCAAATAAAACTCAGAACACAACAAATGCATTAATTAATTCCAAAATTGTTTCAAGCAATATGAATCGTGGATACAACAGTGGCATGGACTTCCAGGCAACAATCGTTGACGGATTAAATAAACCAATTGCAAATGCAAAAGTAACAATCATTATCAATGGTAAACGATACACAGTTGTAAGTGATGCTAAAGGTTTAATCACTGTCAAT
>NZ_SUTK01000089.1 GCF_015062905.1 Methanobrevibacter thaueri
TAGATGTATATGAAGTCGAGGAAGATATAATAGAATTTGTACACTATCCAAAAGATGGTGAAGAAGTGGATGTAACTGTAATCTAGTTACAACCTATTCATTTTTTCAAAAGGAATCAATTTTTCAATAGCCTTAACATGTATATCAATGCCTTTTTCTCTAATTGCGGCTATTGAGTTCAAACCACTGCCTGCAACGATACCGAAGTTATAGTTATCTGCCTTTGCATTGTAAGTCAGGGTTCTCGGTTTTCCTATTTTATATATTGAAAATCCTGTTTTATCCAAGGTATCCAATAGGTCAACAGCATAATCGCGTGAAATGTATGGAATTTCCTTGAAACTGGCCAATATCTTTTTCGGGCCGATGCTGGTTGAAACAGATGTCATGTCCTTTGCAATGAAAATCTTGTGAGGGTCAACGGTTGACCCGTTGTATGAAATTAGCTCAATGAATAATGATGGTTCTGTAAGCTCCAGCAATCCTCCATATTTTGGATTGCAGATAATTCCATTGTTTATAAGGATTCCATCAATGCTCAAACTGCAGATTGTAGCTATTCCAACAGTGTCCTCATCGGTTGGATGATTCATAATCTGGTAGTATGGATTGATGTGTTTAGGGTCATCGTTGTATGTCTCTTCCATTATGTCCAATGCCTTGTCAAGGTCGTCCCTTTTAAGGTATGATATGTTGGAAACGATGTCTCCCTTTCTCTTTTCTATATCAAAGTTGACCTGCTGTATCAGGTTCCATGATTTGGACAGTAAGAATGATATTTTAGGTTGTAAGTCATGTGTAACAGGTTTCAGGTTATTTCTGATTGTTGTTGTGATTGGGGATAATGTCTTGAAGTCCCTGATTTCCTCAGCAATCTTAATGTCAATGTTCTCTCCGGATTCCTGCACTGCTCTGAATGGGGTTATTCCCCCGACAATGGCTATTCCAACCATTCCATCAGGAACTGGAATTCCCAATATGTCCTTTCCCTCATCGGAGATTCCAATCACTCCGCCTATGCCAATCTTGTCAAGTTTTTTAATGAGTTCAACTGTCCTGTCACGGCCGACGCCAGGTATCAGTCTGAAGTTTGCAGGAATTATTCCGTTTCCTGAGTCGATTACATCAAGAACTGATGTTCTGTTAGGTGAAGAGAATGCGTCCAGTGGTGTAAGTGAGGTTTTCTTGTAGGATATGAGTTCCTCAAACCTTATTGGCTTGTAGTCCTCGACTTTGAGAAGTCCTCCATAAACCGGCTGTGAGGATATTCCCTCGTTGAGAAGTATTCCATCGATTGTTGTTCCGCACAATGTTGTTACTTCAATTCTGTCTTCACTTTTATCTTCATTTAAATTAACGTAAGGACTAACAGAAAGGCCACTTTCAATAACATTTTTAAGTATATCGATTGATTCTTCGTTATAAACGGTTGATGTATTTACAACAACATTTCCTGTTTGAGTCATATAGTTGAAGTCAGTTAAATAAATCATTTCCTCAAATTTTGAATAGATGAAATCGACCTGGTCATAGATAAGGCCCTTTTCCAATTTTTCACGACCAAGATCAGTAATCACTCTTCCAGAATACCCCATTCTTTCAGTATAACCTTTTTCATCCAGAATCTGCATGTGGTATCTTACCGCACGCTCTCCTAAATTAAAACCCTTGTCCCTAAGCTCGTCAGCTATCAGTTTGGAGCCTATAGGCTTCTCATGTTGGGTTAATATTCTCAATATTTCAATCATTCGGGGTTCTGAATCTGACATAGTTGACTCCAATTAAAAAAAATAAATATTTAGATTAGATATCTAAATATTTTCTTTGTTCGTATCCGAACACTTGAACACGATATTCGTCCCATTCTTGATATTTAAGCTCTAGGAACTTTTCACTGACATGAGGTCCCAATGCATTAAGTATGAGTGGGTCTTCCTCAAGGGCATGGTATGCTTCCCATAAACTGGTTGGAAGAACCTTGATTCCCCTTTCAGCAATTTCCTCTTCGCTTAATTGGTAAAGGTCCACTTCAACAGGGTCTCCTGGGTCGATTTTGTTGACGATACCGTCTATACCTGCTTCAAGCATTACTGTAAATGCAAGGTAAGGGTTACATGCAGGGTCAGGTGACCTGTACTCGATACGTGTTGCTTTTCCACGTGCTGCAGGAACTCTTATTAAAGCAGATCTGTTTCTAAGACCGTATGCCCTGTAAACTGGAGCCTCATAACCTGGAACTAAACGTTTGTATGAGTTAACAATAGGGTTTGTAATAGCGGTAATAGCTGGAGCGTGCTTGAGTAATCCTCCCATGAAGTAAAGTGCATCTTTTGAAAGACCGGTTTCTGAGTCAGGGTCTGAGAATAAGTTTCTGTCTCCCTTGAAAACTGACTGGTGACAGTGCATTCCACTTCCGCTCACGCCGAAGAATGGTTTTGGCATGAATGTTACCCTGTAGTCCATTTGGTCAAAGGTAGCCATGTTGTCTACGATAGCCTTAATCGCTTGCTTGAATGTGATTACAGCATCAGCGGTTTTAAGTGCATCCTTGAACTTGAATGCGATTTCGTTTTGACCTGGTGCCACTTCGTGGTGGGATGCTTCAACCTCAAAGTCCAAATCCTCAAGGTTCAAGGTCAATTCTCTTCTAAAGTCAGGACCTTTGTCCAACGGTTCCACATCGAAGTATCCTGCTTCATCGTAAGGCATTGGGTATCCGTTCTCATCAATGTCCACAATGAAGAATTCAGGTTCCGGACCGATGTTGTATTGAAGTCCCATTTTCGCAATGTGCTTGAGGGATTTTTTGAGAACTCCCCTTGGGTCTCCTATGAACGGTTCGCCATCAGCTGTCCATACGTCACAGATGAATCTGCATGTTGCGGATTCCTCTGGTCTCCATGATAATCTTGAGTAAGTGTCAATGTCTGGTTTAAGGACCAAATCACTTTCATTGATTCCTACAAATCCTGCAATTGATGATCCGTCAAATAACATTCCTTCGTTAAATAAGTCACTCATATCTTCGCCATTGAATGGTATGACGATATTTTTTACAGTACCGTTAATGTCGACAAACTGCAAACGGATAAACTTGATGTTATCCTCTTTCATTTGTTCGACTACTCTTTCAATTTTTTCTTCTGGAATATCGCTCATTAAAATCAAGCTCCATATTTAATAGTCGGAAAACATCTTCCAATCAAAAATATATTTCCAACTCGTAGTATATAAATCTTTATATATACTCTATTATGATATTTTTGATATATAAAATAAGAAGTTTTATTTTTTTTACTAAAAAAAGTTCATTAAATTTTAAAATTTGATATTAATCTGTTCAAAACAATACAAAAAAGAGTAAAAGAATTTGACTTAATGTATAATAAGCCAAATCAGAAATGGTCAAATTCGCTTCCGAAATACTCATAAACTTTCTGAAGTTCCTCAGGAATGTTGAGCATTTGGGTACAGAACGGAATGCACTCCTCACACTGAATGCAACTGTCAGCTCTGGAATCATCATCAATCAAGCTGAAATACTGCATTTCACTGGCCTTAGGGTCTCTCATCATGTGTGCAATGTTGTACTCGGTAAGGCAGTTAATGATGTCAACGCCATGAGGGCAAGGCATGCAATAGCCGCAGCGGGTGCAGTCGTTTCCCAGAAATGTCCGGTATGTACGTGCGACCTCACGGATGATTTCCTTATCATAATCGGAGATTACATCCTCGGTTGAAGCTATCCTGATGTTGT
>NZ_SUTK01000028.1 GCF_015062905.1 Methanobrevibacter thaueri
TCCAATCAGGATGCCCAGGGAACATTATACGTCTATATAGATGAAATGTCTGAATACTCATACGGATACACGGTTTCAGGTCCGGTCAGCGCCATGTTTCAAAGCGAAAACTACGTTAAGGACTTCAGAACCCATTTTCTCTTTGTAAAGTATGTTGACAGCAGCGGAAACTATGCCGATAAGGTATTGAACTTCACTTTTGAGGTAAATGACTATGACCTTTCCCTAAGCGACAGCTACGGCGATGCCGTCCTGGGCCAGGATTACAGCATCGGGATGAGCCTTCCCTTTGACGCCAAGGGCACATTGATTGTCACCCACAACGGCGTCGACTATGAAATCCCTCCTGAGGCCTACTACTGGCGCATCACCATTCCTGGAGAAAGGCTTCTTTTGGGAAGAAACGAGGTTAGACTGCATTTCATTCCATCTCCAGGATGCAAGCTTCCGGAAAAGACAACAAATGATTCATTCAACGCCATATCCAAAATCATAGGATTCACATCTTCTACACAGATTTATGGGGAAGTGGGAGATGTCTCACTTACACTTCCGGAAGATGCCTACGGCAATCTTGCGGTCAGATCACAGGACAATTCCTTTTTCAGGTCAGCAAGGCTGGAGAACGGCCGGGCTGTCATTTCACTCAGGGATTTGAACTGCGGAAATCATCATCTTATTGCGGAATATGTCAGCAGCGATTATTATGACGATAAGGTTGCGGACTTGATTCTTGACTTTTCAGTGGTTCCTAAAATCACCATTCCTGTCTTTGCCCATAAGGGAAAAAGCACATTCCAGGTTGAGGTTGTAATGCCTGAAACAATAACCGGACACCTCTACGTCAGAAACAGCTTCAACAATGAGGTAAAGAACTATCCGACCGCAAAGGGAACCATGACCATTGATCTGGCAACACCTAATTCAGACACCCGCGTTACCGTCAGATACTACCTTGGAGACATGACATATGAAAGGGAGTATTATGTGGGAACAAGGATGAATTCTCCCGAATTTGAAATGAACATCACCGCTTCAGATGCATTGAAGGGAAGGGACCTCTATGTTGACATTGGAATTCCGTCAGGATATGGAGCCTATGAAGCGGAGCCCTTTGACGGATATTTTGTCCTTTACATTGACAATGTTGAGGCGGCAAAAAGCATGAACACATGGATATTCCACAATACCGGGGCACTGGACATAGGCACCCATCAATGGAGGGTGGAATTTCAAAACGACTGCTATTATTCTGCCCAGGCAAAATCAGGAACATTTGATGTAGGCTATTTCAGCTGTGATATTGGGGAAAACATCAATTTGGAACACAATAATATCGTAGTCAGGCTTGCAAGCGATGCCACAGGAATGCTGACTCTTCTTGTCGACGGCGAGGAATGCGATACAAAAATCATAACAGACTACATCATGCTCTTGAAGCTGCCTGATAGTCTTTCCATTGCAGAACATGACGTTGAGGTCAGATACATGGGAAACTATCCTGACGCATCCAAAAGCGGCTGAGTAAATGTTGACTATCCTCTGGTGCATGTCAATGATTTCGCAGATAAGACCTATGCGTACGGTGAACCCGTTACTGTTACTGTAAATGCCCCTAAGAATGCAACAGGAAATGTGATAATCAGTATGGGGGATAGGAATTACACACTTGAACTTAAAGACGGAAGCGCCCAAATGACCTTAACAGACTTGGAGTGCGGAAATTATAATGTCACAGCAAGATACGAGGGGGATTCAACTTATCCTCCAAAAACAGACAGCTGCACATTCACTGTTGAAGGATATGCCATTTTTGGACCTCAGCAGAATTATATTTATTATGGGGATGATGAATCAATAACTTTAGCCCTTCCGGGAGGCGAGGGCAACCTTATTGTCAAGTTGGATGATAATGTTTATCAAAGCGTCAGACTGCAGGATGGAAAGGCATCCGTTTCCCTTGGAGGAATCGCTCCGGGAGTCCATAAGCTCAATGCCTATTATTCTGCAGGTGATTATGCGGTAAATCCATACGATAGGGACATTTTCCATGTGGACATAAGGGTACTCTATCCGATCAATGTCAATGTCGGTGAGGATACCTGGATTTATCTCAGGATTCCTGAAAACGCTCAGGGCGGAGTAATCATGAATCTGAAAGGTGAAACCATGGAACTGATTCACAGTAACGGCATCATAAACAAGACATTCGCCCTGTCAGAGTTCGGTGATTATGATTTCACACTTATGTACAACGGTGCAGACTACAACATCAATCTTCCGGACGGAAGGATACATGTAAAGCCGGGCAATTTAACATATCCTTCCACAATAACTGATGAGGACAATGCAATCTCATTTAATATTCCATCAGACGCTAAAGGAAACGTATCCGTTTATGCATATGATGATGTCTCAGGCCAATACTCTACACTTGTTCTTCAGGAGAACGTTTCAGGGCCGGTGGTTTCAGTTTCACTGTCCGACCTGAAATCCGGCAGATATGACCTCAAAATCATTTATGAGGATGAGAAGTACGGCAACTTCAGCCAAGGGGGAATATACCTTTCAGTTCCAAACCCTGCTCCGACAATTTCAGTTTCTGTCTCAGGGGATGAAAAAAGTGCAACATTCACTTTCAGCCTTCCGAAGGATGCTTCAGGGGCTTTGATTGTTAAGGTTGAAGGCAGGAGCTATTATTGTAAAATCAATGACGGAAAGGCTAATCTGACAATTGAAAACCTTGCAGGCGGCAGCCATACGATTCTTGTGCAATACGGCGGATGCGACAATTACTCTGCCACAGCAATCGAAAGCAATGTCACCGTAGCGAAATACATTCCGGCAAGAATTGCTGCAGGCGATGCATCAGTCATCTATTCATCAGGAAACAGATACTCAGTCACAGTCTATGCTAGGGGAGGTGCTTTGGCCAAAAACGTTGAAGTGCTATTTAAGGTCAACGGCAAGAAGGTTGCAACCGTAAAAACAGATTCCAACGGCGTTGCAAGATATAAGATTGTGCAAAAGCCGGGAAGCTACAAAATCACAGCTCAGGCTTTGGGAAAGACCATAACCAAAAAGCTTACAGTTAAGCATGTTCTAAAGCTTAAGAAGGTAAAGATTAAAAGATCCGCCAAAAAGCTTGTGATAAAGGCAACCCTGGTCAAGGTCAACGGAAAATACCTTAAGGGCAAAAGGATAATCCTCAAGTTCAAGGGCAAAAAATACAAGGCCAAAACAAACAGCAAAGGTGTGGCCAAATTCACCATCAAGAAGAATGTCCTCAAAAAGCTCAAAAAAGGCAAGAAAGTGACCTATCAGGCAATCTACCTTAAGGATACCGTAAAATACAAAGTTAAAGTTAAAAAATAGGGATTAATTTCCTTATTTTCCTTTTTTTTATTAAAGTTTATTTATTTTCAAAGACAAACTATCATCAATGACCAAATATATCCGAAAGAACAAAAGCTCATATAATGTAGTCAAAAGCTCAAGAAGCTATGGAAAATTCCAGAATATTGATGATGCAACCTTCATAAGGGACTTGCTTGCTGAAAATGACTGGAATCCCGATTTGATTAATCAGACATATGAGGTAAACGGACAGTATCTTGTTTTGGGAGTCCTTGATGAAAAGATTCACATTCTGGCAAAATGCAATGAAAAGCCATCGCAAAAGACAATCGATGAGCTGGTCAAAAGGAAAAGGAGAAATCCCAACGGCTCCAGATACGGCCTCAACATCACAAGGGTCTTTGACACATTCGTAATCAAGAAGAGGATTGCAGGCGATGACTATGTCTTCGGATATTATGACAGGATTGAGGATGCAGAATTCGTCAGAAACCACCTTCTGGACAACCAGTGGAATGTCAACAGCTTTTCACAGATACAATACTGTGAAGATACGGATGACTACAGGGTGGTGGAGGTAATTGACGATAAGGCGTATGTTCTGGCTTCGTTTAAGGACAAAAACAGCATCGATTTGGACGAGGTCCACAGGGAATTTTTAAACAGAATAACAAAGCACAAGCTGGGCCTTGCACAACACCCATATCTTGATGATTTGAAAAACAGTGTTCCGGAACTGGAGGAGAGGTTCAACACAAAGGCCCAGGACGACGTGTGGGACTTCAAAAGCACCCAAAACCCGTTGAACGACATCATTTTCAGTCTGGCCCCATTTCAGAAAAGCGTATATGATGCGGTTGACGACTCAACAGTAGAGGATATTGAAAAGTCACTCGTAAGGTTCCGCTCAGGCAATTTCACACAGAAAATCCAAAGAAACCTCGATGAGCTTGAAAAGAAGGGGCTGATTGCAAAAAATCAAAATCATTATATTAAACAAAATAAATAAATAATCATTGTATTTGTTAATCAAATACGAAAGTTCTTTTTTGGTTTGAACTTTAATGGGGGAGATTTCCGACTCCCCTTATAAAATTCATTCCCTGTCGCTTAAAAGTTTGCCGCCGGCACCGATGTCATCAGGATTGAATCCGCTCACCAGCACGGTTATTGTTTCAATAGGCAAGCCATATGCGTCAGCCACTATTTCAGATACTTTTTCAACCATTTCTCGTTTTTTCTCGATACTTATTCCATTGTTTCCAGCAATTTGAATTACAGGCATTATATCACCAATCTAATATATTAATAATTTAAAATAAATATCTTATTGAATAAGGATTTGATATTATGCTCGGTGAAGAAGAACTCATAAAACTGTTTCCGGACTTTGCTGATTTGGTCCAGCCCTCCGGAATTGACTTGGAACTGGATAAGATTTACGTGCAGAAAAGTGCAGGCTCACTCATTGACAATGAAAAGGTATTGCCCGAAATCGAAGAGCTTGAAGGCGAAATCTACACATTAAAGCCTCATACTGCATACCTTGCAAGCATCAAAAGGAAAGTGAAAATCCCCAAAGGATATACGATGCTTTATCTGCCACGCTCAACGCTCCTGAGATCATTCGTTTCCGTGCAGACTGCCGTGGGAGACCCTGGCTTTTACGGAACACTGATGTTCATGATATACAATCACGGCGAATTCGAATACAAAATCAAGTCAGGCGACAGGATTGCTCAGGCGGTGGTATTCCCTGTTGAAGGTTCAGGAGAGTACAACGGATCATATCAGGAGGCCGAAGAGTGAACGTCGCTGCCAAAATGGTTGAGATATTAATCGAGGAAGACATTATCGATGTTTTCGGAATTCCTGGCGAGCAGATAATGCCACTTTATGAGGCAATGTCCAAAAGCGGCATCAATCATATCCTTACAAAACATGAGCAGGGTGCTGCCACAGCCGCAGACGGATATTCAAGGTCAACAGGAAAGATTGGGGTGTGCATCACAACCGCTTCACCGGGAGCCCTCAACACCGCAATGCCTTTGGCAACAGCCTTCAAGGACAATGTGCCGCTGCTGTTGCTGACCGGTGACAATGAGCTTAAATATCGTGGAAGTGACCATTTCCAAACAACACCTCAGCTTGAAATGTTCAGGCACATCACACGGGCATCATACAATCCATTGAACGGAACCGAAGCTATGTACATGCTCAGGGCTTCCATCTATGAGCTTAAGAACTTCCCTAAAGGTCCTATTCACATCAACCTGCCGAAGGATGTTCTCCTGCAGGAGGAATTTGATGACTTTGACCTTTGTTATCTCTGTGAGGATGACATGTCCAACATGGCCAGGGCACAGGAGCGGATTGACAATGCCGAAAGGCCGCTTTTCATATTGGGTGCAGGGGCGATAAGCGAAGCTCAAAACATTGAAAGGATTGCAAATGAATATCAAATCCCTGTCACAACCACATTTCACGGCAAGGGTGCAGTTCCCGACGACAATCCGCTGAACCTGGGACTTTGCGGAATACGCGATACAGAAAGGGCAAAATATGCATTTGAAAACTCAGACTGCATAATGGGATTGGGCATCAAGGCAAGCGAAAGGACCCTGCCTGAAATTCCGGACAATTTCATTCACGTAAACATCAACAAGGATGTTCTGGTTGGCGATTATCCGATTCATGGAAAGGTAAGCGATTTCATTGCCCAGGCAAAATTCAAGCCTGCCGACTGGATGGATGAGCTTTCAGAAATTGACGGTTCATATCATATCGAAGGCCTTGACGATGATTTGAAGCCACAGGCTGCCATTAAAAGGATACTGGAAAGGTTTCCGGACAATATCATAGCTTCCGATGCAGGATCACACACCACATGGACAACCCTTTTGAAGAAATCCCAGAAGCCAAGGCAACTGCTCTTTTCAGGTGCAATGGCTCCGATGGGCTACGGCCTTCCAGCAGCTATAGGCGCTTCAATAGCGACTGGAGAAAAGGTGATTGTCATCAACGGTGACGGGGACTTTCAGATGAACCTCCAGGAGCTTGCAACACTTAAGCAGCAGGACCTTGATGTTATAGTATTCATCCTGAACAATTCCGAGTTTGGAATCATAAGGCAATGGCAGGAATCCTTTTATGATATGGAACCATACCAGATTCATTTGGAAAATCCCGATTTCGTTAAGCTGGCTTCAAGCTATGGCATCGATGGCGTAAGGGTTGATAATATTGATGATCTGGAGCTGATATTGGATAAGGATCTTATCGGACCCCTTGTTGTTGAGGTCATTGTGGAAAGTGAGGACATTCCCCTTCCTCCCTAGATGCATTTTTTCACAAATTCCTTAACAATCTCATGAATGTTGACGGCTTCATCTAGGGGTGCTAGGTAATATTCGCCATTTTCTTCATAAATTATTCCGACAGGTGAAATCTCGGCTGAGGATATTCTGCCCCTGAACCTGATGACTATAATTTTAAAGGCAAATGTAAGCCCATAAATCTCCTTGAAATCATAGGCGGTATCGTATTTCAGTTCCAGAAGGTTTTCAATGTCCTTAAGGATATTATCGCTCATCAAGAACACCTCTTATTAATGTCCTAACTTCTTTTTTTGAAATTAGTCTGACTGTTGGGACTATGAGCTTTAGGGGATAGATTTCAACTTCATTGATGCCGTATCCGTCAATGACACTTCCGTTGAATGACGGCTCTGCGCTCAATTTAAGATTCTCATGCATCGGGTTGACTTCTGCAAGGACTGCCCAGATGATTCCTATGTATTTTCCGGTATCGGCATAGCTGCTCATACCAAAAATGAGATGGTTTTTAAGCTGCTTGATTTTGATGATGTTCAGGACGGATTTCAAATAGGTTTTCAGGTCATCAAAGCAAGGCTTTGCAAGATTGAACAGCTTTTTCATGTCCCTCTGCTTTTTTTCTTCCTCTTCTTCCTCTTCGTTTTTGTCATCGTCCTTTGACGGGAAATGGCGGGTGTATATTTTGATTTTCTTAAAAATAAGTATTTTCAAACATCCTTTAATTTCGCTGCCTTTCTTGGTGTATTCAAATGATATCCTGATTCCAAGCAGGAGTAAAAAAATAATGAATAGGATGATTATGAGAATAATCATCAAAAGGATGTTTAACATGTAAAGGCCTGTTATTCTTCTGTTTCTTCGGTTGTGCTGAATTCAGGTTCTATGTATTCGGATTCGTCAAAGTATTCATCTTGACTTTGTGAATCCAGATAGTTCTTTACAAGGTCAGTTATGATTAATCCAATGTCGGATATTGCTTTGTTGGCTTCTGATCCTTTGGTTAGATTGAGCACGCGAATTCCTTCTGAATCGCTTCCTTTCTTAGGCAGCACTACCATGGAAATCGGTTCAACTCCGACACCTCCTCCTGCTGCATTGCCATTCTTTTCGCTTCCATTTATGGTTTCTCCGGCTCCAAATCCTGCTCCCATTCTTACCACTGGAATTAGAATTTTATCTTCGGTTTCTATTGGTTCACCAATCACATTGTCGACATTGACCAATTTGCGTAATTCTTCAACTGTTATCTTAATATTATTTGACATAGTTTTCACATCCTATTGTTGTTAATACATTTTGTTTTTGTTTTTTAAATATCTTTAGTTTTGATGTCAGGTAATACTTTTTTTACTTATAAGACATAAGTTTCAAGTGTAAGTTTTTAGTTATAACCTATTTTTCATGAGGTGAATTTCAAGTGTAAGTTTTCAGTTATAATTTCTAACACACAGGATATACACATCCATTTCAAGTGTAACTTTTAACTTATAAGTTCTAATACACAAGATTCAAACATGCATTTCAAGTGTAACTTTTAACTTATAACTTATTAGAAAAATTCTTATGTAAAAAATATATTACTTATAACTTATCACGGCCATGGCTCATGAGACTTATAACTTATACTATGTAAAAAATATATTACAAAAGTCTAGATAAAAAAAAGAAAAAGAAGAATCATAAGTATGATTCTGCAATTGATGCGACACCAGCGCCAGCATCGTCAGTTACGCCTAAACCTTTCAGGGTCATTCCGATTGCCGCAAAGGTTTGGGTCAATTCCTTGTATGAGACGTTACCCATGTGTCCGATTCTGAAGATGTTTCCTTTCAAGTGGTCTTGTCCACCAGCAAGTTCAACACCGTATTTGTCACGGGTTGTTCCTCTGAAGTCAGCATCAGTAATTCCTTCAGGCATTTTGACTGCTGTTACTGTAGCGGATGAAACAGCTTCATCAGCGAATAATTCTAATCCTAATGCTTTAACAGCAGCTACGCTTGCTTTAGCAGCTTTGTGGTGACGTGCAATTCTTGCATCAAGTCCTTCTTCCATAACCATTTTCAATGCTTCATTCATTGCATAGGTAAGTGAAACTGATGGTGTGTATGGGGTTTCAGGAACGGCTTTGTCTCCGCTTTTACGTGCAGCTTTTAAGTCCAGATAGAAAGTATTGGTTTCGACTTTGTCAACTGCAGCCCATGCGTCGTCACTTAATGTGATTGCAGCCATGCCGGGCGGTGCAGCCAAACATTTTTGTGATCCTGTGAAACAGACGTCGATTCCGAACTTTTCAACATTCACTTCGTCTCCTGCAAGGGAGGACACGGTATCAACGATGTATAAAGTGTCATAGTTTTTCATGACCTTACCGATTTCTTCGATTGGTGCAGCCACACCGGTTGAGGTTTCGTTGTGGACTACAGTTACTGCCTTGATGTCTTCGTCTTCGTCAAGAGCTTCAGCAATAAGTTTAGGGTCTACAGCGGTTCCCCATTCAACTTCAAGTTCTTTAGTTTCAATTCCGTGAGTCTGTGAGATTTTCATGAGACGTTCACCGAATTTTCCACCGACGACATTCAGTATTTTTTCTCCAGGAGCTACTGTATTTGCAACACCTGCTTCCATTGCTGCAGTTCCAGATCCGGTTAATAGATAAGATTTATTTGGGGTTTGGAAAACTTTACTCATTAATTCAGTGGTTTCGCTTAAAATTTCTCCATATTTTGCTCCTCTGTGGTTTACAACAGCCTTAGACATTGCATTGAGTACTCTAGGGTGCACTGTTGTAGGTCCAGGAAGCATTAATAAGATATCATTCATTAAAATTTCCTCCATAAGTAGCTTTCATAAAGCTAATTTATATCTTTAGTTCTTATACTTATTAAATATTTTTGATATGATGATTATTCAGTTTTCACAATCTTTTCATATTCATTTCTGTGTTATGTTTAAATTCATATATCGATTTTCGGCATGTGTTTAAATATAATTTCGGATATATAATATACTATGCAATTGAACGGACAAGAGCTGACGGCAAGGAGGGCATTATCCTTTACATTGGGGCTATTCATAATGGCATTCGGAGTTTCATTTTCCATCGTATCGACACTTGGAACAACACCGATAAGCTCCATTGCATACGCTTTGGTGCTGATTACGAATATTGACATCGGAATAACCACATTCGTCTTCAATGCGGCACTGATACTTGTCCAGTTCCTGATTCTTCGCTCAAGATTTCACAAAAAGAGACTGCTTCAGCTCATAAACTGTATCGTATTCGGATACTTCAACACCCTGTCCCTTTCAGTCGTTTCACAGATTCCATTTGACGGGTCAGTCCTGATGATGGCAGTGTATTTGATTGTAAGCATCTTTTTAATCGCTTTTGGCATATTCGTCTACATGCCCGCCAACATAGCTCCGCTTCCGGGCGAAGGTTGCGTTGAGGCAATCGCCATCGTTACCGGCTGGAGGTTTTCAACCGTTAAGATATGCTTTGATGTGACAATGGTTTCAATAGCGCTTGTGATGTGCGCTCTGTGGTATACAAGCCCTTTTGGAGCGGTAAACATCGGAACAATAATTTCAGCATTTATGGTCGGCTTCACATTGAGGCAGATTAATAATCTCTATGCGCACATTACCGGAAAGTCAGTGAATGTTGTCCATGAATGATATGTGTTTTTCCAATTCTGTTTTTAGACAAATTATTTAACAAACTAAAATCTTAATATATATTATAGTGAGGTTTAAACATGGAATTTGGACTTTGGGAAAAATATTATACTGAAATTCTTGACGATTTTGGGTTTTCACGTGAAAACGATGAGGAATCCGCAAAACTGCTGGATGAAATACTGTCAACCGAGGGATGCCTTACCCTAGAGGACCTGAAGGGATTTGTTGACTTTTCAGACAAGTTCATAGTCTTCGGTGCAGGCCCTTCCTTAGGGGAGCATGTGAAATTCCTGAAGGAAAACTATGACTTGAAGGATTATGTCCTGGTAGCGGCCGACGGCGCCACAACCGCTCTTATTGAGCAGAAGATTGCGCCTGATATAGTTGCAACAGACCTGGACGGAAATCTTGATGACATTCTTCTGGCCAATTTCAGAGGGGCAAACGTTGCAATCCACGCCCACGGAGACAACATCGAAAAGATTGCAAGCCTGACACCATTTTTCACAAGCGTTCTTGGAACCACCCAGGCACAGCCTATCGGAAACCTCTACAACTTCGGAGGATTCACTGACGGTGACAGGGCAATGTTTCTGGCGGTTGCATTGAATGCTGAGGAAATCATATTGGCAGGAATGGACTTTGGCGATGTGGTGACCAGATATTCAAGGCCAAACATCGAAACAGACACTGCCAAGGCCGATGAATTCAAAAGGAAGAAACTGGCATATGCCGAGAAGTTCACCCAGTGGATAATGGACAATGAAAATGTCAAGATGACCAATTTGTGTGATGAAAATCTTTTATAATACTAAAAATATAATATGATAACATGGGAATAGAAGATATTTTGATGGCTGATGAAAGTCTTTTTCAAGACATAAATGCTTTTGATCCGGATTATGTCCCTCAAAACTTCAATTACAGGGACACACAAATGGAAGCAATGGCTATAGCGATAAGACCTGCCATGAGAGGGGGCAAACCTTCAAATGCAGTTATCTTAGGCTCACCTGCAACAGGAAAGACCACATCAATGAGGAAAGTCTATGAGCTTGTTGAAAAGAACACTGAAAAGGTGGTATGCGTCTATATCAACTGCCAATTGCACACTACACGATTCGGAATATTTTCCCAAATCCATAAAAAGATATTTGGCCACATTCCTCCCGAAACAGGAATTCCATTTTCAAGAGTCTATGACAAAATCATGAAGAGCCTTCAGAAGGATGGAAAGTCACTGGTTGTTGCACTGGATGATGTCAACTACCTGATTCAATCAAAAAATGCAAACAAGGTATTTTATGATTTGCTTAGGGCATATGAGGAATATCCTGGAGTGAGGACTTCTATTTTTGCAATAATGTCTGATCTTGAATTCAAGTATTCCTTCGACAAGAATGTCAATACCGTGTTCATTCCTCAGGAAATAGTATTCCCGTTATATACATATTCCGAAATAGAGGATATATTGAGGGACCGTGTAAAGGCCGGATTTTTCCCGAATGTCCTTCCGGATAACATACTTGAGCAGGCTGCAATGTACACCTTTGAGAATGGCGACTTGAGGGTTGGAATCAACCTTCTGAAATCATGCGGAAACATTGCCGAAGCCGATGCAAGCCGCGAAATCACACAGGAACATTTTGACAGGGCAATAGAATCTCTGGTGTCCGTCAATGTCTCTGAAACATTAAAGGGTTTGAACGATACTGAAAAGGATATTTTAAAAATGATTGCAGACAATGAAGGAATGTATTCTGCTGGTGAATTGGCTGAAAAGTATAAGGAAAAAACAGGATCTAGCTATGCATCATTTAACCGTGCAATCGATAAGCTGGAATTCGTAAGATTGATCGATACCAAATATACAGGAAAAGGGGTTAGGGGAAACTCTAGGGAAATTATACTGCGTTTTAACCCCGATGACTACGTCATATAGTTTTCCTGTATTTGTGGAAATTAGTTTTTGTAAACATTAGAGTGCTTGCATGGCAGCAGTAGTCTAATGTGCAACTAAAAGGGTTTGGCATCGAATGTCCAATTTAAATAATTGGAGCTTGAGCTGCTACAACTGAAATAACAGATAAAAGTAGTCCTGCTATAACTACAAGAACTACCATGCAAGATTGAATGTCTAAATTGCTATATATGATTTCGTCTTTCACTGAACTCTTTTTTCTTAAATCTACTTGAAGTGTGGTGTCTTTATTTCCAAACATTTTAATCACTAATTTAAAATTGTAAGAAGTACATATATAAGCAAAGAGTGAGAGCATTTGAAAAGAAATATATTTTTTACATTTTGGTGGAATCGTTATGAAAAAATTTGAATATTTTGAAGCAACGGCCGACATTGGCCTTAAAGCATATGGAAAGGACATGAATGAGGCCTTTGAAAATGCAGGTTTGGCCATTTTTAATATAATATCAGACACTTCAAACATTGACCCTTCAAATGAGATAGAATTTGAAGTGGCATCAGAGGATGACGTATCTCTTTTATATGACTATTTGGAGGAACTTTTGTTCTATCATGAAACTGAATTCATGCTCTTCAGCGAGTTCCAGGTCGAAATCGATGAAAACTTCCATCTCAGGGCCAGAATCAAAGGTGAAGAAATCAACTGGGACAGGCATGAAAGGAAAACCGAAATAAAGGCCATAACCTTCCATAAGATGGCTGTCAGAAAAACAGATCATGTCGAGGTTCAGGCCATTGTGGACTTGTAACTTTTAAATAATATTCAAAACATAGTTACTATCATGAAAAAAATCAAAATCATATCAAGAAATTTTGAAATGATTATGGGAATTATCGGTTCCGTAATAGGGATATTTTCAGGATCATTTCTGATATTTTTGGGAAGTGTCGGACCGGCGCACGCTCCATTTCTGGGCATCATTGCGATTTTGGCTTCAATTTTAGGTTTGGCTTCAACATATTACGTCAATAAGAACCCAAACATGGCCGGAATAGGATTCATAATAGCCACAATGTTCGTTATCGTAGGGTCTGACTACATCAATGTGATAAGTGCGGTATTCCTGCTTGTTGCAGGTGTTTCAGCATTGTTTCGAAAATGATTCCATTCACCAAAACCTTATTTAAACACCATAGATATATATTAAAACATAATATTTTTGTGATACTATGAGCATTAAAGATGAAATTAAAAAAGTTAGGGATAATGTTTATGAGATTCCGGGCTCCTATAACAAATCAATGAGGGCCTCCGGAAGATTTTACATAGCGGATGAATATATTGACGATTTGGAGGAAGGGGCTGTCGAGCAGATTGTCAATGTGGCCTGCCTTCCGGGTGTCCAAATGTACTCAATCGGTTTGCCGGACATTCACTTCGGATACGGATTTCCTATCGGTGGAGTGGCTGCATTCAACCTGAGAAACGGTATCGTATCCCCTGGTGGTGTGGGCTTTGACATCAACTGCGGTGTCAGAATGATCAGGTCCAATCTGGGCATAGCCGACATTGAGGACAAGCTTGATGAGCTGACAGAAAAGCTTTTCGAAAACATACCTTCAGGTGTGGGAAGCAAAGGCAAAATCAGGCTCAAGGAAAATGAAATCAATGATGTTCTTGACTATGGAGCAGAATGGGCTGTCAAAAACGGCTACGGATGGGATGAGGATTTGGAAGTCCTTGAAGAGAACGGCAGAATGATCGATGCCGATTCAAGCATAGTCTCAGACAAGGCCAAAAAAAGAGGAATCCCACAATTGGGATCTCTCGGTTCAGGAAACCACTTCCTTGAAGTTCAAATCGTCGATGAAATCTATGACGAGAAGGTTGCCGAAGTCTACGGCCTTAAGGAAGGAATGATTGTTGTCATGATTCACACAGGCTCAAGAGGCTGCGGACATCAGATATGTTCAGATTATCTGAGGATTATGGACAAGGCCTACAAAAAGTACAAAATCAACATCAATGACAGACAATTGGCCTGTGCACCTCTTGATTCAAAAGAAGCGCAGAATTACATTCAGGCAATGGCTGCAGCAGCCAATTACGCATGGGCAAACCGTCAGATGATGACCCATTGGGTAAGGGAAACCTTTGAGGAAGTTCTTGGAAGGTCAGCTGAAGACATGGAAATGAGCATTGTCTATGATGTGGCTCACAACATCGCCAAAATGGAAACCCATAAGGTCTATAAACGTGAAGAGGAACTTCTCGTTCACAGAAAAGGCGCAACAAGAGCATTCGGTCCTGGAAGGGAAGAGGTCCCTGAAAAATACAGGGAAGTCGGCCAGCCTGTACTGATACCGGGTACAATGGGAACCGCTTCATATGTATTGTGCGGAACCGAAACCGCAATGGAGGAGACTTTCGGGTCAACCGCTCACGGTGCCGGCAGAATCCTGTCACGTTCAAAGGCCAAGAAGGACTTTGATGCTGACGAGATTACCGACGATTTGGCATCAAAAGGCATAAAAATCAAGGCAACCAGTAAACATGTGATTGAGGAAGAGGCACCTGGAGCATATAAGGATGTTGACAGTGTGGTTCGCGTATCCGACAGCACCGGAATTGCAAAGTTGGTTGCAAAGGTCAAACCATTATCTGTTTGTAAAGGATGATTAAATTGATAGGCATAATTGGGGGAAGTGGGGTATATGAGATTACCCAAAAAGCTGATTCTTGCACCAAAAAATTAGTCCAAACTGACTATGGTGATGTGGAAGTGTCACTATTGGAGATGTTCGGCAAGAAGGTGGCATTCATACCAAGGCATGCCTCCGGCCATTCCATACCTCCCCACAAGATCAACTTCAGGGCAAATATCGATGCCCTTAAAAACGTTGGTGTCACAAAAATAATAGCCACTAACTCTGTCGGCTCAATGAATGAGGATATGCCTCCGGGCTCATTTGTAATCCCCGACGATTTTCTTGATTTCTCACAGGACAGGGTAAAGACCTTCTATGAGGATAAGGTTGTCCATATAGATGTAACCGAAGCATATTGCCCAAGCTTAAGGGATGTTCTGGCGCAATCAGGTGAGGTCATCCTTGGCGGAACATATGTCTGCACTGAAGGCCCTAGATTTGAGACCCCCGCAGAGATTAGAATGTTCAAGATGCTTGGAGGGGACCTCGTCGGAATGACCGGCGTTCCTGAAGTTACTTTAGCTCGTGAAAGGGAAATCTGCTACAATTCCATATGCATAGTATCCAATTACGCATCAGGAATCTCCCCGGATGAGCTGACCATCGATGAAGTTTTTGAAATGGTTGCAAAAAAAGAGCCTGAGCTACTTGAACTGATATACAATTTCATAAGAAATGTGGATGATGGCGCAGATTGCATGTGCAATCATGCATTGGATGGTGCTGAAGTATAATTATTAAAATAATTGGTGGAGTGGTGAATTAGATGCGTTTGGCTGTAGTGTCTTCCGACGGTGAAAATGTGGACCTTCACCTCGGCAGGGGAAAGTCAGTTTTTATCTATGATTATGATGATGAATTGGCCTTTGTTGAGAGAAGGGACATTGAAATTGCTGATGATGCAAAGCATCAGGGCGGCAAGGTAATCAAAACCTGCAGCGATTGTGATGTTTTGATTGCAGTTCAGTATGGATTCAAATCAAAAATCAAGGCTGAAGATGCGGGAATCAAACTGGTCATGGATGAGGGACCGGTCGATGAAGTGCTCAAAAGATATATTGATCATGTCGAATTCATGAGGAAATAATATATTGTATACCATTTTTCAGTCTATTGTAACATTTACAAATATTGATTTAAGAGCTTGATTTTAAATTTTAAGCTCAGATTTTCATCTTTCGCAAAAATTATTATTTTTTGATGAAAATTTATTATTTTTATTTTTTAAAAATTTTTCACATATTGGTGAAATATCAATAATCTTTATATATCATGAATAAAATAAGTTATTATAACCTTTATGGGCGGGTTTTATAAATTAAAACTTAATTAAAAATATTTTCTTAAAATAACGTGAGAATAGCTCACAATAGTCGAATAAACGATTGTAAATCTATACTTATTTGAAATCATTTTTACAGTTTAATTTAAGTAGTATACTTAATTTTAAGACTATTTTTAAATTTTAATGGCGAAACGCTATATTACAAAATATAAATATATAATTATTAAACGGTTGATATAATGGCAAAAGCAAAAGCAAGACGTAGAGTACGTGATACATGGAAAGAAAAGTCCTGGTACACTATTAAAACACCAGTGAACTTTGAAGACAAAGAAATTGGAGAAACTCCAGCTAAAGATCCAGAACTTCTCATTGGTAGAGGAGTAGAAGTTACTATGAGAGAATTGACCGGAGACTTCTCAAAACAATACATCAAACTCAGGTTTGAAATTGACAATGTTGCAGGTAATGTTGCAAACACCAAATTCACCGGTCACAAAACAACTACTGACTATGTAAGAAGTATGATTAGAAGAGGAACTTCCAGAATCGATGCTTCCGCAATAGTCAAAACCAAAGATGACCGCAAATTAAAATTACAAGTTTTAGCAGTAACCATCAGAAGAGCTAAATCTTCCCAACAAAGATTCATGAGAAAAACCATCGAAGATTTACTCGTTGAAGCAGCTGCTGAAAGATCATTTGATGAGTTAGTGACTGTTTGTGTAAACGGTAAATTAGCATCTGAAATTTACCACAACGCTAAAAAAATCTACCCTCTCAAAAGAGTGGAAATCATCAAAAGTAAAGTAATCAAATAGGATTACTTTTCTAATTTTCTTTTTTTTTAAATGAACTTTTTTTATAGATAATATAGTATTTTTTTTACAAACATTGATTTTCTTATTTTTGCACATGTCTGAAAAATTGTGAATATGTGGGCTAATCAGCAAAATAGAGGTAAAGGCAACGGTAATTATTTTTCAATGGGTGTTGTCAAATCTGAAGTTGCTTGAAACTAAATAATTATGAGTAATGATTATTTTATTCAAAATCCATTATCAATATTTTAAAAGGTAAAGTGAAAATCAAGTAATGGTCAGTTGAGCTTCTTTATCACATTTTTCATTAATTTATAATTTATTTTTTACATATTTTTCTGATTTTTTAATATTGTTTAGATATATATGAACTATATGATTCTTGTATATGTTTTGTTATTTTTAATAAAATTTGTTTAAAAATATATTTTTTTATGGGATTTTGTTAAAATTTAGGTATATTTAATTTAACATATTTCATATTATAAAGTAATATATTTTTGTTGTAGTTAACTCTGTTAATTTTATTTTTATAGATGTTCAATTTTTTATTTTTACAATTAAATATTTTTTAATTTTTTTATAATTTTTTTTTAAAAAGGAAACTATATATATTTGTTTAATCTAAAATAAACATCAGTTTAAACTATCAACGATTTCATGAAAATTGAAATCTATGAAATATTAGTGAAGGTGAATTAATGAACAGAAAAGGGATTATATTAATATTATTAATCTTGTGCATCCTTTCAATTCCGGCCATTGGGGCGGCTGATATTGATGTGGAGGACACTAATAATACTAAGTTAACGACAACTGATTCAGATGTTGTTACTCAAGGCAATGGTCTCTCATTATCAGTTTCTGAAAATGAAACTTTGTTAAGTGCTACGGGAGAATCATTTACCCAATTGAATGAAGATGTTAGTGGCGACGATGTCACTCTGACTAAAAATTATACGTATACTAGTTCAGATTCTGCTTTTGCTGGCGGAATAACTCTTTCTGGAACAAAAACTATAAATGGTAATGGTAATGTCATTATTGATGCAAGCAATCAAGCAAGGATATTCAAAGTTACCGCTGGGTCTACTGTGACTTTTAAAGGAATAACCTTTATTAATGCTAATCCTACCCAAGGTCCTGGTGGAGCCATATTCGGAACCGGTGCAGTGCATATTGAGGATTGTAAATTTATCAATAACACTGTAAATATGGCCAATGGTGGAGCTGTTTGTCTATCAGGTGCAGGCAGTACAATTTCCAACTCTTACTTTGAAGGCAACAAGGCTATCAAGAATCCAAATAATTTGAATTCTGGTGCTGCAGGTGCAGTATTTTTAAACGCATCCAATATCATGATCAGCAATTCTGAATTCTTGAAGAATTATGCAGGTCTAAATGGTGGTGCTGTTGGTAGTAGTGCTATGCGTATTGCAAGTTGTACTATAGCTAATTGTACATTTACTTCAAATACTGCTAATGGTTCTGCTGGTGCTGTTGGTATGCAAAGTAGGAATTTCCATATATTCAATTCTACATTTAAAAATAATGAAGCTAAAGGTATGTTCACAACCTATCCTGGTAATGGTGGTGCATTAGTAATGAGAGGTTGGGACAGTTATGCATATAATTGTACTTTTACAGATAACACTGCTGCAACTCATGGTGGTGCTGTCTACTTGACTAATACTTCATATGACCCTCTTAATAATAATACTGGTTTTATACTTTGTACTTTCACTGGAAACACTGCTGGTGTTGATGGTGGTGCAGTTAGTTGGTATTCCGGTGCAACTTATGGTTATGTTGAAGATTCCATATTCACTAACAATACTGCTAGACGTAATGGTGGTGCAATACATTGGAGTGGTCACCATGGTACTATAAGTAATTCCACATTTATTGATAATAATGCTACAGGTGAAGTCACTAGTGAACTCGGTAGTGGTAATGGTGGTGCTGTAGTATGGGTTGGTAGTTATGGTACTATTAAGGATAATTGTATATTTACTAATAACTATGCAGCAAGTAATGGTGGTGCTATATTCTTAGAGGGTAATGCTACTGAAAACTGTACTAATATTACAATCACTCACAGTACCTTTAAAGATAACTATGCTGGTGTTGATGGAGGTGCTGTTAATTGGAATGAAGGTGCTCATTCAGGTAATATATTCTATTCTACTTTCACTAATAATATTGCAAATAGTAATGGTGGTGCCGTATTCTGGAGTGGTCATGATGGTAAAATATTATATTCCAACTTTACTGGAAACAATGCTAGTGGTATAGTTACTGATGAATATAATAATAAAGGTGATGGTGGTGCTATCATCTGGTCTGGTATAAATGGTATTGTTGATAATTGTAGGTTTATTGATAATTATGCATCACAACGTGGTGGTGGAGTATTCCTACAAAATTGTACTCATGGTAACTGTACCAACACTACCTTCTCACATGTTTACTTTGAAAACAATACTGCTGGTGTTAATGGTGGTGCTATAGATTGGCATAAGGGTGCTCAAAATGGGCATGTTAGATATGGGGTATTTGTAAACAACACCGCTAACAGATCAGGTGGTGCAATCTTCTGGTTTGGTACTGGTGGTGAAATATTATACTCCAACTTTACAGGAAACAAGGCATTAGGTAATGTATTATATAACAATTCATTCGGTAACATGACCTATGGAGGTCATGGTGGTGCTGTTATGTGGACTGGTGCCGATGGTATCATTGATGGTTGTACTTTTGTAGAAAATAATGCTGCTGTTAATGGTGGTGCTATTTTCATGCAGGGTAGTACTGAAGGTGATTGTAGAAATGTTACCGTTTCCAACTCAGTATTTAATGATAACTTTGCAGGTGTTAATGGTGGTGCTGTAGATTGGTATAGAGGTGCGCGTTATTGTACTTGAGCAAATGCAACTTTCACAATTAACATTGCTAATAGGTCTGGTGGTGCTGTATTCTGGTTTGGTTATCACGGTACTATTAGGAATGCTAGCTTCACTAATAACTCCGCTTTAGGTAATGTAATTTATGAAAACTCATTTGGTGTCAACACTACCGGTGGTCATGGTGGTGCTATTATGTGGACTGGTGCCGACGGTATCATTGATGATTGTACTTTTGATGAAAACAGGGCTAAAGTTAACGGTGGGGCTATATTCATGCAAGGAAGTACCATGGGAAATTGTAGTAATTTAACCATTTCAAATGTTATATTTAATGATAACTTTGCTGGTGTTAATGGTGGTGCTGTAGATTGGTATAAAGGAGCACATGACTGTACCTTGGAAAACGCTACATTCAATGATAACATCGCTAACAGGTCAGGTGGTGCAGTATTCTGGTACGGTGAACACGGTTCCATTAAAAACGCATCATTCACAAACAACCAGGCATTAGGTCTTGTGAACGCATCAAGCTCATACGGTTTCAACACTACTGGTGGTGACGGTGGTGCTATCATGTGGACCGGATCCAACGGTATTATTGATGGATGTGAATTCACAGAAAACTATGCTGCAGCTCGTGGTGGAGCAATATTCCTGCAGGGAAGTGTTGAAGGAAACTGTACAAACGTAACAGTAAGCAATTCTAAATTTGAGAAAAACAAGGCAGAAACCAACGGTGGAGCGATTAACTTCTTCCGTGGAGCTGTAGATGGTAGAATATTAAACTCAACATTTAAGTCAAATCAGGCATTAACTGGTATAGGTGGTGCGGTAGTCTGGAGAGGATACAACGGGACTATCGACGGTGCAACATTTGATGACAACAATGCATCTAAAGCTGATGCGGGTGCGGTATATATTGAAGGTGATTCATGTGAACTTCTCAATACTGAATTTAATAGTAACCTCGCTGGTGACGACGGTGGAGCTGTATACTGGACAGGTAACTATGGTAAATTATATAATTTAACCGCTAACAATAACAGGGGTATCAGTGCAGGTACATCCCACTCCAAAGGGGGAACCATAATTATAACCGGTTCAAACATGACTGTTGACCTGGTTGAGGTTAGAGACGGTTACGCTGAAGTTGAAGGTGGAGGTCTGTTCCTTACAGGTAACAATGTAAACATTACCAATGTTCAATTCTATAATTGTTTTGTTAATGACGAATCTGCGGATAATGTTGGTGGAGCATTGGACATTATTGGAAACAACACTCGCCTTATTAATGCAACCATTGAGTATTCAAGAGCAATGTACGGTGGTGCAATCGACTGGGCAGGTGATGACGGTTACGCATGCAACATCCATGTAAACTACAACAATGCAAATGAAGACGGTGCAGCATTGAGAATTGTGGGGGACCGTTTCGAAATTGAGAATTCTGAGTTCAATTATAATGAAGCAGGTGACGACGGTGGTGCAATCTACTGGTCAGGTAATGACGGTATTGCAAGAAACCTCACATTCTACGACAATAAGGGTATCAGTTCTGGTGATTCCTCATCAAATGGTGGTACCATGGCAATCATCGGTTCAAACATCACAATTGAAGATTCAAGCT
>NZ_SUTK01000090.1 GCF_015062905.1 Methanobrevibacter thaueri
AGGTTCAAATTCATACAGCGGTTCAAGTACCAGCGGCCTTAAGTATGCTTTGGAAAAATGCAATTTCAAATGCAGCTATTTCTACAAAAGTTCATTCAACAAGGCTTTAAAACAGCTTAAAAAAGGCGGCTGTGCTTTAGTATTCCATACATGGAATCATTATGTTAGCATTTTGGACATAAGCAAGGACGGCAAGATGGTGCTGGTCGGCAATCCTTCCGGAGACTATGATTATGGAAGCCATGACATTCCTACAAACTGGCTGTCCGTGAGCCATATGAAGGGTCGTTTCAACGATTATGACACTTCTGGCCTGATTGTCAAGCTTAAATACAGTTTAGGCAAATATGCTAAAAATAAAATCAATAACTTCTATTATAATATGGGTTCCAAATGGACCCGTCAAAATGTTAATGAAAGGTTAGTTCAAATTCAGGATCCTTTCTATTAACTCCTTTTTTTATTTTTTTAAACATTGATTTCAGCTTAAGGATTATGGACTGATTATAATATTGTTTCAGGCCCATATCGCAATTTATATTAATTTTAAAAACATAATTAAGAGTATCTAATTTTCAATTACTTTGCAAATGCTCTCTAAAGTATTTTATATATGAGAGTATCTAATATTATTAAGGAGTTTAATCATGACTAATGAAGATAAAAAACAGATTGTCATCAAGGGTGCACGTGAGCACAACCTGCAGGATATTGATGTCAGTGTTCCCCGTGATGAGTTTATTGTAATTACAGGTCTCAGTGGGTCTGGAAAGTCTTCTCTAGCTTTTGATACAATTTATGCTGAAGGACAGCGTAGATATGTTGAATCATTATCCGCTTATGCAAGACAGTTTTTGGGCCAGATGAAAAAGCCTGAAATGGAATCCATTGAGGGTTTGTCTCCTGCGATTTCAATTGACCAGAAAACAACAAGGGAAAATCCAAGGTCAACCGTAGGTACAATCACTGAAATCTATGATTATTTAAGATTATTATTTGCAAGAATAGGAATTCCACACTGTCCTAACTGTGGAAAGGAGATTTCGCAACAGACCATCGGACAGATTGGAGATTCAGTCATTGAAGAGGGCGAAGGGGTCAAGATTCACATATTGTCTCCAGTTGTTCGGGATAAGAAAGGCCAATTCAAGGATGTCCTTGATGATTTGAGAAACAAGGGATTTGTAAGGGTCCGTGTAGACGGTGAAGTCAGGGATCTTGATGAGGACATCGAGCTTGCAAAGACCTACAGGCACAATATTGACGTTGTTGTCGACAGACTGAAAATCAGAAAGGACGTTGACTTTAAAAGGAGACTTGTGGATTCATTGGAAACCGCAGCGGAATTCACTGACGGTTTGATTACAGTTTTATTTGACAACGGTGAGGAGAAGTATGAGAAGAAATACTCAGAGCACTTTGCCTGTGTTGACTGTGGAATAAACTTCGAGGAATTGACTCCGAGGATGTTTTCATTCAACGCTCCTCAGGGTGCATGTCCTGAATGTAACGGTATCGGTTCCAAAATGGAAATCGACCCTGATTTGATTGTTCCCGACAAGACATTGACACTGAATGAGGGGGCAATTGCACCTTGGTCAAAGTCAGCCAAAAGGGAAAATTACTATTATCAGATGCTTGAAGCAGTATCAAATCACTTCAACTTCAGCATGGACGTTCCGTTCAATGAATTGGACAGCGAATATCAGAATACCATTCTTTACGGTTGCAAGGACAAGATTCCATTCACTTTCAAAAGAAGAAACAAGTCCTATATGGTAAACCGTAAGTTTGAAGGTGTAATCCCAAGAATGGAAAGGCTATACTTTGAAACCAAGTCCAACTATTCAAGAAAATACATTTCCAAGTTCATGAGCGACAGGAAATGTCATGTATGTGACGGCAAACGTTTAAGGCCTGAAATATTGGCTGTCACTGTTGGTGGAAAGTCAATCATCGACGTTTGTGACTTGGCAATTAAGGATTCCTATCAGTTCTTCCAGGATTTGGAACTGACTGAAAGGGAAATGTTCATTGCTAAAGAGGTATTGAAAGAGATTAAGGAACGTTTAAGCTTTTTGGTTGAAGTGGGGCTTGACTATCTGTCAATGTCAAGGTCTTCAGGTACCCTTTCCGGTGGTGAGGCTCAAAGAATTAGGCTTGCGACTCAAATCGGTTCAGGTCTTGTAGGTGTTCTATACATTTTGGATGAGCCTAGTATAGGACTCCACCAAAGGGATAACATTAAGCTGATTGAAGCTCTTAAAAGACTTAAGGACTTGGGAAATACTCTTGTTGTCGTAGAGCACGATGAGGAGACCATTCTGTCTGCAGACCATGTTGTTGACATCGGTCCTGGAGCGGGCGAGCATGGTGGTAAAGTCGTAGCTCAGGGAACTCCATTGGACATCATGAACAATCCTGACTCAATTACAGGCCAGTACATCTCAAGAGTTAAAAAGATTGATGTTCCTAAGGAAAGGCGTAAGGGTAACGGCAAATTCATAAAAATCATTGGTGCCGCTCAAAACAACCTGAAGGAAATCGATGTAGAAATTCCATTGGGATTATTTACCTGTGTAACAGGTGTAAGCGGTTCCGGTAAAAGCAGTTTGATTAATGAAATTCTTTATAAGGGAGCACAGGGCAAATTGTCCAAAAAGTTCATGTTTGCCGGCAAATACAAGGAAATAGAAGGATTGGAGAACATTGACAAGGTCATTGCAATTGACCAAAAGCCGATTGGAAGAACTCCAAGATCAAATCCTGCAACATATACCGGCGTTTTCACTGATATCCGTGACCTGTTTGCTAATACTCCTGAGTCAAAGGCAAGAGGTTACAAGCCTGGAAGATTCTCCTTCAACGTTAAGGGAGGAAGATGTGAAGCTTGTACCGGTGATGGTATCGTTCAAATTGAAATGCACTTCCTGGCGGATGTTTACGTCCCATGTGAAGTCTGCGGCGGTAAGAGATACAATGAAGAGACTTTGGATATAAGATACAAAGGTAAAAACATCTATGAAGTCCTGGAAATGACCGTTGAAGAAGCATTGGAATTCTTTGAAAACATTCCGAAAATCACTAAAAAGCTTCAGACTTTATATGATGTCGGTTTGGGCTACATGAAAATAGGTCAGCCTGCAACAACTTTGTCCGGTGGGGAAGCTCAAAGAATCAAGCTTGCAAAAGAGTTGTCAAGAACCAATACTGGTAAAACATTGTATATTCTGGATGAGCCTACTACAGGTCTTCACTTTGCAGATATCAAAAGATTGCTGGAAGTTCTGGCAAGATTGACTGATGCAGGCAATTCAGTAGTTGTAATTGAGCATAATTTGGATGTCATTAAAACTGCTGACCATATAATTGACCTCGGTCCTGAAGGCGGAGACGGAGGTGGCGAAGTGATTGCTACCGGAACTCCTGAAGAGGTTGCTGAAGCCGGAACATATACCGGAGAATTCTTAGAGCGAATGCTCAATGAAAACATAACTCCTTATGCAAAAGAATTGGTAGAAGATATAGGAAAATAATTATCTTATTTTTTATCAAATTAGTGAAAGAATACTCCGACCTCTTTTAGGTTGGAGATGAATTTCACAAAAAAGACATAGAGTCATTTT
>NZ_SUTK01000003.1 GCF_015062905.1 Methanobrevibacter thaueri
TCATGCCGGCGGATTTCAAGTATAGCGGATATAAGAAAACCAGCATGATCATTAAGAAAAGCGCCAAAAAGGCAAAGCCTTTTTCTCTAAAATTATGATGTAATTAATATTACATTATTTTTTTTTTATTTTTTTGGTTGTTATTTCAATATTTTCAAAAAATCCATTTTTTCCTTAATTTAACTCATTTTAACTAAACCTTTAAATACTATTAAATCAAAATAATTAATTAATAGTTATGTATAGCATAACAATTTAGTTTTATTCAATTTTCACGATTATTAAGGAGGAGTTATTAATGGCAAGATTTGAAGAAGCAGAAAACAGAATGTTCAATGTTAAAATCTGCTTAAAATGTAATGCTCGTAACCCTGCTGGTGCTACAACCTGTAGAAAATGCGGTTACAAAGGTTTAAGATTCAAAGCAAAAGAACAAAGAGGATAAACATATTCTCTTTTATTTTTACTATTTTTTTCTAAAACATTAAATATTATTTTATACAAAACTATTTTTAGGTATTCTTATGAAAGACGTTGAAAATTACATTAGAGATATTTTGAAAACAAGAAAACTTCATTTTACTTTAATCGATCCTGACGAACAGACACCTGAGGAAGCTTTGGATATCGCTACTCAAGCTATTGAAGGCGGAAGTGATGGAATCATGATTGGAGGCTCCACTGTAAATGGGGATGATGTGGACAACACCTGTAAAATACTGTCCGAAAACATTGCAGTTCCGATAATCATTTTCCCTGGAAATACAAGCAGTGTGAGCAGTTATGCTGATGCAATTTTTTACATGAGTTTTGTTAACTCCAGAAATCCTTATTGGATTAACGGTGCTCAGGCATTGGCCGCACCTGCCGTGAAGGCTTCCGGAATGGAAATATTGCCTATGCATTATATGGTTATTTCTCCTGGAGGTACTGTCGGTTGGGTTGGAGACGCCAATCTCGTACCCAGAAACAAGCCGAAGATACCTGCAGTATATGCGATGTCGGCCGAACTTTACGGTATCAAGTTCTTCTATCTTGAGGCTGGTTCAGGCGCACAGGAACCGGTTCCTGCTGAAATGGTTGCATATTCCAAAAAGGCAGCTCCTAAAAACATTTTAGTTGTTGGAGGAGGAATCCGTGACGGCAAGGCAGCTTATATGGCAGCAAAGGCTGGTGGAGATATTATCGTTACCGGTACTGTTGTAGAAGAAGTTGACGATGTCAAATCCAAAATTCAAGAAATTACCGGAGCCATCCTAAAGGCTTCAAAAGAGTAGTCCCATACTGCTCTTTCCAAACTTTTTTTCTTTGATTAGTTTTCAAATGCTCTCTCATTTGATTTAAATAATTTAATGATTATAATTAATGATTGTGATATTATGTTAAATTCATTGTATGAAAAAGCCATCGCCAAAAGAGGATTTAATTTCGATATCGAACCTACGGCAGATATTGAATCTCAACTTGAACATAAATGGTTTGACAGGACAATCGGCGAAAGCAAGGCAGACTTTTCAATTGCTGCTGGTGATGGAAGCTTTAACAAGAAGAAGTTCCTAACCACTAATTTCTGCGCTGTTGGTGCCGAATCCATAATCTATGATGGGGAGATTAAAAAAATCGACGATTCTGACATTTTTGACATTCCTCATGTGTCATTTCTAGACGAGCTTTTAAGCAATTACATGGCCATATATGAACTTAAATGCGCGTTGAGGACACTCAGAGATTATGATGTTGACTATTACATGTTTGACGGGTCAGTTCTTGGGGACTTGCAGAACGCTTTTCCAAGAGGTGCGAAGATGCCGTCAAAACTTAAGGAAAACCTTGACGATTCGCTTCTCAAGGAGTTTCAGTCAAGGCTTGGGGTAAGGCATTATGGATTGCTGTTTCCTGATATTAGGGATAGTTTCAAGTTGATGGAGATGCCTAAAAGTGAGGATTCGAATATCTTGAATGAGACAAATCTGCATCTAGCCTCCGTTGAAAAGATCATTGTCTTATATGAGATTCTGCAGTTCAGAAAAAAGATAATTTCAATCTCAAAAACATCATCGGGCAATGACCTCTTCCATTGGAACATTCCGGACATTGCATTTCTTGACAAGTTCACCAAAAAGCAGGGAATGACATTCATAAAGTACAGAAAGGTTCATGATAATGCCGCCTTTCCGTATTTCAACGACTTCTTCAAGAGTCTGATATTCACAGTATTTTATGTCCGCCTGCAAGACAACAAGAATGTCTTGAAGGTTGAACTGCCATACCGGGCAACAAAGGAAGATGTTTTTGAGATAATAAGGAAAATTAATGTGATGTCGGTTCAGGGCTATCCTTACCTTTTGAACAAGGCACATAATGATGTGGTGATAACCGACAGGAACATGAAGGAATTAATGAAAATAGCTAAGATTTATGAGACAACAAACAGGGAAGTGATGTCATGGTAGTAGGAATCTGCGTAGGAGAAACTAATTTAAACGAAGTAACATTCATTTCAGATAAGATGCCACAGGTTGGCCAATATGTGACAATAGAATATGATGACAAAAAGGTATTGGGAATGGTAGAAAATCTTGTGAGAGGCAATGATGCCCTCAACGTTGACATCAATGACTTCAAGGCAATCCAAAAAATCTCCAAAATAGGCGTTGAGGACAACTACATCAGGGGAAAGGTCAAAATACTCGGAGATGTCAACGACAATCTAAAGCTGCCGAGAACACCTGTACTGCCTGGAACCGAAATTCATCATGCCGATGCGGAGATGCTTAATGAGATATTTAAGGTTAAAAATCCTATAAAGCTTGGAACACTTGTCAATCAGGGTGAAGTAGACGTCAATGTCGATGCAAATCCAATACTTTCAAGACACCTGGCGATACTTGCGATGACCGGTGCGGGCAAGTCAAACACTGTATCTGTATTGATTGACCAATTGCTGTCATATCATGTTCCCGTATTCGTATTCGACATGCATGGCGAGTATAAGGGTGCGGAATTCCCGAACGGCAATGTCAATGTCATAAGGCCGAAAATCAATCCTAAATACATGTCATTCAATGAAATCAAGAAGCTAGTAAACATTCCAAGCAACGGTTATATTCAGGAAAGGCACTTCAGAAGGGCCTTCAAGGAGGCCAAAAACAGAATTGAGGATGGAGTTGCCCATGAGAACAATTTCCTTAAATTGATGTATGACATATTGGAGGCCGATTCGGAGGTAGAAGGCTCAGACAAGCAGATTGTGGATGTTATGAACAAAATCGACGATTCTATGGATAGGTATTCCAATCTATTCGATCAATATGTTGGAAACATTCTGACCAGCATCAAGAAGGCACATGTCAATGTCCTTGACCTGAGCCAGGTTGACGAATCTGTTGCAAGTGTGCTTGTAAGCCATATTTTAAGGAACTCACTTCAAAGATCCAAAAGAGCTGCCCATAGTGGAAACAGGGATGAACTGCTTGAAAACTCAGTATTCTATATTCTCGAAGAGGCTCATATACTTGCACCAAACAAGAGAGACAGCGATTCCAAACGCTGGATTCAAAGGGTTGCAAGGGAAGGCCGTAAGTTTGGATTGGGATTGTGTTTAGTGAGCCAGTCACCGAAAACCGTTGACCATGATGCGCTGTCACAGATGAACAACATGATTATCCTTAGGCTTGTCGAACCTGAAGACCAAAGGCATGTTCAGTCAGCAAGCGAAAGCCTGTCACAGGACCTTATTAACCAGTTGCCGTCCCTGAATGTCGGGGAGGCTATTGTTTTGGGTCTGATGACAAAAGTGCCGACTCTTGTAAAGATTGACAAATTCCAAGGTCGCAGCCATGGTGACGACATGGATATCATTTCATTCTTTAAGGATTCAGTGGAAAAGGAAGCCGAGGAAATCGAAAGGCAGGAAGATGAACTGATGGACATGGGGTATGATTACTAATCATACTCTTTTTTTACTTTTTTTCAAAATATTAATTTTTACACACTCAAATCAATATTGATTAGTTTTCAAATGCTCTCTTGGCAAACTATTAAATATAAATTAGAATATACTATTAAACATTAAATGCTTGAAATAGTGTTTAAATTGGTTATATACATAAAACAAAAGTAGGTAATATAATGAAATTTGCACATTTGGCAGACACTCATTTAGGTTACCGTCAATACGGATTGTTTGAACGGGAAAAGGACTTTTATGAAGTGTTTGATAAGGTTATTGATAAGATAATTGAAGAAAAAGTCGATTTTGTAATACATAGCGGTGACCTGTTTGAAACCGCAAGACCTTCACCTATGGCACTTTTAACCTTTCAAAAAGGTTTGCTAAAGCTGAAAGGTGCAGGAATCCCTA
The DNA here is from genome assembly GCF_015062905.1 of Methanobrevibacter thaueri. Taxonomy (GTDB): domain Archaea; phylum Methanobacteriota; class Methanobacteria; order Methanobacteriales; family Methanobacteriaceae; genus Methanocatella; species Methanocatella thaueri_A. Next base: position 4,364 of record NZ_SUTK01000003.1, read on the forward strand.
TGTATGCAATAGCAGGAAATCATGATGTGGTAATGAGAAAAGGATCCATACCTCCTCATGTAATTTTTAAGAAATTGGGCCTTAAGGTCATAAGTACCATCAATCCCACATATATGCAGGGAGACATATTCATAGCGGGTCTTCCATACTATCCGGCTTCACACGGAAAGGCCTTGAAAAGCAAGTTGGCAGATCTGTCCAAAAAGGCGAATAGCCATGAAAAGTCAATTCTGGTTCTGCATCAGGGAATTGATAAGTATTTCAAATTTAATTATGAATTGGAAATTGGTGAAATCCCTGATAACTTTGATTACTATGCATTGGGGCATATCCACAAATATGTCAATGACGCTTATGGAAAAGGCAGGCTTGTCTATCCTGGGTCTGGTGAAATCTGGAAAACATCAGAATTGCCGGACTATAAGAAAAACGGAAAGGGTTTCGTTGTAGTTGATTTTGACGGTTCAAAACCTGTTGTCAAAAGGGTAACTGTTGACATTCCCCGTGAATTCATTGAGAAAAACATTAACTATAATGATTTGGAAGCAGGCATTGCAAGCATCAAGGAGGTTATCAAAGGGTTTGATAAAAAACCAATCCTAAAGATAACAATCAAGGATGTCGAATCGGATACCAGCAGAGTATATGAAATCATCAAGGAAGAGCTTGGAGATTTGGCTTTGATGATAAGGCCAACATTCATAATGGCCGGTGAGGAAATCGAGATAAGTGAAGTCGAATCTAAAAAGTTGGGTCCCGAACAACTGCTTGAAAGCCAACTTGAAGGATATGGCAACAGTGAAGTTACAACTCTTGCCATTGACCTGTACCATCTGCTTTCAAAAGAAAAGCTTGATGAGTCACAGGAGTTGATCAATCAGTACTTTGATGACCATTACACCAATAATGTAGATAATGATGAGTTTAAAACCGAGGATTTAAATGTGATGCAGCGTCCGAAGGAAAAAGAGGATGTGCAGGCAACATTTGATAAGGAGGTTTCACAATGATTTTCACAAGACTTAAAATGAACAATTTTAAATCACATGAACATACCGTGATTCAGTTCGATAAGGGAATTAGCGTCATCGTCGGTGAAAATGGTGCAGGTAAGTCAACAATCCTTGAAGCAATCAGTTTCGCTTTATTCAAACAGCACACAGGTAAGAAAATCGATGATTTGGTTAGGAATAATGCAAGTTCAATGTCTATCGAATTGGAATTCACATCCAATAATAGGGACTACAAGATTGTTCGTGAAAAGAAATCCAGCCTGAAGTCATCCCTATTTAAAAGAGTCTCTTCTGAAGGGGGATACATGCACGTTTGCACAGGGGACAAGGAAGTTTCCAATGAGATTCGCCAGATTCTTGACATCGATTCAGACCTGTTTTTGAATGCAATCTATATCCGACAGGGAGAAATTGCAGAATTGGTTGACAAGACTCCTGCTGAGAAAAAACAGTTAATCGGTAAATTATTGGGAATAGACTCTCTGGAAAAGGCATGGAAAAATCTATTGCCATTCATCACAGATTATGAATCCCAACTTGCTGAACTAAGCGGAAAGTTATATAATTCCGAAGAACTGATGGAAAATTATCAGAAGAAAAAGGATGAACTTGAAAGCCTAAAGAACAGAGGCCATGAGCTGGAAGAGCAAATTGCTGAAGTTGACGGATTGATTAATGAGATTTCTGAAAACAAGCGAAATATGGAACGTGAAAAGGAAATCTATGAAACCCAATTAAACAATCTGGAAATGGAAGAAAAGACATTGGCCAAATTGGAAGATGAAAAACGTAGGATTCAGGAAGAACTGGATAAAATCCGTGAAGATGAAGAGGAAATCGACAGGTTGGAAAAATTCGTTTCCAAATTGGATGTTTATCTCGACTTTGAAAAATCCGTTACAAGCATCCAAAGGCTTAAGCAGGATGAAGAGGAAATTGATGATAAACTTGATTCCATTGCTGAGCAAAAGGAAATACTTTCAAATAGCAAGGAAGGTTATGATAATTATCTTTCATCCGATGAGGAAATAAACAGGCTGTCCGATGAGAAGAACAATCTGGAAAAAGATCTGGCAACAATGGCCAAGCTTGAAAAGGATAAGAAGGAATTGCTGAAAAACATTGAAGATGAAAGAGATGACATCGACAAATTCTTTTCAAAATCCAAAGATAGATTGGATGATTATGGATTGGATCAGGACAAATTGGCTGAAATTGATGATTTCAGCCATCTTGAACAGGCCACCAATGAGTTCATTAATGAGACCTCAGATAAAATTGATGAATTGGGCAAGGAAATCATCACTAAAAATGAGGACATCGTTGTATACAGGCAGAACATTAAGGCATGCGAAAAGCCTTTAAATGACTTGGAAGGTATTGACAATAAATGTCCGGTTTGTCAATCTGACATCAGCTCCTATAAGAAGAAAGAATTGACAAAGCATTATACTGATGAAATCAATGAGAACAAAAAGTTGATTGCCCAAAATGATGAAACTGTCCGCTTATTGACAGAAAACAAGAGCATTTTTGAAGAAAAGCTTCAAAATCTCACAGATTTGTCCAAAAGCATAATTGAGTATAAGCATAAGTTTGAGCATCTTCAGCATGAGCTCATCAGATTGAATAAGATGGATGAGGACCTTGAATCTAAAGAATTCATCAGCAATAAGCTTGGTGAGCTTATATTATTCATAGCAACTAAAAAAGAGGAACGCGAATCATTCAAACAGGAACATGATTCATATATTCAATCCAAGGGAGCATTGGAAGTTTTAGGCGATGAAACCGAAATCCAATATAAGTTGAAGCAGGTTCAAAATGAGATTGACAATCATGTAACCAACATCAAGTTGGCCATAAGTCAGGATCCTCATTTGAGTGGGGACATCGGACCTAATGAGCTAAAAAGTCGTATTGAAGATTTAAAACGTAAAAATGATGTATACCATCAATTGAAAGGTTTTGTCCAAAACAAAAATTCTTTCATGACTCAATTGGACTCTATTAAGGAGGACATTGGGGTTTCAATTAATCAGAAAGATATCATTCAGAACAAGATTGATGCATCATTGTATGATGAGGAAAGGTATGAGCAACTGCTATATAACTTTGAACGCTATGAAAGAAGGAAAAACACTTTCAATGAGGAGCTTTTCGAGATTAAGGGAAGGGCCAAGGAGTCAATTGTAAGTCTTCAGGATTTGACCGACAAAATCAAGATGGCCAATCAATTCAAGCAGGAATATAACAACATTGATGAGTATATTGGTATTCTAAAACATATTCGTGAGTTGTACAGTCGTGGAGGTATCCAGAAGGATTTAAGGAATATCTCACGCCCTGCCATACAAAAGCACACAAAGGAATTCTTCAAGGAGTTCAATTTCAACTACTCTGATTTGACTATTGATGATGAATATGAAGTGACAGTCTATGGTCCTGAAGGGGAATCATCAATGAGCATGGTCAGTGGTGGTGAAAAGATTGCCATTGCACTTGCATTGAGATTAGGTATTACTCAGGCAATGGCTAATGGTGAATTGGATACTATCCTATTGGATGAGCCTACCATTCATTTGGATGCTTCAAGGAGACATGAACTGATTAATCTGTTAAAGGAAATGTCTTCACTTCCTCAAATGATTATTGTAACTCATGAGGCTCAACTTGAAAATGCTGCTGATAATTTGATAAAGGTCGAAAAGGAAAATGGTATTTCAAAAGTAATAATGTAGTCACATTATTACCTTCTCTTTTTTTTTAAATGGTTTGTGGCGCGTCTTTAATTGAATCTAGGATGCAGTTGGCATTCCATCCGACGATGGTTGCTGCACGTTCTTCCAGTATTTCAGGAACTTCTTCAAGTCCGTATGGTCTTACAAGAACGATAGGTATGTTGTATTTTTCACTGGCATCCAGCAGGTCGTGGAACAGTTCCTTGTTGTCATTGTAGAGGCCAGCCAACATGATGATCCTGTCAACCTTGTTATAGAATTCTTCGCTTGCGGTAGCATATGCTCCTGAAATTGATTCTTTCCATCTGAAATCAACTTTTGAGTATAATTTTTCTGTAAATTGGCCATATTCGTTATTCTTGTCAAAACCGTTGGTAATTATTAAATTGTAAATTTTGTCATCCCGTTCATCTTCAAACATATCTTTCACCTTGCTTTAATTTTTAATATTATAGTATAAAAATATTTATTAATTTTAAAATTTAAGATTATATTAGAATTTCAAAGGAATTATTTTACATGAAGGCGGCAGTAATAGGATTGGGTGTAGAAGGTAAAAAGGCTGTAAACTCTCTTTTAAAACATGGTTGGGAAGTTTATGCCACTGATTTGAACATTAATGTTGATTTGTCCGGTTTGGATTTGCCAATGTTGGACATGAATATGATTGAGGATAAGGAGACAGTTTCGATTGTCGGCGAAAAAATCACAGTTGATCTTGGATTCACTAACTCTTATGCCATTGAAAATTGCGATGCGATAGCCATCAGTCCCAGTATGTATGGAGGGGCGTTTGCTGAGAGATTGCTTAAGGATGGAGAGCTGTTGAGTGATGTGGTGACACGACACAAGGATATTTTCACAATCGGAATTACAGGCACCAACGGCAAAACCACCACAGTCCACATGTTGAAGAGCATTCTTGAGGGTGCCGGCAAGAAAGTGTTGGTCGGCGGAAACGGTGGCGGAGGCTTTTCCGGATATTATGACCTTATTCTTGATGCCCAGGAAGGTGATTATGACATACTTCTTGTTGAGGTATGTGACATGACCCTTGACTTTGCCAATTATTGCTTTGACTTTGATATGGTTGGCCTGACCAATATCGGCAACGACCATATGGACGTTCACAAGACCATTGCCAACTATAAGAATTCCCTGGTCAGGTTTTTTGCTGATAAGACAATATTCACTGCATTCAATCAGGATTTCAACAGTGATTTTAAGGAATCCGCCAGAACTGCAATCCCTTATTTTGCCTATCAGGATGAATTGAAATTGGTGGGTAAATTCAATTTGCTTAATGCGGGCCTTGCAAGTGCCATTTGCCGTGAGCTTAAGGTTCCGAAAGATGTCATCAAATCAACTCTTGCTGAATTCAAGGCCGTTGAAGGCAGATTGGATGTCTATAAAATCAATGATGCAGAAGTTTATGTAGGTAAGACTGATAATTCAGATGCATTGGCCTCAGTTTTGTCAGAGAAAAACTTTTATGCACTCTTTATTGGAACTCCTAGACACAATGAGGTCCATAGGCTTGATATATTGGATGTTGCCGCTAATTATAATCCTGAAGTAATCGTGCTGTTTCCGGGATTGGATGACACATTGGACATTGCAATCTACAGACTCAATTCTCTAGGTTATATGGGCAATATTATCACTGTAAACACTCTTGATCAGATAATTGAATTGGTTGCCGAATATTCACATGAGGAAGCAATTCTCATTGGGGGCAACGGTCAAGATGTCATTATAGAAATTCAAGAAAGGATTAGACAAATTTCTGAAAAACTATAACTTTTTAATAACCTTTTTATAATAGTTCGTGTATATTTATATATGTATTATTATATTGTTATATTAGGTGTTATTAAATGAGTCATGGTTGGAGAAAAATTTCTATTGTAATATTTATAGCATTAATTGCTTTATGTATGTTTATTGCAGTCTTTAATTCTGCAAGTGCTAGTTATACTGCAGAGTCCGTAGCCAATGACTATGATCTTCCAATTGGACAATCTATGTTTGAAAATCAATCTATTGTCGGTACCGCCGACCCAGTGCAAGTTCCTTTAGTTAATAATTTCGCATTCTTGTCACATCAACTTCAGGCATTTGATTTGCATGGTATTTTGATGGCATTGTCAACAGGTGTTGTTCCATTCGATTTTGATACCATTGCTGGGGAAGGTATAGATTCATACGGAAATGTGGTGGATGTTAAAGGCCCGGGTTTCTTAACTTATGCGGGCGATAAGTTGATTGTAAAACAGCCGGATCATTATGTGTGGGCATATAGTGCTCCATATAAATGGTTGCAGAAAACCTCATCCGGTGTCGATTTATATGAAGACGGTAAAAAAATTAAATCTATTCCTGCAAGCGAAATTAAGAATTTGGATTACAAGAACGAATATTATAACGCTTCCACTATTGTAGATTGGTACAATTATGATGCTCAAGAGGGTTCACAATTTACTTTGGAAAAAGGAATGGTTGGTTTTTCAGATGGAAGGAACAACATCAGTTCAAGTGATGTTCCTAAAATATTTGGGCAAGACATGGTTGATTACGCTTCCGAATATCCAACAGGATCCCCTATCTTATTATATGCAGGTAATTATACTGAACAGGCTGGAGAAGCTTACGGTACCGATTTAGGTTCTCACCCTGAATATGGTGATGAGATAAGGGAAATAAATGCAAGACAATTTGTAGATGCATGGAATGGAACAGTAATTCCTCCTCAAACATCTGCTAGTGGTAAGGATTATGTTTACTTTGAATCCGCTAGTGATTCCAAAGCACCTGGTGGAAGTGCAGCACATGGTGTATGTCCATCTGCTAGAGCTTTAAGGGCTGCTGTTACTTCCGAAGGATTCGACCTTCCTGTTGGTATGTGCTGGGATGAGGATGCAGTTCTGTTCGGTTACAATCCGGCACAGGACATTACCGTATACAACAATTACACTTATCCTGTTAAAATTAACATGTGGACCGAAGGTGAAGGTACAGGAATGGGCATCTATGCCCAAATCATAAGATATGTTCCTAACTGAACATGTCTTCAATTTTCTTTTTTTATGTCTGTTTCAACAATAATAACTGCTGCGGGCAAGAATTCCAGAATGAGGAATGACCAGATTTCTCGCGGCATCGAATTGACAAATAAACTTATTCTTCCATTCAACAATAAAACTGTTATAGAGACCACTATAGATAATGCATTATCCTTAAACATCGATGAATGTATTGTGGTACTTGGACATTATGCCAGTGAAATAAAAGAAGCTATTTTTGATAATTATAAAGACGATGTCAAATTCATCGAAAATAATCCTGTAGATGTAGGTTTGTCAACATCATTGTACAATGGTTTGTCAAATTGCACTTCCGATTTTGCGTTATGCATTACGGCAGACCAACCGACAGTACTGCCTGAAACTTTTGAAAGGATGATTGAGGTAAGTCAGGCATCTGAAGATCCCTATAAAACAATATCAATATTGCGTAGGAGAAAAACAGGATTATTGGACACTGCAGAAGGCCTTGGAATGCCTTTTGTAGCTCCTAGAGAAAACCTGATGGAATATTTGAAAAATGAAAACGATAACCTGAATCCTATATTGAGAAAAATATTCGATGATGGATATGTGTTTTATGGAATAAAAGAAAAAAATGAAAAAGAGTTAATAAATATTAATCATTATGATGATTATTTAAAACTCTTAGATTGATTCAAGGCCTGAAATAACTTCTTCGATTTTAGCTTTGCTGATTCCAACAGTCATTTCATTATCTTTAATGTCAGCCGCTTTTCTGGAACCGTCACATCCTAATGTGAAATTCACGCCATCTGAAAGATATGGGTTTGAAAATGCATCTCCGCATAATGATTGGATACCTGCAAATGAAGGAGTGATTTTTTCACCTGTTTTGTAAACGATACTTTGTGCAAGTTTCATTCCGCCAACAGGTTCGGTTATAATTTGTATAACGTCAGCTTCAAAATCGGCTTCATCCAAAGGAGAATATATTATTCCCCAGCTGATGTCCTTTATGATTGAAAGTTTGCTGGTTAATTTTTTAGCGGTTTCTAAATCCTGGAATCTTCCTAATGAAAAATATTTTTCACCGTTTGCCAATTTTTCAGGCATGTCCCTGAGTCCGATGGCTCCGGCACCGCCTAAACATAATTGCTGATCAATGGTTGAGTAGAATTTGTCTCCAAGGGAAGCTTTTCTGACCATTTCGCAGTGTCTGATTTTTTCATCAATCAAGTCAATGCCCTCAGGCAATTCATCTTCTGTTTTGATTAGTTTCATTGCAACAGGTTTTGCGTCAAGCTTGATTTTGCTTTCAATGACTTCACAATACTTTTTGTTTATCTCTAAATTATCAGTCATACAATCACCTTAATTAATTATTTGGATTATGGAATTTTAATATCTTTTGTTTTAACGCTGTTATTTTTACAAAATGACCTAAAATCGCATGCGGTGCAGGTTCTCTCATCAGAATCTGCTTTCCAGGCCTCTTGAATTTTACAGCCTTTCATCTCTTTAATTAAAGAGCTTTCAATGTTGAACACGACGCTGTCAAATTTGTCAAGTGAATCCTCAATCTCTTCATCGTCAATGTTGATGATACGTATTGACCTTGCAATCTTGAACTCTTCGCTCAGATTTGGCGCCTTGTCGTCTTCGTTCCAATTCATTATCAGTTCGACATCCCGTGCATATTTGCCATAGTCTATGGCATCATCGGTTAAGTCATGGGCAATTTCGTCCTGAATTAAAAGCAAATCTTCCTTTGAAGGCACAAGTTCGTTCAGATAAAATATGATTCCTGCAAAAATCGGTTTTGAATCTTCCTGTTGGCTTCTAAGCCATGAATATGTTAGAATCTGCTGCTTGTGATTTTCCCAGGGATTGTTGAACTTGTTATTGTTTATTTCCGGCGGTCTTTTCATGCCCTTGTAGTCAATTATGATTTCATACTCGTCGCCCTGAGAATAATTGGAAATTTTCTTTCGAAATTCAGGGTCCTTTTTAAGAAATTCGATGATTTTATTGTTATAATTGTCCAAGTTGCTTTGGTTGATGTTTTTGTTGATTTTCATGGAGCTCAAAACATCCACAACACCATTGATTCCGTAATAATTTGATCTGCTTACCTTTTCATTATAGTTGGGCATGTTCCTGATGCCTTTTATTAGAAGTTCAGTGGAATCAATAAGGGGAAACAGGTGAGGTCCCCAAACATTGATGGCCCTTTCCGCTCTTGCACTGGCTAATTTCTTATGGTCATGCTCATTCAAATCCTCAAAAGACAATTCGCTATTCAATAGGCTGTAGAACAAGTCCTCGTCATAAGGATATAGTCCATCTACTTGCAGCCTGATGTCAATCATGTCTTCTATTGGTCTGATGTCAGTTTTCCAGTCCCATGGGAATTGCTTATTTTCTGAATCCCATTGAAGATAAGCCTCTTCCATCACTCCATGAATGAACTCTCCAAACCATCTCTGGACAGGCTTTGAAGGCGGAAGTGTCCCCTTGTTTTGATATCTGTATTGCAGATTGCATGTTAAAAATGACAGTAAGTCTCCAGTCAGGCTGTATTCTGGAATCATGTATGCTTTTGATCTTGACGGCAATTTCATTTTTTCACCTATATTAAATAAATTTCATTAAATCCAACATATTTCTCATCCCTGCTCCATCCAAGAGCAACATTAGGGATATTGAAATGGTCTTTTTTACGAGGGTATCCTTCGATTGCTGAATTAAGGCCAACCAATAGAAGTACGCTTTCCGCTCTTGAAAATGCGACAAAATAAAGTCTGGTCAAATCGTCAAATGACCTGTCCTTTTCACTTCTTTCAGACTCTCCAAGTTCACTGAACTGCCGTATGCTGTCCTCAATTGTGATGTTTTCGGGAGGCTTTTTTGGAAATCTCAATTTTTGTGTTTTGACATTGTTGTCCTTGAATTTGGAACCCACATCCACAATTACAAGAGGGAATTCCAGTCCCTTTGACTGATGGATTGACAGGATGTTCACCCTATCGTCAGGCAATGTCTCAAGAAGTGACTCGTCAATCTGTATCCCTCCTGTTGCAAGAGGTATGAATATGTTCCAGATGGCCTCGAGGATAGATTCCTTCTCGGCATGCTTGTTGGCAAATGATATGTGTGAATAGTATTTGCTGAAAAACCCTGTCTGTGTAATGGATTTTGTAATCGCCTCAAGGTATACGATTCCTTCAGCGTCATCCTGCAGCTCTTCAATCCATGTGACCAATTTATATGCGAGCTCCATTAGGCTTGCCTTTTTAGGCCAAAATTTTGTTCCCCTCGGTACTCTGTTCTGCCAGTAAAGCACAAACTGGCTCAGATTAATTGGCTCATGAGGTTCGGGATTTTCTTTGATGTATTCGCGTGCCTTCACTCTCCATCTTGTCATCGTTACCTTTGCCAGATTTGGAATGCTTTTGTCGCTAATCTGGATTTTGCTTTCAGGGTCGATGCATTCTAGTATCAGTCCGCAGAATATTTCCACAATCTCGACCTTTTGAAGTTCAATTCCCCTTGGATTGAATACTTCAATAGGTTTCCTTTGCTTTTTCAGATGTTTTCTCAAGTAATATAATAATGAATTGTTGCCGAATTGCTTTTCCTTTGGGGAATAGGATAATATTGCAATATCGGATGCGGATCCGTATTTGCTATCCAATTTCAAAGTCAGCCTTTCGATGTGTTTTCCTTCCCGTTCCTTTTCAGCATTAATCTGTTGAAATTTAGCGATATCAATTTTTCCATTCAGCTGTTTGAAGTATTCCTCATCAAGGACCTTCAGAACCTTCGGCCTCACTTCGCCTTCATTGATCAGCTTTGCAATCAGATTGGCCAATGATTTGGAAAGCATTTCAACATTGTTCCTAAACATTCCAAGCACGGGCATTTTATCCTTGTCGAAATCGGGAGCAATGATTTTAGGCTTGTTCTTGACTCTTGCCATCTGATATTCCTCATCTATTTCGACAAACTGATTGCAGTGATTGATGATGTTTTCTGTAGAACGATAGTTTGTCTTCAGATTTATTTCCAGAACGTCAATGCCCAGCTTATCTTTAACGCGTTGTTTATAGTTGGTGAAAAGATCCACTGTCGCTCCCCGGAATCTGTAGAGGGATTGGTCATCATCACCAACAACGGTGATGTTTCCGTTGTTTTCAAGGGCAGACTTGGCGATTGTGAAGTAGATGTCCTCCTGAATCAGATTTGTGTCCTGGTATTCGTCAATCAGAACGATTCTGATGTCGTCTAAAAATATGTCGAGCTTTCCCTGCTTTAGAAGCTTCAGGAATCTTGATTCTAGCATAGCAAAATCCATTGTGTTTCTTCTAATCAGGATGTTTTCATATTCCTGTATGCAATCAAGGATTACGCACATTCCCTTATCGCTTTCGAATTCCTCATATAATTTGGCCATATCAATTTGGTCATGAAAAATCCTGTCCTTGATTTCAAGTAGGATTCCACTCATCTTTGACGGTTCATCAAGCTTTTCCAGACCGGTCAATCTTTTAAGGCATTCTTTTAAGTTCTCATCCTTATACCTTTCGTTTTCACTGAGTATCTTTATCATTGCGGAATTCGAAACAAAGTTTTCGATGATGATGGGATGGTTTGTTCCAGGCTCCTTGTGCTGCCTCATTATCTCTTCGGCCAGCTTGTCGGTTGTGCCGACTTGAATCTGATTGAAGTCTATTCTGGCAATCTTTTCAAAGATTTCAAAATCATCCGATTCGTCAATGATGTGGTTTTTGATTTCATCTCCCCATCCCAGAATCCTTGAATAGAGCTCTTCGGCAGCTTTTTTGGTAAATGTTGTTGCTAATATCTCACTTGGATTTATGTCGTCGACAAAAATGAACTTCAATATTTTCAGCACCATGACGGTGGTTTTGCCGCTTCCAGGGCCTGCTACTAGGAACAATGACTGGTTGGGTTGGGATAGGATGGCATTTTTTTGGTCTTCATTCGAGGAAATGTCCCTTTCAAGAACATTCACTACAATTTCTTCAAATTCTTCATTTGAAATCATTTTTTCCCTCATGTTGAACCGCCTCAACTTTATAGAAGTTGAGGATTCTTAATTCACGGGTTGCCTACTCTAATGAGTATAGGGTTACCGTGATATCCTCTTTGTCTCGAAAGTTCAGACAGATTCAATTAATATTGCTTTTTAAACTTGGTTATCGTTAAAAAAGTTTAATTTAATTTTCTTATTGTTATTTATTATTATTTGTTATCCTGTTATTTAAATATCATCAGAGAGCATTTGAAAAGTAATGCTCACATTCATGCAATTCATCCATGACTTAAAGAAGTTAGGGCATTCCTGCACGTTTAAGATAAGAGCATTTGTAAACTAATCTGAACATTTTTTTTCTGATTTAAAATTAAATAAATCAAAAAAGATTTAATTAAGTTATAAACATAATTGTATATATGGGAGTGGTACTTCCATAATATGCATAAGTTAGGAACGTTTCGTTTCTAACTTAAACTAATTATTTTTTTCCTTTGATTATTCACTTTAATGGTGCCTGTTTAATTTTAACAGTTGCGAGGATTAATTTTTTAAATGGATTACTTTTCAAATGCTCTCTGATTAATCTTTTATATTATAATAATAAAAAATATAATTCAAAAGTTTTACAAATTGAAATTTAGCTGATATTATGTCTGGGGTAAACAAAATAGATATGTTCAAAAATGATGTGAGATATAGGGAAAACATCGCCCATATTGAGACAATACCGGCTAAAAAGGCAAGCTTTAAAAGGGTCGATAACCTGAATGAGAGGATTGTTGATTACCTTTCATCAAAAGATGTAAAGTTATACAAGCATCAGGCAGATACATATGAAGCGATTAAAGACGGTGAAAACGTAATCATCACAACACCAACTGCATCCGGAAAGACACTGGCATTTAATCTGCCCATAATGGAGACAATGATCGAGGATAAGGATGCAACTGCCTTGTATATCTATCCCGCAAAGGCCCTTTCCAATGACCAGCTGCATGTTCTGGAGGGTTTGGAAAGTGAACTGAATATTAAAATCAGGCCCAGAACATATGATGGGGACACTCCAAGGGAGGATAAACGCGGAATTCGCGAAAAGTCAAGAATAGTCCTTACCAACCCATACCAGCTGCACCTGATATTGTCATGGCATCACCAGTGGTCAAGATTTTATAAGAATCTGAGATACATAGTAATTGACGAATCACATTACTATAAGGGAGTTTTCGGTTCTAATGTAGCATTTCTTATAAAAAGGCTGAAAAGAATAGCCAATTTCTATGGATCATATCCTCAGTTCATATTATCCTCAGCAACACTGGCAAATCCTTTGGAACTGGCCAACAGATTGACCGGCGAGGATTTTGTGCTTGTAGACGATGACTCATCTCCAAGCGGAGAGAAGGATTTTATCCTGTACAATCCATTCAAAAATTATGTAAGGAAAAAGGTCAACATGCAAAATGCGCCTTCAGTGCATATGGAAACAGAAAACATTTTCATGTACATGATGCTTAAAAACATCCAAACATTGTGCTTCACTGTTTCAAGAAAGACAACCGAGCTGATCGCAATGTGGGCCAAAAATGACATGACTCAAGTCAAGGGACAGCTTGCCCATCGTATTGCAGCATACCGTGCAGGATATCAGGCGGCTGAAAGGAGGGAGATTGAAGACGGCCTCAAAAGCGGAAAATATCTTGGAGTGACATGCACCAATGCGTTGGAATTGGGAATAGATATAGGATCCCTTGATGCAGTTATCATTTCAGGATATCCCGGCACCATGATTTCCACTTGGCAGCAGGCCGGAAGGGCAGGAAGAAGCAATCAGAAATCCCTTGCCGTTTTGATTGCATTTGAAAACCAGCTTGATCAGTATTTCATGAACAATCCGAAATTCTTCTTCGACAAGCCTCATGAAAATGCCATTATAGATTTGACAAATCCTATTTTGCAGGAGGCACACCTTCTATGTGCGGCCAAGGAGCTTCCGCTTCAACGTGGTGAGGCTGAAAAATACTTTGACATTTCTCAGGACGTGATTGATGAGTTAGTCTTAAAGAAGGATTTGCATGAAAACCATAGGGGAGATTTCATCTATCCATATGATGACAATCCTGCAATGGACCATTCTCTTGACCAAATTTCCTCTGAAGAGTTCAAAGTCATGAACAATGGTGCATTGCTTGAAACAATGGAGCGTTCACAGGTTTACCGTGAAGCCCATGAAGGTGCTATTCTAATCAACAAGGGTGACACCTATGTGGTAAACAGCGTTAATTTGCAGAACGGCTTTGTCAACGTGTCAAAAGAAGCCGTGGATTATCATACAATGGTTTTGAACCAGACTGACATTAGCATCAAAAAGAAATTGTCAAAGACCAAATACGGCAAGCTGACAATACATTTTGGTGAATTGACCGTTAGCGAGGACTATTTCAAGTATAAGAAAATGCAGTTTTCAAAAACTGTAGGAACATACCCACTTGAACTGCCTCCATTGAAATTCAATACAAAGGGTTTATGGTTCACAATACCGAAACAGGTCATGGAAACACTTGAAGATATGTTTCCAAACGAAGAGGAGGTGTTTGCTGGGGGCCTTCATGGTGCTGAACATGCATTGATTGGACTGTTCCCATTGCATACCATGTGCGACAGGTTTGATATTGGAGGACTGTCAACCAATTATCATGAGGATACTCAGGAGGCAACCATATTTATCTATGATGGTTATGAAGGAGGAATAGGAATCTGCGAAAAGGCAGTTGAGGTTTTTGTCGAGCTTTTAAATTCAACCATAGACTTGCTGGATAACTGCCAATGCCAAAGCGGATGTCCTGCATGCATCTATTCTCCGAAATGCGGAAACGATAACAAGCCGCTGCACAAGAATGCCACTAAGTATATCTTGGAATACATGTCCAAATTGATATCAAAGGATGATGTGGAAGTTGAGGGGGAAGTGATTATTGAGAATGTGGAAATCCCTGACGAGTTTGATGAGGCATATGCACTGTATGAAAAAGGTGATTATTCCTCTTCTAAGGATGTTTTGAACGGTATTTTGGCCAACGATAGCAGGCACTCAAGGGCTCTTGCATTAATAGCTCAGATATTATACGAACAGGACCAGAGGGACATTGCATTGGCATTCACCAAAAAGGCCCTTTCATGCGACAGGTCTAATATGATGGCGAACGAGTTGGAAGTGCTGCTTTCAAGCAAACCGAAAAAGGAAGAGGTCGAATTGAGCTCCCTTGATGACATTGACACTTTATATGAGGAAGCCTACGATTTGTATAATCAGGGAGACCTGGCAACGTCATCAGAGATATTGGAAAAGCTTCTGGATTTCGATGATAAAAACGCTGAAGCCCTTGCATTGATGGGAATGATATATTATCAGTCAGGAATGTTTCCAAAGGCTATCGAGTATTATAAGAAGGCATCAAAAATAAATAAGAATGGTGAAATGGTTCGTGAGTTGAAAATGAGGGTGGCTTAAGGAGAACCTGCATAAGGTGTAAATCCTTCCTCAAAATGTTCGCATACCTTTTCCAGCTCTTCAGGAATGTCAATGTGCTGGGTACAGTAGTCCAGACATGTTCCGCAGAATGTGCAGTCATCTGCTGGAACCTTTTCATCAGCCAACTTATCGAAGTATAGCCTGTAGATGTTTGATTCAGGACGATTTTTGCTTAGGTTGTACATGCTGAAGTATTCAGGAATCGGAATCATTTCAGGACAGGCGTCGACACAATATCCGCATTCGCTGCAAGGCACTGCAACGCTTGAATTAAGTTTGTCAGCCATTTTTTCTAAAAACTCATTTTCTTCACTAGTCAATGGTTCGAAATTTTCAAAAGTGTCGCAATTGTCAAGCAGATCTTCCATTTTGCTCATTCCGCTCAATACCATCTTGACGTGTTCAAGTGAAGCGCAGAATCTAATAGCAAAACTGGCTATTGACTTGTCCGGATTGAATTGCTTGAAGTCATTTTTGATTTCATCATTAGGATTAACAATCACTCCACCTTTTAATGGTTCCATCACATAAACGTCAAGCCCGTGCTTTACGCATAAGTCATAGCATTTGTGGGCTTCAATGGCAGGGTCTTCCCAGTCAAGATAATTCAGTTCCAATTGGACAATATCAAGGAAATCACCATATTTGTCCAGAACCTCTTCAAGCAGACTTGCATGGTCATGAAAACTGAAACCGATTTTTTTGGCAATTCCGTCTTCCTTCATCTTTTTAACGTATTCGAATGCATTGTGCGCTTCGGCCAGCTTGAGCCATGGTGTATTGATGTTGTGTATGAAGAATACGTCGAAATAGTCTATGTTCAATCTTTCTAGCATTTCATTGACGAATTTTTCATTGTCCTTCTCGTCGCTCAATGCCCATGTAGGCATTTTGTCGCAGATCTGGTAGGATTCACGAGGATATCTCTCAACTACCGCTTTCCGGATGGCAACTTCGCTTATTCCATTATGGTATGCATATGATGTATCGAAGTAGTTGAATCCCTTTTCCATGTAAATGTCAACCATCTGATTGAACAGTTCCTGGTCGACTGATGTAGGGTCCTTTTCGTCGGTCAGCGGAAGCCTCATGCATCCAAAACCGAATTTTGATTTGTAAGTCATAATACTATCTCCTTTGAGTAATATTTTTATTTAACTTGAATATATAAATGTTGCTTTACTCAACAGTTTAAGTATTACTCAAATAATGCCGGTATATTAAATAGTTTTATATGTAAACAAAACTAAACTTAAAATATTAATGTTTATAGAGGAGTAAAAAAATGCACGAATTATCAATGGCTCAGGGCATTATCAATGCGGTTCTCGAAACTGCCGAAGCAAATAATGCTACTGAAGTTAATGAAGTAACCGTTGAAGTTGGAAGATTGGCAATGATTAATCCGGAACAGCTGGAGTTCATTTTAGGTGTTCTGATTGAAAATACCATAATGGAAGATGCAAAGATAGTCTTTGAAGAAATTCCGGCAGAAATCGAATGTCACGATTGTAAATTCCATGGCGAAGCCATACTTGATGATAGTGACCATTATGCTCCACTTGTCAAATGTCCTGAATGCGACAGCTTAAGTGTAGAGACTTTAAACGGTAAGGACATTGTTGTTAAGAATATTGTTATAGAAAAACCTGATGATGCTTAAATGAATTGAGGTGAAAAGATGCACCAAGTAGCAGATGTGGAAGTAGCAAAAAATATTATGGATGCTAATAAGAGATTAGCGGATAAAAACTTAAAAAATTTAGAAGAAAAAGACATATTCTGTGTTGATTTCGTAGGAGCAATCGGTTCCGGTAAAACAACACTTGTTGAAGAGATTATTGATAATACTGATTATAAGATTGGTGTTTTGGCAGGGGATGTCATCTCCAAATTCGATGCAGGACGTATCGAAAAGCATGATGTTCCTGTAGTTGGCCTGAACACCGGTAAGGAATGTCACTTGGATGCACATCTGGTTGGCCATGGCCTTGAAGACTTGCCATTGGACGACCTTGATATGGTGATTATCGAAAACGTGGGAAATCTGATCTGTCCTGTGGACTTTGAATTGGGTTCCCATTTAAGAATAGTCGTAGTAAGTGTCACAGAGGGTGACGATACTGTAGAAAAGCATCCAATCATTTTCCAGACATCAGATGTTGTTGTCATAAACAAGGTTGACCTTGCAGATGCGGTAGGCGCTGATGCTGATAAGATGGTCGCTGATGCTAAAAGGTTAAACCCAAATGTTAAAGTAATCAAATCAAGTCTTAAACAAGGTTTAGGATTGGATGAAATCATTCAAGTCATTGAAGAAGCAATGAAATAATCAAATTAATTTAGGTGGTAACATGAAAGTATGGATTGATATCTCAAATGCGCCTCATGTAAGGTTTTTCAAGGATGTAATCAAATATCTGGAAGCCGAAGGTGAGGATGTTATTGTCACAGCAAGACAATTTGGGGATATCCATAAGTTGCTTGAGATGTATGATATAGACTTCATTTCAGTTGGAAAACATGGCGTAAGTCTTTATGATAAACTTAGGGAGAGCACACAAAGGGTATTCAACCTTGTGGACATTATACATGGTGAAAGGGTTGATGTCGCCCTTAGCAAGCATTCCATTGAACTTCCTAGAATCTCATTCGGTCTTGGAATTCCAAGTTTGTACGTTTTGGATAACGAAAAGGCATTGGCAGCCAATAAGCTGACCCTTCCGTTATGTGACAGGATTATTGCTCCAAGTAGCATCGACTTTTGGCAATTGATGAAATTCGGTGCAGATCCGAACACTATCATTCCATATGACGGTACCTCTGAATTGATGCATTTTAAAAGTTTTGTATATAACGACAATATTTTTGACGATTTGAATCTTAACTTAAATCATTCAAAGACAATATTGATGAGGCCTGAACCTTCACTTGCATCATATCTTGATGTTGACTGCAGGAAGTCAGTCCTGTCACCTATTGTTGATGAGCTGAAAAATGTGGCCAATATTTTGATATTGCCAAGATTCAAGGAACAGTCTGAAATATTTGAAGGCATTGAGAATGTTCATATATTGAAACCGCCTGTCGACACATCAAGCATCATTAAAAAATCAGATCTTGTAATCGGTGCGGGTGGAACAATGAACAGGGAAGCTGCAATCCTTCAGACTCCGGTCATTTCCTGCTATCCTGGTGAAACATTGTCAGTTGACCAGTATTATGTGGATAAGGGTTTGATGTACAGGTCCAATGATACCGATGATGTCATTGAAAGGGCACTGGAGTATATAGTCAATCCCCATGAAAAAATTGATGTTGAGACTGATGATTTATTCCAGGTGATTATGGATAATTTATATGATTTGGCCAAAAATGGTAAATAGTTTTTTATAGTAATAATGTCATATAGTAATATGATATTCATTATTGATTTTTTGGGCTGGTAGCTCAGATGGTAGATCGTCGCCTTGGCATGGCGGAGGCCCCGGGTTCAAATCCCGGTCAGTCCATTTTATATTTTAATAAATTAAATTTGTGATAGTAATATGTTGTTAATTGCTCAAAACCACTTACAATTAATTGTTGAAGTAGGAATAATGCTATTAGTTGCATGGATATTTGCACTAAACTTGATTCCATTGTCCTTAAGTGTTGTAACCTTCTTATCATTGTTTGTTATGGGTGGTTTTACACTTATTTTTGGAGCGGACATCGCTCTTTTGATATTGTCTTCAAGTCAAGCGGAATTCACTCACCCGTTCGGGCCAATCGCTCTTATGGGTTCGGTTGCTGCTTTGGCATCGCTGAAGGTAATGAAGGAATCGGGTGTGGATATACGGCCTCTTAGAAGATTTGTAATATTGTTCCTGGCAGGAATCACCATTTTCGGTGGATTGATGCACAGGTCATTTTTAATCTTATGGCTGATTGGTTTATTCTTCGGTTATTTGATTATATCCAAATCATTCAGGGAAAAATCCGTAATTACCTTAAGAAGGGTAGGTTTGTTCTTAGGTGTTGCAGGAGTAGGTTTTATTCTCCTGGAAGCCGTTTCAAGAATAACTGGTATGACAATCTTTTCACCTATATTGAGGTTCAGCAGGATTGAGCAATACTCATTATCAAGTATTAAGACTGTATTGCATAACATTCAGCTAATAGGACACAGTGCAAAGGCTTCCTATTGGGGAGCGGAAGGTACGGCATTTGCTGAAGGTTATATTACGTTGCCGATGCAGTTCGTTTTATTCTTCGGACTTCCTTTCCCAATGTTCTTTGGTATACTGGTAAACCAAAAGGATACAATCGATTATATGCTTCCAGGTATCTTTGGTTATGGTTTTGACTTTGGTATATTGGGACTTGTAGGATTGATGGTATTTGTGCTTGGAACTATACTGATTGGTTTCCAGGTATTAAACAGATACAGAGAAAAAAGAGAGAAAAACAACAAGAAATACTTGGGAAGAGAGGTATTGTTGACAGGAGCATTGGCTTCATTCTGTGCACAGGCATTAATCGGTATGTTTGTATTTAACAGAACAATCAACGGTATGGCATTATTAACATTCATATTTGTCGGTACTTTTATTTTGGCTAATGTAGTTACACTCAAAACAAGATCATAGAGGTAATTTTATGAAAGCTTTAGTTTTACTTGGATGTCCAGAAACTCCATCTCAAACTCCGATGGCTGTTTATGTTTTTAATAAATTGACAAAAATGGGTTATGATACTACCATTGCTGCAAACCCTGCGGCTTCCAAACTTGTAAAGATATCTGACCCAGAAGGACTTTACAATCTTAATATTGTTGATTTGGAAAGAACATTGGGGGATATCAAAGAAGGAGATTATGATTTATTGGTAGGTTTTGTTCACAAGGATGCAGCAGCATCATTTTTCGTAACATTCGACCAGATATTGCAGACAAAATCCCTGGCACTGGTATTTTCAAGGGATGCTGATGAAGTGGCTGAATTTGTAACAATGATTGAAGAGAGCGGAAGCGATGCATATATTGCGGCTGTAAGGGCTTTCCATAATCCTTCACCGATAAAAGTTAAATTTGAAAGAGCAATAAAGGAGTTTGAATAGAATGTCTTTTTGTTTAGATACTTACCTTCAACAGTCTGATAACTATGAAATCCATGCATCCAAAGCAGGATTTAAGGACTGTGCAATGATTATCAGATTCAAGGCAGATGATATTGTTTACATTAAGCCTGGCGATGAGGTTTTAGGTGTTCGCGTTATTGGAATTCCACCAATTCCAATAGGATTTGACAATGAAAAGGGAACAGTATTCCTGCCGTATACAAAACCGTGTCACGGAACTTCCGTTGTAGAGCTTCCAATCGATGAGGAAGAAGTCGAAAAAATCAGAAAATTGGATACTGGTAACAAAAAATGAGATCTACAGTTGTTGGAAGTTTTCCAGTTGAAGTAAAAGGGCCATCTTCAACCAAAGATAAGTTATTGAATGCATTTGGAGCATATGACCCTTTTAAAGAGGCTATTAAAAGTAGTGTAGTTGCCCAGCTTGATGCAGGAGTGGATATAATCTCCGACGGTCAGGTCAGGGGAGACATGGTTTCTATTTTTACAGAGTATATTCCTGGAATGAGGATTGTTGACGGAAATACTGAAATTGTTTCAAAAATCAGAAATCCTACTCAGGAGATTTCAGTTAAGGACCTGCAGTTTGCCAAAAAGGTCATGAAAGATTACTTTAACGGAAGAATTCCTGAAGGCAAAGGCGTTAAAGGGATAATCACAGGTCCGAATACAATCGTTCACTCTTCAAGAATCGCAGGTTTTTACAAAAACAAGGAAGATGCCATAATCGATTTGGCACATTCTTTGAAGTTTGAAGTGGATGCAATAGCAAAAAAGGTCAATCCAGTTTATATTCAAATCGATGAGCCTTTCCTATCAACCGGAATGGTGGATATGAAAACCGCCCGTGAAGCCATAGACATTTTGCATGATGGATTGGAAATACCGTTGGCTATGCACGTTTGCGGAATCCTTAAGGATGCATTTAAGGACATTTCCAGATTCAATGTTGACATATTGGATTTCGAGTTTGCTGGAAACAATGTCAATCTTGATGTTTTAAAGGAAAATTATAATCTTGTTTCAAACAAAAAGATAGGTTTCGGATGTCTCGATTCATCTGTAAACGTTGTTGATGATGCAGATGATGTTGATAATCTCATCACAGAAGCTATTGAAATTGTCGGAAAGGATAATTTGCTTTTGGATCCTGATTGCGGATTGAGAAGGGCTCCAAAGGATGTTGCTTTTGAGAAATTAAGACTGATGAATGAACTTAAGGATAAGTACAGCTAGATTTTTAATCATTTCTTCAACTACCTAATCATCACTGGTGTTTAAATGGACGAATTTTGCAGTAAATGTGGCGAAAAATTAAAGGAAGATGCATTGTTCTGTGCCAATTGTGGAGAAAAGGTTCCAAATAAACAGAACAGATTTTTAAACAAGCATATGCTGATAATAATAGTTATTTTTGCAATTATTGCGGTCTTTTTATCATCCATTCTATTGACTGGCCATACTCAAACGGTCAAGGTGGACAATGTGGAATTTGAAATCCCTGCCGATTATGTCAAGGAACCTCTGAGGACCGATGTCAGCTACGACGGAAACGTCAAGTCAAGCGCAATGGGCTGGAGCAATGATGACAATTATATTGAGATAGGAGTTACAAGGACTCCCGGAGCCGGAATTGATAGCCAGAAGGTAGCGGCGGATTTGGGTGGAACTCCTGCTAAAATGTATGGTTATACAGGTTATTATTTGGAATATGAAAATGAAGGTTATGCATTCGTATTCGGAATAAGAGATGAGGTCTGTATGGTATATGTTTCAGACTATGATGTGTTTGATGATATTAATGTCATAGGTGCGGTTTAAAAAAATAAGTAAAGTGGGATAAAAAATCAATTCCCAAATCTAACGATATTCATGTTTGAAGTTCTTGT
The DNA here is from genome assembly GCF_015062905.1 of Methanobrevibacter thaueri. Classification (GTDB taxonomy): domain Archaea; phylum Methanobacteriota; class Methanobacteria; order Methanobacteriales; family Methanobacteriaceae; genus Methanocatella; species Methanocatella thaueri_A. The sequence continues at coordinate 26,763 of NZ_SUTK01000003.1, forward strand.
CATATAGCTTGGATGCATTAAAGTCTCCAGGGTCTAAGACATCTCCCACCACAATCATTGCAGTCTTTGTAATATTGGCATCTTTAACTTTTTGTGCAATATCTGCGAGGGTTCCTCTAATTATTTGCTGGTCTGGCCAAGTTGCCTTTTTGACTACTGCAACAGGAGTTGTTTCTTCGTAACCTTCCAGCAGTTCATCAACCACCTTGTCAATCATTCCTATGCCCAAAAAGATGCACATGGTTGCATGATGCTTTGAAAAGCTAGCAAGACTTTCACCTTCCGGTTTTGGAGTTCTGCCTTCCGGACGTGTAATTATGACACTTTGTGAAATCTCAGGTAAAGTTAACTCCGCTTCAAGAACACTTGCAGTACCGAATAGGGAACTTACTCCCGGTATGATTTCATATTCGATGTCGTGCTTTTTGAGTTCGCGTATTTGCTCGCCGATTGCCCCATAGATTGACGGGTCGCCGGTATGTACACGGGCTACCAATTTGCCTTCATTAACCGCTTCAGTTATTATTGCGTCAGTTTCCTCTAAATTTAAATAAGCACTATTGTGGATTACACATTCATCTTTTGCAGGACATAAAACATTTTTATTGACAAGTGAACCGGCATAGATGATTACGTCAGCTTTTTCAATTACATTTCTTCCTTTAACGGTGATTAAATCAGGATCTCCAGGTCCTGCACCAATAAAAACAACTTTACCTTTCATAATATTATTTTTAATTTATTTATTATTTAATCATTTTGTATCAAAATTGACTTTGATTTTGAGCAAAATTTATTAATTTCTAAAATAATTAAGAAATATGGATAATAAAGGTTTTATTTCAATAGAATATCTATTTTCATTATTTATTCTTGTCATTATTGCATTAGGTGTGTTGTTTTTCGCATCATCCGCAATATCGTCAAGTTTGAATATTGAAGATAGTGCAATGCACAGGATGATTCTTGATGATGTGGCAAATCAAATCAGTCAGGTAAACTCGAATGGAATCGGATATTCAAAATACATCAGGCTGCCATCCGATAAGGGATATTTTGAGATTACCGCTGAGAGGAACAGGCTGACTATGGAATACGGAGATAAAAAAGGTGAGACATTGATGATGCTGGCAGACCTGGACTCGGAATATAAGCTGGTCAGCGGAAGAAGCTATGTGATAACAAAAACCGCTGAAGGGGTTGTGATATCATGAGGGATAATCGGGGACAGATTTCAGCTGAATTCCTCTTTGTTTTTGGCGTTTTGATACTGATTGTCATGCTGTCGATAGTCTTTGTAGCAAATGAACAGGAATTGAATGTTGCGATGAGTGCAGCTCGAAGCGGTGCAAATGAAGGGATTGCAACATCTTCCGTAGCAATCTATCCGAAGGACACGTTTTGCGATTATTCGCAATCAAAGACAAGTTTGCTGTATCCCCATGATGTTGAAATAGTCAACGTTTCGTATAGTGAATTGGGCCATGACATTAACTATGATAAAAAGAGGATACAGTTCAGGGTATATGCCAAAACGTCCAAACACTTCAGCAGTTCCGAACTGGTTTCCATTGGGGATAGGATAAACTATAACCTGAGAAAGTCAATTGCTGTAAGCTTCAACAGTACATCATCAACGAATAAGTTGTATAATCCGGTGTTTTCTCCACATTATGTCTACACAACCGCTAATGTTAAATGGATTTAGGGATATACAATAAATTATGAACAGATATGAAAAAGGTAAAAAATGCTTGGAGGGCATTCAAAATAAGTCAGTTGAAGAAATCTTTAAGGAACTTGATGAAATCGCTCCTGATTTGTCAAGATTCGTCATTGAGTATCCGTATTCTGAAATATATACCCGTGACGAAGTCGACTTGAAGACACGTGAAATCTGTACAATTTCAGCGTTGACCGCTCTTGGAACAATTCCTCAGCTTAAGGAGCATATCAATGCCGCATTGAATGTAGGTAATACTCCTACAGAGATTGTTGAAATCATGATGCAGATGAGTGCTTATTGCGGGTTTCCTAAAGCAATCAATGCAGTCATGGCAGCAAAAGAGGTATTTGCCGAAAGGAATCTGCTCTAGGTGAACAATGTATCTTGATGACATTAACATTTCAGAGGCAGGCTATGACAGGGTATGCCTTAACTGCAAGTACTGGCAAACAGTCACCCAATTGGAAGGCCCCGCTCAGGGGGTGGTCTGCCGTTTGGGAAACGGCCACACAAATCCGAATGATGCCTGTAGCCAATTCATGCCGAACAGCACCTTCGACAGCTTACAGGACCCAAACAAATATCATGACAAGTCACACAAGTTAAATGTATATAAACGATTTTTATGACTTTTGAAAGAATAGCAAGTAAATTACAAGAGGAATTGATTGAAATAATCAAATCCAATAAGGAATTGAATGATTACGAGATTATAGTGTACAAATATGTTTTCATTTCTGAGCTTGGAATACCTCTTTTAGAGGATTTGGGGGTTGAAATAACTGAGGATTCATTCATATTGTATATCATTCCTGATGATTTGGAATTTGATCTCCTGCGTAATTTGGATGATGCATTTGATAGGTTTGAAATCACATTTTTGCCTAATTCATATAATATTTTAAAATTGAAATTCAAGTTAAGTGATTAAATGTATAATGAAGAAGAAAAACAGCAATTGATGAATGATTTGATTGAAATGGAAACATTCCAGGCGGATGTTGGTGATGAGGGAAAAATACTGCAAAAAGATTTGAAGGAGTATTTCATCAATGGCAATGGAGATAGGGAAGATCTGATTTTCAGATTGGAGTATTATTTCTATGCCTTCAAAATGTTCTGCCGAAAATCAATAAAAATAGACAGGAATCAGTTCATTGTATATTTGAACGATTCCCTTCTGGATTATCACTTGATAAATCTTGTTAAAAACGATTTAGATGAATTTGAACTGGAAATAGAAGCAGTCAAAGAAAATAGGGATGTGCTGATTAACCTTAATTTCACCCTGCATTTCTAGATTTTGAAAATCTTGAGGGCGTTTCTGGTGGTGATTTCATCAACAGTTTCAACGTCCATATCTTTTATCTCAGCGATTTTATGAACTGCATTGACAACGTTTGCAGGTTCGTTTCTCTCTTCTTTTGTCATGGCTAGATATGGGCTGTCGGTTTCGGTTAGGACATAGTCAAGGTCTATCTTTTCAATAAGGTCCTGATGATGCTTTGAATAGCACAACATTGTGGAAAAACTCATAACACAGTTGTCCATGTTCATAATCTTTTTTGCAGTCTTAAGGCTTCCTCCGTAACAATGAAAAACAAAATATGGAATGTCTTCGTATTCTGGAATGATGTTGACTGCCTTTTTCTCACAGTCCCTAACATGCATGACAATAGGCACTTTATATTCGTTTGCAAGTTCCAGAAATCCTCTGAATATCTCCTGCTGTCTTTCACGCAATGCCTTGTCTGTAACGTAAAAGTAATCCATTCCGACTTCGCCAATTGCAACAATGTCATTTAGATATTTGTCAATATTTTCATGTGCTGTTTTGATGTCTTCTTCAGTGGCGTTCTGTGAGCTTACCGGATGAAATCCGAATGTAGGATATATGAATCCTTCATAATCTTTTGAAAGCTGCAGGACATCCATGTTGCTGTCGTTGCTGTATCCTGAAACGATAACATGGTCAAGCTTTTCCCGGGCTCTTTTTATGACGTCCTCACGGTCGCTGTCAAAGTCCTTAAAATCAATGTGGCAATGGGTATCGATCATGTTTAAACTCCAAATCTGCGTTCGCGCTCTTGATATGATCTGATGGCCCTTATAAAATCAACTTTCCTAAGTTCAGGCCATAATGTTTCACAGAAATACAACTCTGAATAGGATGATTGCCATAGCAGGAATCCGCTTAGGCGTTCCTCTCCGCTGGTACGGATAATTAAATTAGGATCGGCCAGTCCTCCTGTATAAAGGTTTTTGCTTACAAGTTCTTCATCAACATCATCGACAGTGATTTCACCGGCTTGCACCTGTTCAATAATCTTTTTAAAGGAATCTATGATTTCCAAACGTCCATCATATCCAATAGCTATGTTAAATAATCTTTTGTCATATTTTGATGTTGCATCTTCAGCTTCCTTGATTGCTTCGCGCACGCTTTCAGGCATTAGCTCGGTTCTTCCGACCACTTTCACCCTGACTTCGTTTCTGTGTATTTTTTCGTGGTCAACTAACCTTTTGAAGTTTTTGACAAAGAGTTTCATCAGTCCTTCGACTTCATGTTGTGGCCTGTTGAAGTTCTCTGTTGAAAAGGCATAAACGGTAATAATTTCAATTCCAAGTTCGATACTCCAGTCAAGAACCTTCTCCAAGGTGTCCACTCCTATTTCGTGACCTTTTATAACGTCAATGTTTCCTTGAATTTTGGAGTATCTCCTGTTTCCATCCATAATTATAGCAACATGTTTTGGCATTTTTTCCGGCTTTAAATCACGTGTAATGTACCATTCATATAATCTATAAAGTATGTTTTCTGACATTTTCATCACTTATTTTGATAATTCATCAGCTAAAATTAAACTACGGACATAACCATCAATGCTTTGGTCTCGGCTTGTGTCGATGTAGACCCTGTCGATGCCGAAGGTTACTGCTCCATGACTTGGCCATGAACTGACCAGAACAAGTGTCCTGAAAATTATGTTTCCTGCACGTCCGTTAGGAGCAATGATAATGTTGGCTTTGCTGTTTATAGCTTTTTCTATTAAAATAAAGCAGTTTTCGACTTCTTCATCTGTATTTTCTTGTATCATTTTTGTTAATTTTTTGCTGTCGATTATTGAGTTTGATACTTCGCTGCCTCTTCCGAAGTCATCTTCCCTTCCTTCAGCCAAAATTGCAATTTTAGGCTTTTTGCCCACTTTTTTTAGAAAGTCAATACAATTCCGAACGATTTCATATTTTTCCTCAACGGTATTGCCTTCATCAATCCCTACAGGAGATAACAGAAATTCATGTCCGTCTCCATTAACATATGTTGCCCTTGACAGGTTAGGGTAATGTTTTTTGAGATATTGCATAATATTGGAGGCAGGAAGTGACCCACGAACTACTGCATCGACATTATCGTCTAAAACAGCTTTTATTAAGTCATCATCACTATATATAAGTCTTATATCCGTTTTTGGGTGTTTTTCTTTGAAAATATGACAAGCTTGTATGATATTTTCGTTTTCACCAACACCAATAGCTATTGTTTTCATTAATTTAATTATATATATTTCATTATAAATTAAAGTTTTCTAATTTGTCTTGATTTGTGAAAAATTTTTAAGTGAGTAAGTCAAAAATATTATTAAATTGTGGGGATTTTCATGACCGGAAATATTAGGGATCTGTCAACGTATAGTCAGAATGATACTGAAAAAATGGATTTGATTAATGGGGTTTTTAAAGAATTCCCTCTTTTTGATTCAATTAAATGTTGTTATAAAGATGTTTCATGTAGTAAGATTGAATCCATTGATTTCTCTGAGGACATCGATGAATTGGATGAATCTGATGATTCTAAATTAATATTATGCTCTCCTGTCTTTAAGGAGACCCCATCTAAATATTGCCCTAAATGCGGTCGCAAATATCTAAAGGCTGACATTGTTTGTCTTGATTGCTTGGTTCATCTTAAAGACATTTCAGATAAAGTTGATGTTCGAGATATTAAATCAGAGCCTAAATTCACTTTTGTTGGGCAAAATAATTACAGTTCATTTGATGAGTTATTAAATAAAGACAATCTCTTAAAAATAAATGAATTCGACTTTACAATAGATGATTATTCGACTATTCTGCATGACATTAAATCCCAGGCATTTTTAAATTTTGACAATCTGGTTAAGGAAAATGAGATATACTATGATGGTCTGGACATCCTTGAAAAAGTAATATTGTTCGTCAAATCCTTTGTCAAGGTTGAATTTAAGTCATCTGGTGGTCAGCTGGGTTATTTTGAATCAGATGCCATTGCCATTGATGACAGATCAACAAAATCCCTTCAAATCACTACATTGATTCATGAATTGTCCCATTTTTTAATCCAGGAAATATTGATTCATGTTCTTTGCAAATTATTGGATAGCACACGAAATTCCTTCACTGAATCGTTGGTCACATTTATATTGTCATATACTCATTTCACCCAATTGATTGATGAGTATGCAGCCCACAACGTCGAGGGCAGGTTCACGATTTTCGGTTTTCAGGATTACTCTTCATTCACAGACATTGAACGGAAAATGGACGGGGAAATGACAAAAGACGAAATTGAAATAACAAAATCAATTGGAAATACCTTTGCTTTATCCATCAAGGAGATTTTGGAATCTTTGATTGATAGGGAAATGCGCGAAGACATAAAGGAACAATTCTTAAAAGATGTTCTGGACAGGCCGAATTATGTTGCTTTAAAAATGGAAAACTGCCAAATTTTAAATGATGAAGGTTTTATTAAGGCGATTTGGCTGATTTTAAATGAGGGCTGTGAAGTTGCAGCCTCAAACATTGACCGATTGATTTCCATTTAGGAGAAGAATCCTTCAATTCGCTTAATCATGTATTGTTAATGTCTTGTCTTGAGGTTATATTGCTGATTTTAACTGTCATTTTTCTTTTAGAAAATGACTTATATTTTGACAACAAAACTACTTTTATGAATGTAAAAGACAAAATTTTAAACCTGAATCAGGAACACACCGGAAAAAGTGCAGACATCAGCGACCTTCTTTTAACAATCATTACTAAATTCCAATTATTTGAGCCTTGCTCATACCTTTCCGAGGACGATGAATGGCTGAATGTCAGTTTGATATCAATTGAAGACGGCAACGCAGGTCAGGCATTAACCATCCGCAAAAGCGAAATCACCACATTCGGAATTTTTAACCGTGAGGAAATCGAGCTTAATTTTGCTCCTCAAAACGAATCTGAGGATCTATACCAATGAAGGAAATCTTTCTTGATGAAAACTTTGATGTTGACAAGATAACGTCACAAATCACAAAAGTCATGGACAGATGGTCAATTCAGTTTCTAGACATCAACGGACCCACTTGGGTAATATATGACTATGATATGCATGTGAAATACGTGTTTCATTTTCAGGTTGATTTCAATGACTTGGAAGTCCGCATAAAATTAGAGGATTTGAAGCTTAATGTCATTCATCACATCGAATCTTTGAGGGATGAGACAACATATCGGGATAATCTGACAAATTCGGTTTTTATAAAATAAAAAAAAGAAAAGAATTAAAGTTATTTAATTCTTGTATTGTAGTATCTTACACCGTCTGTATCGTATGTGTACCATCTGTCAACTTCAACATCATAACCTTCACCGACAACAGTTACATATGAATCGGTTTGAGGGTTATATACACGTGCAGTCTTATTAGTGGTATTAGTGTCGTTTCTTGGTGAGTTATCTCCAACAACAGTGTCATTTGAAACATTGCCGTCCTTATCAATCATAATGACATTAGGAGTGTCATTGACTGTTTTATTTGGAGTGGCATTAGCAACAGTAACGTTATTTACTGGAGCTTCACTGTCGGTGACGATAATATATGCTCCAACTGCTAAAAGTGCAATCACAAGAATTGCAATAGCAATTAAAATAATATTATTTTTTTCCATTGTTTATCACCTTGATATAATGTTTGTCTAAACTAGTATATATTAATCACTCACGTCAAAATCATCAATTACCTGATAGGTAAATTGAGGATGCATTTGTTTGATTTCTGTTAATACTTTGTTTTTGACCTTTTGCCTGTCTGCATCGAAATCAACAATCATGTCAAATGTTATTAGCTTTTGGGTTTCATAGACTATGAAACCGTGAATTTCAATAATCTCATCGTATTTTGATGCAATTTCGTATAGGTCATTTTTGATATCATTGAATTTATTGTTTCGGGCATATATTCCAACTGTCAGTATGATTGAGAATTCCTCATAGATTTTGAGTGAAATCTGGCGTGTCAAATTATGTATTTCCAATGCGGTCAGGCTGTCATCGACTTCCACATGCACTGATCCCTGCATATCTTCAGGTCCGTAGTTGTGCAAACTCAAGTCATATGCCCCATAGACTTCAGGAAGCTCACATATTGACTCTTTGATTTTTCTGGATAACTCTGAATCAATCCTTGAACCGATCATGCTGTCGACAGTTTCCCTTATCATGTCAATACTTGCCTTGATAATAACAATTGATATGATTACCCCTAGAATTCCCTCAAGTGAAATGTGAAAGAATATTGAGACTAAAGCCGCAACCAATGTTGACAGTGAAAGTATTGAATCAAAAAGGGCATCGCTTCCGGAAGCTACAAGCGCCTGTGAGTTGATGTCTTCACCAACGCTCTTCACATATCTGCCCAATGCAAGCTTAACAACGATTGCAACAGCAATGATTACAAGTGAAACTGTAGTGTAGTTTGTAACATCCGGTGTGAAAATCTTAGGCCAGGATTCCATGAAGGCTGTTATTCCAGCCCACAATACGATTGCTGCAATAATTACTGATGAGAAGTATTCGATACGCCCATATCCATACGGATGATTTTTATCAGGAGGCCTATTTGCAAGCTTCGCTCCAATAATCGTAATAATGGATGATAGTGCATCGGTTAGGTTATTGACCGCATCCAAGGTAATCGCAATGGAATTTGTCACTATTCCTACAAATGCCTTGAACGCAACAAGAATGAGGTTGACAATGATGCCTATCACGCTGGTTTTTATAATTTTTTCCTGTCTTGTCATACATTAAAATTTATTTGGCATAATTATATAGTTTTTTTCACAATACTTTTAAATAGGTTCAATGTTAATCTAATTGCAAGGAGGCATTTCTATGTCAGTATATGATTTTGAAGTAAAAGACGGTGATGGAAATACAGTTTCTCTATCCCAATACAAAGACAAAGTACTCTTAATAGTAAACTCAGCAACAAAATGTGGATTCACACCACAATATACAGAATTAAACGAAATATACGCAGAATTCAACCCTCAAGGTTTTGAAATCCTGGATTTTCCATGCAACCAATTCGGAGGTCAGGCACCTGGAACTACTGAAGAAATCACAGAGGTTTGCCGATCCAAATGGCTGGTGCCGTATACAATCTTTGAAAAGATTGATGTCAATGGTGAAGATGCATCCCCATTATTCGAATATCTTAAGAATGAACAGCCATTCACTGGCTTGACAGGCAAAGGAGCTGGAAAACTTAAGGTTGTCGTTAAGATGAAGGACAGGCATTACAAGGATAACAATGACATCAAATGGAATTTCACTAAATTTTTAGTTGACCGTGAAGGTAATGTTGTTCGCAGATTCGAGCCAACAGAAGATTTAAACGACGTAAAAGAAGCTATTAAAGCTCTTTTATAATCTTTTTTTTAAATTTTTTTTTTAATTTAAAGTTTTTCAGCTGATTTTTCATTCACTAAATATTATTAACTATGAAATACAGAGATATTTTTACATAATAAAGGTGCAAGCAAATGTATGAAAAAATTTTATTACCTACAGACGGTTCAACATATGCCGACCAGGAAGTTGATAGAGTAGAAAAACTAATTGATAAAGACGGTGAAGTAATTGTTTTATCTGTTGCCGGCAGATTGACATCCAGTGCTTTTCAATCCAGAAAAAAAGTCAAAAAAGTGAATGAAAAGCTTAAAAAGGATGCTCAAAGATTTGTTGACAATATGGCTGCAAAATTTGAAGATGATGTAAATGTTAAAAAGATGGTTGTAACAGGTTTTGCGGCTGAAACAATTATTAAAGTGGCGGAAAGTGAAGGTGTCGATTTGATTGTGATATCTTCCTCAGGAAAAAGTGGAATTCACAAATTTGTCCTTGGAAGCGTAACTGAAAAGGTGCTTAAAAACAGTGATGTGGACGTATTGTTAGTTCACAATGATTAGGTGGAATATGAATTCAAAAGCTATCATAACATTAGTGATAATAATTCTTTTAATCCTTATTGGCGGATTCTTGTTTGTCCAGGCAAATTCCCACAATACAAAAGTTGATGTAATCAGTAATTCATCCCTGAAAAATGGTGATGCGGTCCAAATCGTTTTGACTGATGAGTATAGAAACGTTTATCCTGGTGAACCTGTCCATATTAAAATTCTTGATGATTCAGGATGGGCAAACAATTATGATGTTGTAACCGATGATTCAGGTGAAGCCTCAGTTGTTTTATCAACATATGATAATGGAAACTATACAATTCATACCAACTATAACGGAACTTTATTCAACAAGGCTTATCATGGTGTGAATGCATTGGTTATTGACGATGGATATGGTTATTAAGTATTGAACGTGAAAGAAATGGCTGAAATGGAAATAGATTTCATCACATTGCGTGATGGAATCATAAATATTTCTGGTTATCTTAAAAGGGATGACGTTAACACGAAAATCGTATTTTTTGTAAACGGACAACAATTCTCTCCGGATTCCTATGACTATCCAACAAGAAGGGATGAATCCATATTTAATTTTGACTTTAATGTTCCTGTTAAAGATAATGAATTGAAAATTGATATCCTGCCTGATAACAGTGAATCTTGTCCAATAAGATTCAGAAAATTCTGCAATTTATCTGAATACAGTAATTATTATGTGAAAGATGGCAAGATTGTTTTTTATGACGGGTCGTTTAATGTAGTGGATTATTCATATTCAAAATTATTAAGTTTGGAATCTAAAGGATTGCTTAATTTAATTAAGGAAAGGCCCGCTTTTTTTGCTCAGGCACTTGTTTTTCGAATGATGTACCTGTTGCTCTATCCTTTCATGAAAAATAAGGAAATATGGATTGTCATGGATAGGAAAACAATGGCCGATGATAATGCGGAACACTTTTTCAAATATGCAATCGGCCAGAATGACGGCATCCGCAAGTTTTTTGCCATTCACAATTCATCAAGAGATTTCAATAGGTTAACTGAACTTTTCAATAAGCACATCCTGGATTGCGATTCAATTAAACACAGATTCTATTATATGTTTACCAAAAAGCTGATTTCATCTCAGGGGTCAGAATTCGATTTAAATCCATTTCTGAATAAGAATTATCCTCTGATGGCAGGAATAACAAATTTGGATTTTTATTTCTTACAGCATGGAGTGATTAAGGATAACATGTCCTCATGGCTTAGGAAATATGACAGAAATCCGAAATTGATCGTTTCATCCACTCAAAAGGAATACGAATCACTCTTTGATGAGGGTTATTTCTATTCGGATAAGGTAATCCAGCTTTTAGGCCTTCCTCGCTACGACAATTTGGACAATTCCGGATTGAAAAAACAGATTGTAATCATGCCGACCTGGAGGAATTATATCACAAACGATGAGGAACTCGTAAATTCTGAGTACTTCAGGCGTTTCGATTCACTGATCAATAACGAAAGACTCATTGAACATGCAAAATCAAACGGCTACGAAATTATTTTCAAGCCTCATCCTGAACTGACTCCCTATTTGGATCTTTTTTCAAAAAATGATTATGTAAAGATTGATTTGAACAGAAGGTATCAGGATATTTTCAATGAATCCTCACTAATGGTTACAGACTACTCTTCAATATTCTTTGATTTTTCATATCTCAAAAAACCATTGATATATTATCAATATGCCAATGACTATCACTATGATTCAGAAAATGGATATTTCCAGTACAGGGAAATGGGATTCGGCGAAGTAGTGTCCGAAGAGGAACAATTGGTTGAAAAAATAATTTATTATATTGACAATGGTTGTGAGATGGAGGATATCTACAAAAAGCGTGTCGACGAATTTTTCAAATTCCATGACCATAACAACTCTAAACGGTGTTATGATTGGATAATCAGTCATTAACTTGATATATTTAATCAAATCCTTTTTTTTACATTAATTTTATATATTCTAATTTATAAAAAGTAATCTATATTAAACTTGGGATGGGAAAATTTATGACGAACGCAAACGTAGGGAAAAAGAAATCTAAGCGTATTTTTTATTTTGATGCCTTAAGGGCATTAGCAATTATATCAGTTATCATGATTCATGTATTCTATAAGACCAATGCACTGGCTGCAATGGGTTATGGAACAATTCCAACATTCAGATGGTTTTTTGCAGATTTTAACCTGATATCTTTCAGGATTGGAGTAGTATTGTTCCTTATGCTTTCAGGTGCACTGTCATTGGGTCGTGACTGGGAGATAAGGTCATTTTTAGGCAAGCGTCTTCCTCGTATTGTAGCCCCATTTTTATTTTGGGGATTTTTCATGAGTCTGATAGTAATAGCATTTTCATATTACTTTAATTTTCATTGGATAGATTCTATAAGTGTTTATTCAGTATTGCATTTTGTATTTAATGCATATTTATATAAGTCTCCAACATTTTTACCGTATTGGTTCTTCTGGATGATTCTGGGAACATATTTCATAATGCCAATATTCAATAAGTGGCTTTTGCATGCGGAATTGAAAGAGGCTGAATACTTTTTGGTATTCTGGTTAATCACATGTATTTTTGACTTTACACTGTTCCAGCCTTTCCCAATCAAATTAATTTATTTCACAAGCCCTATAGGTCTTGTAGTTTTAGGTTATTATTTAAGGCACACTGAAAGGAAAATACTTAATAATCCGTATTTCTCAATCATATTAATTGTAATACCAATTATATGTATGATGGCAATCTCATATATGAATTCAACTCCACATAAGTTTTATACATTTGACAGATATTCCATTTTCGGCGCTATTGAGGTCATTGGTGTATTTACTTTATTCAAAAACTTTGGCAAATTTAATTTCAAGCCTAACTTCTTATATAATCCTAATGGAATTTTCCGCAAATTTGTGGCAAGTATGGCTAAATGCAGTTATGGAATTTATCTGACTCACTTGTGTTTCCTGAAGATTGCATCCAAGTTTCTTTTCTCAACAGTGAATTATTATATATTGAACATTATCTTGCTGCTTGTTGCAATATTTGTTCCGTTGATAATGCTGACACTCTTAAACAAGGTTCCATATGTCAATGAAGTGATTGGTGTAAAATAGATTAAGGGATATCATGGCTAAGGTTAAGAATAGGATTTTCTATATTGATGAGATAAGGGCATTGGCAATCCTTTTGGTTTTGCTTATCCATGTTACTAAATGGTTTGCCCATGTTGAAACACCTGATTCACTGTTCTGGGCGTTTTCATCATCATTTGCCGCACTTGGAAACGTAGGCGTTCCTTTGTTTTTCATGATAAGCGGAGCCTTATTGCTTAACAGGGATTATGATATCAAATTCTTCTTAAAGAGTAAACTGTTAAGAATATTTATTCCATTTGTATTTTGGATAATAATTGCAATATTGCTTAGGATCTATCTGAATCCTGACAATGCAACTATTCATTTTGTTATAGCTGCGATTTTCCAGAAGGGGTATGTATGGTTCATATGGATGTTGCTTGGAGTTTATCTGTTCACTCCGGTGATTAATTCATTTGTTCAGGACAAGGGACTTGACGGTGTCAAGTATTTTTTAGTTATCTGGCTGGTGACTATTATTTTGACAACATTAAACATGTTCCCATTTATGAAGATTGAACTGAGTTACTTTGCGGGATATGTAGGATACTTTATGCTGGGCTATTACTTGAAGAATTTCCAGCCTAAGCTTTCCAAGAAGTATATCATGATAATTTCTCTGATTGCATTTTTAATAACTACTGCGTTTGTAGTCTTTTTAATCCTCAATCATCATATGGGCATATGGGATAGTTTCTACAGGACAATTTTCCCTGTTATTCAGGCTACCAGCGTTTTTGTATTCTTCAGATTCTTTGAGGAATATTCTAATGACCATGAAGAGTCATCCATAAACAGGTTTTTTACTTCAATGAAAAGCTCTTCTTTTGGAAAGGCGATTACTTCAATCAGTGTCTGCAGCTATGGAATATATCTGACTCATTACCTGTTCATTTGGACATTGTTGCATATCAGTGAACATGTTTTCCCTATATTTGCAAGAAATCCATTTAAATGGATTCCTGTTGTTTATCTGATAGTGCTTGTGGGTTCATGGGGATTGGTATGGATTTTTTCAAAAATCCCTTATCTAAAAAAAGTGAGTGGAACTTAGTTATTTTGTTATGAAATTTCAATTTTTACAATATTTTATTTTTTTTATTCATATTTGATGAATAATTACTAATTAATCTTTTTCTTGGATTAAATTGTTATAATAAGGTTTATATAGCATTTAAACTATATTATATTATATATTTTATAAAATTTGTTGTGTTATTTATGAAAACTGCTATTTTGATTCCGTGTTATAATGAATCCGCAACTATAGAAAAGGTTGTTTTGGATTTTAAAAGAGTAATGCCTCATGCTGAAATTTATGTTTATGACAATAATTCTACTGACGGCACTGATGATATTGCACGAAAAAGCGGTGCAATCGTTCGTTATGAATATAAACAGGGTAAAGGTAACGTAGTAAAGTCAATGTTCCGGGATATTGAAGCCGATTGTTACATTATGGTCGATGGAGATGATACCTATCCTGCTGAAGAGGCATTAGAATTTGAAAAATTAGTCCTTAACGGAGAAGCGGACATGGTTATTGGAGACAGGCTATCTTCAACTTATTTTGAAGAGAATGACAGGCCGTTCCACAATACTGGAAACAAAGTAGTCAGGAAATTTATTAATGTTTTCTTCAAAAGCGACTTAAAGGACATCATGACAGGTATGAGGGCATTCAGTTATGATTTTGTCAAGTCATTCCCGATTTCATCCAAGGAGTTTGAAATTGAAACGGAAATGTCTGTTTTCGCTTTGATTAATGATTTTAAAATTAAAGAGATTCCTATTAATTATCGTGATCGTATAGAAGGCAGTGAATCAAAATTAAATACATATAAGGATGGTTATAAAGTAATAAATATGATTTTTGCTTTGATACGTGATCAAAGGCCATTGCTATTCTTTTCATTGATTTCATTGATTCTACTGATAATTGCTGGAATTTACTTCTTCCCTATTCTGTTTAAATATTTCAGTTCAGGGGTTGTATTGAAAATCCCGACACTCATTGTGATTTCAACTGTAGTGATAGTTGCTGTCATAATCTTTTTCACTGGAGTGTTATTGCATGTTCTTAAAAAACAGCATTCTGAAAGCCTTGAACATCATTTGATTATATTGAATGAGTTAAAAAAGAATAAAGAGGAATAATATTGATCAACAAACTGTTTAAGGAAAAGACAGATAATTTCTACCTGCAATTTTTCAGATATATTTTTGTAGGCGGAACAGCATTTGTTGTGGATTTCTTCTTTCTTTACTTTTTCAGTGACATTTGCGGAATTTACTATCTGATTTCTGCAGTTCTGTCTTTTATTATCTCTGTTTTGGTCAATTACCTGATGAGCACAAAATGGGTTTTCAACCAGGATAATATTGATAATAAGGTTTTAGAGTTTAATTTGTTTATTGTAATCAGTACTATAGGGCTGGTTTTCACTGAAATATTGCTGTATTTCTTTACTGATATTTTGGGATTATATTATCTGATTTCTAAAGTCATTGCGGCAATCATTGTCTTGTTCTGGAATTTTTTAGCAAGACGTTTCATGTTTTATGGTAAAGATTTTATTTAAAATTAAGGGTTAAAATTATGGATATCAAGGAAAATATTGAGAATAATTGGGTGGACTTGAAATCCAACCTGTTAAATACAAAAAAATATTGGATACTGTTCCTTCTATTGATTGTGTTTCATTGTTTAATCAGGTTTGGGTTTGATAACTATGCTCATCCCAAATTGGAATTAGTGACCTTGCTTTTAATTTCAATAATAGGTGTTTTATCCATTGCCTATTATAAGTCTGATAATAAGAGCTTGTATAAAACGGCCTTTGTTGTTATTTTGATGTTTGGTATAATATGTTCTGTTATTACTCCGATTTGTATTATACCTGATGAAATTGAGCATTTCGCTCGGGCAGATATTACTGCTTCAGGTGATTTGTTCCCACACCATGAGAATAATTCGTTTCAGGTTTCGCAATCAGTATTGGATTTGACTGCTAGAGGTGTAATGCACCTTAAATCCGGTGCGGAAAAGATGGACCATGACAACTCTTCGATTTTGCGCACGGATGCAGACACGAAACCGATCAATGATACCAAAGTGCCATATCGTAATGCATTTGCTCAAAACCCATTCTTTGGTTATCTGCCTCAGGCTTTAGGTATTTTCATTGCCAAATTATTGGATTTGAATGCAATATGGATGTTGTGGCTGGGAAGGATGTTCAATGTGTTGCTGTATGCTAGCTTGGCGGCGGTGGCTATCAAAAAGACTCCTATCCTTAAAGTGCCCTTGTTTGTAATGGCATGCATTCCTACCATGATTTATATAGGCGCGTCAATGAGTATCGATTCGTTCATAAACGGAATGGGTCTGATAGTGATAGCTTACTTCTTTAGCATGTATAAATCTCCTAAAGGCAGTTTGAATGAAAGGAATCTGCTCATATTCTCATTATTGGTGCTTTTGATTGGATTGTGTAAGGTGACATGCTTTGCATTCATAATTCTGTTGGTATTCCTTCCAAGGGACAGATTTGAAGGAAAAAATTACTATTATGGATTTTTATGTGTAGTATTGTTGGCTGTAATTGCGCTTTTATGGTCTAAATTCTATGCAAATCCAGGGTTCTTTGAATCATACAGGCTTCAGAAATGGATAGTCTATGACGTTAACAGTACTCAGCAAGTGGATTACATGTTGGCTCATAAAAAAGATGCAATTATTGAGATATTGAGGATTCCTAACTACTTTGAAAATGATCTGGCATTTTCATGGGTTCATATGATTCCTGTGTACCTGATGTTTTTAGGTGCTGTCGGATTGCTGTATCCTCATGAAAAGATTAATTTAAAGTCAAGGATTGGGGCGTTCATTGTTCTTATGATGATATATGTCGGAACATATATTGTTCTTTTATTGACTTGGACTCCAGTCGGACAACTGAATGAGATTGCAGGTGTTCAAGCGAGATATTTCTATACGTTATTCCCATTGATTCCATTCATTTTCGGTTTCAACCATATGTCCGGGGATAAATTGGAAATGGACAACTATATAATTGCAATCACTATTGCATTTGTTGCATTTACCGTATTAAATATAATTTTAGGAATTTACTAAATTATATTTAATTTTTTTATTTTTGTTTTTAAAATTTAAATATTATCTTTTTATAAATAATATTATGGATTATAATTTTTCGATAATTACTGCATTTTATAATTCTGAACTCTATATTCAAGAATGTATCGAGTCAGTGATTAATCAAACACTTGATTTCAAAGAGAATGCCCAATTGATTTTAGTTGATGACGGGTCCAGTGATGATTCAACAGCAATAGCATTGGATTATCAGGAAAGGTATCCTGATAACGTTTTGGTTCTCACAAAGGAAAATGGTGGACCGTCTTCAGCACGAAATTTGGGTTTGAAACATGCCACAGGAAGGTATATTAACTTTTTGGACAGTGATGATAAGCTTGAATCAAACGCACTGGAGATTGTTCTTGATTATTTAAACCATCATGAGGATATCAATATTGTTTCCATTCCCTTGACATATCTGGATTCTGATGATGAACACATGTTGGCTCAAAAATTTATTGAAAACAAAGTGATTAATGTATATGAGGATTACACTTATCCTCAATTGCACATTTCCTCCTGTTTTATTAGAAGGGAGAGTTTAGGAGATTTGACTTTTGAGGAAAGATTGAGGATTGGTGAAGGGGCTCTTTTAATTAATAAGTTGTTGCTCCATGAGGAGAAATATGCATTGGTCAATGATACAAATTATTATTATCGTAAAAGACCTGATGAATCATCCCTTGCAGATACAATCAAGTCTGAAAAGGAGTTCTTCACACCTAAGGTAATTGATTGTTACCAGCATCTGATTGATTACTCCATAGAATATAAGGGATTTTTGCCGGATTTCATCAAATATGCCATTGCATATGATGCATATCACTTTTATAGGGTACCTACATCCGAAATTCTGAACAGATCTGAATATAATGAGTTTAGAAATGTTTTGCAGCATACATTATCATTCATCGATGATGAAATCATTTCTGACCATAAATACCTTGAGGAAACCAT
The DNA here is from genome assembly GCF_015062905.1 of Methanobrevibacter thaueri. GTDB lineage: Archaea > Methanobacteriota > Methanobacteria > Methanobacteriales > Methanobacteriaceae > Methanocatella > Methanocatella thaueri_A. The sequence continues at coordinate 45,058 of NZ_SUTK01000003.1, forward strand.
AAAGACAATGCTGATTTATCTCAAAAACGATGAATTCCATATAGATGTCGAATCGAATAAGGTTTTTCTCAAATCAAATGATTATACAATTAATGAGCTTCATAACATGCTTCTGATTCTAGATATTGTTGAGATAATTGATAACAATCTGAATATCTCTGCATGGTTTTCAAGCAATTGTGATTATGATTTCCTTAGGTTACAGGCCATTAGGATTAAAGAAAATGGAAGTAAGGAAGTTTATGAAGGCAAATTCTTCTCATATCCAACAACTAATAGATATCCTATGGAATCAGTAGGCATATGTTGGAAATATGATTACAGCGTTGACTTTACAATTCCAATAGATTCCAATGAAGTTTCAAGAATCTATTTCAATCTTATTTATGATGAGGACGGCAGGCATGCCGAAATGCACAATCCCCTGCAGTTTCAAAACTATGATGCAGGGCTTTCAAAAGTGTCAAACTACCTAATCAAGGATAATGAAATGGTGATATATGACAAGAAAGATGAATCCCTGCATCTGCAGCCATATTCCTTTATCAAATCCGCAAAATTGGAGATAATATCAATCTTAAAAATGAATAAGGACCATAATTCCTCCTTGTGGAGAGGGATCTTTTATCATTTATTGTTCCTATTCCTGTATCCGTTCATGAGAAACAAGCGCATTTGGCTGTTCCAGGATAGGGTGGACATTGCCGATGACAATGCAAAGCATTTGTTCAGCTATGCAATCAAACAGGATGACGGAATCAAAAAATATTATGTGATAAGCAAAGACTGTGATGATTTTGCAGAGATGAAAAAAATCGATAAGAACATTGTTCCGTTAGGTTCATTCAAAAACAGGTTTTTATACATGTTTGCGGAAAAGATGATTTCCTCTCACGTTAACCACAGCTGGTTAAATCCGTTTTTCAATCCTCATCACCCTTACTTTAATGGGTTACTGACAGTAGAGAAATGTTTCCTCCAGCACGGCGTAATTAAGGATGACCTATCTGACTGGTTAAGGAAGTATTTCCAGAATCTTCATCTCTTTTTAACTTCCTCCGACTATGAAAGGGATTCTATACTTGGAGATACCTATAACTATTCAGAGGATGTCGTTCAGGCTTTTGGACTTCCACGTCATGATAACTTGAAGTTTGGGGCAAGCAAAAAGGAGATACTGTTTTCACCAACCTGGAGAAAATATCTCATCAATAGGAGAGCCTTTGAAAAATCAGATTATTATTACAGGCTAAATAGTTTCTTGACCAATGAAAGGCTACTGAAGTCCATTCAGGACCACGGATATAAGCTTGTGTTCAAACCTCATTATGATTTGGTTCCGTTTTTGGATCTGTTCACCATTGATGAGGACGTTATTGAAGTCAACACTCATGATTCATATCAAACCATTTTTAACAATTCTGCAGTCATGATTACAGATTATTCAAGCGTGTTTTTTGATTTTTCATTTTTAAAGAAACCTGTAATCTATTACCATGAGGGGCACGATTACCATTACATCGACGGATATTTCAGCTATGAGGAAATGGGTTTTGGTGATGTAATCGATAATGAAGATGATTTGGTAGATAAAATCATTGAATATATGGAGAATGGCTGTGAAATGGAAGACAAATACAAACAGAGAGTTGACAAGTTTTTCAAATATACTGACCAGAAAAATTGTGTTCGTGTTTATAAGTGGTTATTTGAACATTGAACCTCCATGGCTTTTAAAAAATCGGTGAATTCATGCACAAATAAGTTAAAGTATTTATTTTATTAATTATAAATCTATATATTAATATTAAAGGTTAGGGATAGGCATGAGTGATTTTAAACTTTCTATAATTGATATAATAAATAATGATATTCTATCAGTCAAGCAAAGGATTGAATATATTATTGAAAGCAATTCTGATTTTAAACTGAACATCCAACTTATATTAATTGATTTGGGAAGTAGTGACGGGTCATATGAAATTGCGCAGGAATTTAAAGAAAAATATCCCGAAAATATAGTTTTACTTCAAAATAATGAAAAATATGAAGGAATGGGCCATTACTATAACTTGGCATTTGAACATATAAGAGGAGAGTGGGTCCACTTTTTTGATAATGAAGGGGAACTGCCGTTTAATGCATTTTTAAATGCAAAAAGATATATGAAAAAGTATCATGATGAAGTTGACATTGTTTCATTTCCTGTTAAGTATTACAGGGGTAAATTTAAGGCGTTTATTCCAAAAATTGAGTATTCCAATGAGGATATCATTGATTTAACTAAAGATTATAACCATTCTACAATTCATTTGGGAGCTTCATTCATAAAGTATGATGCTATTGAAAACAGATTTTCAGAAGAATTGGTGGATTGTGAGAAAACGTTATTTTTAACAGAAATATTGCTTAAAAAAGATAAATATGCTCTTGTAAATAATGTTTTCTTAGAAACATTACCTCAATATAAGTATGACCAGGATTTTTACACAAAGGATTATGTTAACAACAAATTTGAATTGTTTTTCAATCATTTGATTGTTAAAACCAACGGCAATATTTCAAATTATTTGCAATATATTTTTGCTAATGAATTAACTCAAATCATTCGTATCGCTGATTTGAATTCCATTTATGACACTAAAGATGAGATTGAAGGTTTTTGGAATCAGTTATATGCTATTCTGGATAAATTGGAATTCGAATATTTGGAAGTTCATGAGGAAATGCCTAGGATTGTCAGGTCATTTCTGGTGTATCTGAAAAATGATGATTTTCACGTTGAGTTACAACCTGAAAAGAGTAAGGTATTTGTAAAATCTGATGATTATCTTATTAACAGTTTGCATTTCCATAAGATACGTATTGACATTGTAGAAATAATAGGAGATACCCTGAATTTATCCGGTTCACTTTCAAGCAATTGTGATTACCGGAATCTGTCAGTCAAGATAATAAAGGAATTCCCAAATTCTAAAAAAGAGGAGTTCATCGCCAAATATGTTGAATATCCTACTACCAATAGGGCAAAACAGACATTTTTAGGAATTACTTGGGAATTTCCTTATAACTTTGATTTTAAAATCCCTCTTAAAAAGGATGAGAAATCTACATTAAACTTAAGATTAGTTTACCATGAGAATGGAAATGAGCTCGAAATGGACAATCATATTATGTTTAGGGAATTTGCTGGTCTGTCAATTTATGGTAATTATCTGATTAAAAATGATAGGATATTTTACTTTAGGGGCAGAACATTCTATGTTGAACCGTATTCATATAAAACTATGATCAAATTGGAGTTCAAGTCACTATTCAGGATACTGAAAGCTCATGGGCCATTTTTAGGCAAGGCGATTTTTTATAGGTTATTGCATCTAGTCTTATATCCGTTCTGGAGAAACAGGAAAATCTGGTTATTCATTGATAGGGATACCTTTGCTGATGATAATGCGGAACATCTGTTCAAATACTGCATAAAGCAGGATGATGGCATTGAAAAGTATTTTATCTTAAATAAGGACAGTCCCGACTTTGAAAGATTGAGCAAAGACTATAAAATAGTTCCATTCGGTTCATTCAAGCATAGGATTAAGTATCTGTTCTCAGAAAAGATCATGATTTCTCAGGTAACCCGTGGAATATTGAATCCGTTTACCCATGAAAACAGCTATAACTATGAGGGCCTGAACACCTATAAGTTCTGTTTCCTGCAGCATGGTGTAACAAAGGATGACATATCCTGGTGGATTAAGAAATTCCACAAGAATCTTTACCTGTTTGTAACCGTTTCCGATTTGGAAAGGGATTCAATGGTAAATGGTCATTATAACTATGAGGAGTTCAGGATTCCTGTACTGGGTTTTCCGCGTTACGATAATCTGTCGAATGACCCCAAAAATGAAATATTGTTCATGCCAACATGGAGACGTGATCTGGACACTCCTGAAGAGATTATCAATTCGGATTTCCTTAAAAACATCAACAGCTTTTTGAATAATGAAAAACTAAATAAAGCTGCCAATGAAATGGGTTATACTTTAGTGTTCAGACCCCATCCGGAATTATGGAAATTCCTGGATTACTTTAACCTGGAACATGTAAAATTATCCGAAGGGCCTTATCAGGAAATGTTCAAAACAGCTTCCGTGATGATTACTGACTATTCTTCAGTGGCATTTGATTTTGCATACCTTAAAAAGCCTGTAATATATTATCAGGATGGTAACTATCATTATGGTGAAGGATATTATGATTATGAAACAATGGGTTTTGGAAAAGTCATTTTTGATGAGGATGAACTTGTTGACAAGGTAATTGAATATATGAAGAATGACTGTGTAATGGAGGAGGAGTATAAAAGAAGAGTTGATTCATTCTTCAAGTTCACGGACAGGAACAATTGTAAGCGTGTCTATGAATGGCTGTTAGAACATTAATTTAAACATTAAAAAAGTATGGTAATTACAATGAGCGATGAATTGGTTATTTCTTTCATGTTTCCCCCATCAGATTATGTCTCAGGAATAACGGTATTTAAAAGGATAATCGAAAACGATGAGATTGTTGATGTGCTTCATGCTAACGTTAAAGATAATTCTAATTCGGGCCTGAATGAAATTATAGAAGATTTTATTGATGATAGAATATTAATTGATATTGATTGTGATACAGATTCGGCCAACTGTATTTTTAAGTTTGTTAAGCTAGGAATTAATGCAATCAAAAAGGATTATAAAAAGATTTATTCAAGGTCATGGCTAATGTCTAACCATTTTCTTGCTTTTGAATATAAACTGAATCATCCTGCTGCATTTTGGAGTGCAGAATTTTCAGACCCATTAATTTATGACTTGTCCAACAAGCCGAAAAAATATAAAAAGATGTTAATCGATGATGAAAAGTATATTGATAAAATAAATGATCAAATCGGTACTTTCAATCAAAATAACAATAAGTCTTTTCCTTTTGTTGAAAATAACTCATCCGCTTATTTTATTGCAGAATATTTGGTTTATCTATTTGCAGATAATGTGATATTCACGAATGATAACCAGAGGGAAACAATGCTAAGGCAGTTTCCTGTTGACATTTATGATTTTGTTTTAGCCAAAAGCGAAATCAGAAGGCATCCTACCCTGAAAAGCAAATATTACCATATTAAAGAGTTAGATTTAAATTTAAATGATGAATTTATAAACATTGCCTATTTCGGAATGGATTATTATGGTAAAAGGCACTTTGAAGCATTGTTTTATGCACTTGAATCTTTAAATCATAAATACAAAAATAAAATCAAATTACATTTATATATGAACGATAAAAAATTAATTAAGGAACTGATATCCCAATTTTCTGTTAAGGAGAATATTGCTATTAGGAAACCCTTGGATTATTTGAGTTTCCTTAATGCAACCACAAAATTTGATGTCTTGATTGTCAATGATGTAATGACAAAGGATAATTTTAAGGTCAATCCGTATTTGCCATCAAAGGTATCAGATTATTTGGGCTCTTCAAGCGATATCTGGGCCTTATGTGAAATGGGAAGCACGTTATCTTCTGTTGATGTAAGATATAAATCAGATATTCATGATTTCAATAGCTGTGGTGAAACATTGGTTGAAATATTACATGATAAAGGCTTTGTAGATGAGGAATTTTCATTTGATGAGTATTACAACCGCAGATTGACTTTTCTAAATGAATTATATGAAGGAGAATTCCGGAAAAATCTTAAACTTAAAAAAGAATTAAAGAAATTGAAAAGAGAGAAATCCAAAAAGAGATTTAAAATATTCTAGTCGTGTTCAAATGTATGATGTATCAGTTGTTATACCGGTTTATAATGTTGAAAAATACTTAAAAGAATGTTTGGATAGCGTTTGCAATCAGACATTGGAAAATATTGAAATAATTTGCGTTAATGATGGATCAACTGATAGTTCACTTGATATATTGAATGACTATGCCGAAAGGGATGGCCGGATTAAAATCATATCCCAATCTAACCGAGGTCTTGGTGCATCCAGAAACACAGGTTTGAGAGAGGCATCAGGTAAATATGTTTATTTCTTGGATTCTGATGACTATATTGATTTGACCTGTTTGGAGAAGCTTGTAAGCAATGCTGATTCAAATGATTCGGATGTTGTTTTATTCAAGTTCCAAAATGTCGATGACCATAAAAATCTGCATAAAAGGGGTGTAGATTTCAAGATTGATGATATATTCGGTGAAATAGATTACAATAATTTCACTTTTACATATCATGATGTCAGACGGCATGTTATGAACTCCGCTTATTCTGCATGTTTAAAGTTATATAGAAGAGAATTCATTATTCCATTTGAATTTCCTGAAGGATTGTGGTTTGAGGATGTGCTTGTCCATGTTGAGGTAATGTTAAATGCTAAAAGGATATCTTTTGTACCTGAATTTCTATATAACTATCGTTCCAATCCCACTTCAATTTCTAACACAAAAGAAACCGGTTTTTATATATTTAATGCAATTGACTTGGTTGAAGATTATTTAAGGGATAACGATTATTATGAAGAGTTTGTAAACGAATTCACATATTTTAAGATTGTACAGATTTTACGATACATCGTTTCAACAGATTCTGAAGAATATTTCAATAGGGCCAAAGAAGAATTTGCAAATACTGAAATAAAAAATGAAAAATCAATTAAAAAGAAATATCTAAAGAAATATTATTGTGTTTTAGAATCTAATGATTATTCGGAATTTTTGGATAAACTAAATAAAAATAGTAATAAAAAATCTGATAATGAATCTACTTTTTTAAATAAATTATTTAAATTTATTAAAAAATTCAAATTTTGATTAATCTCAAAACAATAATTAAATATATTAAAAAATAAAAAATATTATTGGTAGATAAAAATTTCTACCATATAGTTATAACTATTTTGGTGTTTTAAAATGAATAAAAAGATAGGTATTTTATTTGCTTTGGTATTACTAGCTTTTTTAGTTATGGGTACTGCAAGCGCTGGTTTATTTGACTTTTTAGGGGGAGATGGAGCATCTGGCGATGCTACTGCTAACGATGAAAACACTTTCATTGTCGGATTCGATGCAGAATTCCCGCCTTACGGATATAAGGACGATAGTGGAAACTACACTGGTTTCGACTTAGACTTAGCAAAAGAAGTTTGTGAAAGAAACAATTGGACTTTCAAAGCACAACCAATCGATTGGGATGCTAAAGATGCTGAATTAGAATCTGGTTCAATTGACTGTATCTGGAACGGATTCACCATTGACGGAAGGGAAAACGATTACTTATGGTCTGACCCATACTTTGACAACAAACAGGTCTTTGTTGTTAAAAAAGATGCTGGTGTTTCATCAATTGATGACTTATCCGGAAAAACTGTAGAAACACAAAAAGACTCTTCTGCATTAGCCGCACTTGAAGGTGACAACAAAACTATTGCAGATAAATTCGCAACATTAAATCAAGTAGCTGACTATAACACTGCATTCATGGATTTAGAATCCGGTGCATGTGACGCAGTAGCTATGGATATTGGTGTAGCAGAGTACGATATCAAAAACAAAAACAACTCCGATGATTTCTCAATATTAGATCAATACATCACAACTGAGAAATATGGTGTTGGATTTAAAAAAGGAAACACTGATTTAAAAGATCAAGTACAAACAACTTTAGATGAAATGTTTGCAGACGGTACCGTTTTAAAAATCGCTGAAAAATACGGTATTTCTGAAGACGCTTTAATATCTAAATAATTTAAATTAGTTGTGAGGGAGAATTAGTAAATGATATTAAGTAATGTTATTTCACAATTGCTTGGAGGTATGGTTACCTCAATTGAGATATTCTTACTTACTCTACTATTCTCTCTTCCTTTAGGTTTAGCAATTGCCGGAGGAAGAATGAGTAGTTTTTCACCGATAAGGTGGCTGATGAAGGTATATATCTCAATCATGAGAGGTACACCGTTGATGTTACAATTAATCGTAGTATTTTTCGCACCATATTATGTGTTTGGTATGAGCTTGTCTCCTGATTACAGATTCATTGCGGTTATTATTGCATTCACTATGAATTATGCAGCTTACTTTGCTGAAATCTATAGGGGAGGAATTGAATCTATCAACAGCGGACAATATGAAGCGGCTCAAGTACTCGGTTATTCAAAATTGGAAACTTTCTTCATAATCATCATGCCTCAAGTGGTTAAGGTAGTTCTTCCTTCTGTAACTAATGAAGTAATTACACTTGTAAAAGATACTTCACTGTCATTTGTAATTGCAATTCCTGAAATGTTCACTGTGGCTAAACAGATTGCAGCAGCTGACGCTTCAATTGCAGCATTGCTTGTAGCAGGTATATTCTATTATGTATTCAACGTTTTAGTGGCATTTGCTATGGAACACTTAGAAAAAAGATTGGATTATTATGAATAGGTGGTAAAATGAGTTTACTTGAAGTAAAGAATCTTAAGAAAAGTTTTGATGATAATGTGGTCTTGAAAGATATTTCTCTAAGTGTTGAAAAAGGTGAAGTTTTAGCTATTATAGGACCGTCAGGTTCCGGAAAATCCACATTGCTTAGATGTATAACAGATTTGGAAACTGAAGACAGCGGTGAAATCAAATTTGATGGAACTTTTGGTTTAGTGTTCCAGAATTTTAATCTGTTTCCACATCACTCCGTGATGAAAAATATTACCAATGCGCCGTTGCGTGTTCAAAAGAGGAAAAAAAGTGAAGTTTATGCCCATGCAAGAGATTTACTTAAAAAGATGGGTCTTGAGGATAAGGAGGATGCCTATCCTTGTGAGTTGTCTGGTGGTCAGCAGCAACGTGTATCAATTGCTCGTGCACTTGCAATGAACCCGGATATTCTATTCTTTGATGAACCAACTTCAGCGCTTGATCCTGAACTGACTGGGGAAATTTTGACAGTTATTAAAGAGCTTGCTGCTGAACATATGACAATGGTAATTGTAACTCACGAAATGGCCTTTGCCCGTAACGTCGCTGATACCATTATATTTATGGATGGTGGAGTTATCGTGGAGGAAGGTTCTCCTGAGGAAGTATTTTCATCTGATAATCAGAGGATGAAGGATTTCTTAGGTAAATTTTATGATTAAATTTTTTAATCATCTATTTTTTCATATTTTTCTACTATTCGAATAATTAAAATCACGTTCATGTAGATTATTATTTTTTAATGAAACGTATTATTTAATTAATTACATTTTTAATTATTTCATTTCACATATTATTTCGAATACTTATGTATATTGTCATATGGATGCATCGTTAAGATTTTTCTTATTTTGACTGAATTGCATGAGATAGGATAATTATATTTAATATGGTATACAAATTATGATTAACTATGGATTTATATGAGGTGATAGTTAATGCGTTGTCCTAACTGTGATAGTGAAAATAATGATTCCGCAAAATTTTGTAAAAAATGTGGAACTCCCTTGAAAAAAGAACTGAGTCATGAAAACATGATTAACTCTATGAACAATAAATCAGGAAAAGATGATACTACCAAATACCTAATTGTTGCATTGGCAATTGTTGCAATTGTTCTTGCAGGTGCTTTTGTCTATATTTATGGATTTGGTTCACATCAAAGTAATGATTCCCAACCTCAACAAATTCAAAGTGCTGATGATGACAGCGAACCAGTTCAGGCCGAAAGCTCTTCTTCATCACAAGCTTCACAAGCTTCTAAAAGCACTCCAAAAACCACTTCCATGTCCATACGGGGTGGAAGCTTTACAACTGGCGGGGAACTGGAGGACAAGACTTATGCTTCTATTGATGTAGGTTCACAGCATGCCGGTGAGAAAGTTATTTTGCAAATCTTTTATTCACGTGACGGATCCACTTTAAACAATGGTAATATGGTTCCGGTAACCGTGGATTCAAGCGGACATCTTGAAGTATCTAGTGCAGATGCATACAAATATTTCCCTGACTTTGCTGAAATTAATTTATACGACGAATCAGGCAGCAAATTACTTGATACAAAAAGTGTAAGCTTAAGTCCGGAAGCAGGTACTCAAACATTCTAATTGAGTACTGATTTTTTCTTTTTTTTGGATTAGTATTAATCCTTTGATTTCTATTAAAAATAATGCATATTTATATAATTTTTTTATTAAATATTAATATGGAGATGATTATATGAATATAACTATAATAGGAACCGGTTATGTGGGCCTTGTAACCGGCGCTTGCTTTTCAAAAATGGGAAATAAAGTTTATTGTGTTGATACTGATAGTGAAAAAATTGAAGGCCTTAAGAATAATGTTATACCTATTTTCGAACCTCAATTAAATGAAATCGTTAAAACTTCACATGATAGAGGGGATCTAGTTTTTACCACTAACATTAGGGATGCGTTGGATAATACGGATATTATCTTTATAGCTGTAGGCACTCCTATGAAAGATGATGGAAGCGCAAATTTGGACTATATTTTTGAAGCTGCAAGGAATATTGGAAACAGCTTGTCGCATGATTCCTTAATAGTGATTAAGTCCACAGTTCCTGTAGGAACTGCATTTGAAGTAAAAAAGGAAATAGAGGATATTCTATCTGAAAACAATTCAAATGTTAAAATTGATATTGCATCCAATCCAGAGTTTTTAAAGGAAGGCAGTGCGGTTAATGATTGTTTGCGTCCGGATAGGATAGTATTGGGTGCTGAAAAGGACGAAGTATTTGAAACTTTAAAAGATTTATATTCATCTTTCGTCTTTAATCATGACCGATTTATTTTAATGGATATTAAAAGCTCTGAAATGACCAAGTATGTTGCAAATGCAATGCTTGCAACTAAAATATCATTCATGAATGAAATTGCGAATATCTGTGAAGTTACCGGAGCCAATATTAAAAATGTGCGTTTGGGAATTGGGTCTGATAAACGTATAGGCTATGATTTTATTTATGCCGGATGCGGTTATGGAGGAAGTTGCTTTCCAAAGGATGTTCAGGCTTTGATTAATACCGCCCAGCAAAACGGTTATGACCCTAAAATTTTATCCAATGTTGAAGAGGTCAATAATCATCAAAAGAAGGTCTTGGTGAATAAGGTGGTCAGTAGGTTTGGAGATGATTTAAGTGGCCTTACCTTTGCAATTTGGGGTCTTTCATTCAAGCCATACACAAATGATGTTCGTGAAGCTACATCACTTACTGTAATCTCATCACTCATTGATAAAGGTGCAAAGATTAAGGCATATGATTCAAAAGCAATCGAGGAATTTAAAAAGTTCATTGATGACAAATATTTGGATTCTATTGAATTTGCAGACAGCAGATATTCAGCTTTGGACGGTTGTGAAGCATTGATATTGATCACTGAATGGAAGGAATTCAGAAATCCTGATTTTAATCTTCTTGCAGATAAGCTGAATAAAAAGATAATATTTGATGGAAGAAATATTTATAATCCAAAAATAAGAAACATTGGATTTGAATTATATCAAATTGGATGTTAAGAGTTTTAATCCTGTTTTAACACTCATTAACCCTTTCAAACTATGACTTTATCGAAAAATTGAGGTCAATATATGGTATTAAAAAAGGAGAGAATATTTTATTTAGATGAAATAAGGGCACTAGCCATCATTTTTGTTATCTTTATTCATGTAAGCAAATGGTTTGCATGGGCGGAGACTCCAAATACTTTGTATTGTAATTTCTCTTCTTCTTTTGCAGTATTGGGTGATTTGGGAGTTCCATTATTTTTCATGATTAGTGGGGCATTATTATTGGATAGGGACTATGAATTTAAATCATTTTTTAAACGCAGATTCAGTAGAATATTTGTTCCGTTTGTTTTCTGGATGGCTGTGGTCATACTTTTTAAAGTGTTCCTAATGGACCATGCTTATGGTTTTGATGATATCATGAACATCATATTTAAAGAGGGATATGTTTGGTTCATTTGGACATTGGCAGGATTATATTTGTTTATTCCTGTCTTAAGTCCTTTCATTAAAAAGTTTAAGTTTAAAGGTGCCGAATATTTCTTAATAATTTGGATTATTACATTTTTCTCTAATGTATTTCACTTTATACCTCCTAAAATTAATTTAACATATTTTTCAGGATTTTTAGGTTATTTTGTATTGGGTTGGTATTTATCAAATAAGGAATTTAAATGGTCTGATAAAGCAATGATTGCAATAAGCAGTATAATGTTTTTGGTCTTTACAGGCATACATTTATATGTGATTCTATATTCAATTGATTTAGGAAATTTCTATTTGACTCCAATTCCTGTATTCCAGGCTTCTGGATTATATTTATTTTTAAGATATTCCGCTAAAATTGCCGAATCCGGAGAGGGTTCATTAATTTCGAAAATATATTTTGGAATTAAATATTCCAAATTAGGAAAATTAATTTTATCTTTAAGCCTTTGCAGCTATGGAATCTACCTAACTCATTATCTTTTTATTTGGGGTTTTCAGATTTTAGATGAAACCTATAACCTATTTTTGAGAAATCCTTTTAAATGGATTCCATTCATGATTTTAGTAGTTCTCATGGGGTCATGGGCTTTGATTTGGATTTTCAGTAAAATACCTTCTCTAAAAAAGTTCAGTGGAACATAATTATGATGTTTCTAAGTAATTATGCATAAGTTTTAATTATGTTAAATATATAACTATTATATATACTATTTAAATATAGGAATTAATCATATTTTTAGAGGGGTTAATTTTGGCTAAAGTGTCTATTATCATTCCTATTTTCAATGTCGAACGCTACATTAATGAGTGCATTGATAGTGTAATTAATCAAACATTAACTGATATTGAGATTATCTGCATTGATGATGGTTCTACTGATAATTCGCTAAATTTAGTCAAGGAATACTCAGATTCAAGGATAAAAATAATCTCACAAGAGAATAAAGGGCTGGCGGCATCAAGAAACGTTGGAATTGAACATGCAAATGGTGAATATATTACTTTTTTGGACTCTGATGATTATTTAAGACTTGATGCATTGGAGAAACTTTATGCAGTTTGTCAAGAAAATTCACTGGACATTGCAATAACTAAAATAATTAACTTTTATGATGATAATAGGGAAGAGTACAGTGACGATTACTTTGATATGAAATTCCTAAAAGATGCCTGCGGAGATAATGTGTTTAGCTACAGGGATGTTTATGATTCGGTCTTAAATATTTCCGTAACCGGTCCGGCAAAATTATTCAGAAGAGATTTTATTAAAGACATCAAATATCATGAAAATCTGATTTTCGAAGACAATCCATTTTTTGTTGAAGCAATATTTAAGGCGGAAAGGGTTTATTTTTATGATGAGTATATGTATTGGAGGAGAATTCGCAAGAATTCAATTACCCAATCCAATTTTTCAAATTTCCCGGATTTAATTGAAATATATAATATTATATATGATTTACTTAAAGATCTGGAAGTTTATGAAGATTTTAAAGATAAGATTTTTAAAAAGAAATTCACTAACATTTATACCAGGTTTGTTGAAGTAACTGATGAATATAAACCGGACTTTTTTGAAAAAATTCAAGAGGATTTCCCAAAATCCCTTATGGATTTGGAAAAGGATGAGGATTTTGGCAAATTCAATCCTAGAGCAAAATTTATTCTTTATACAGGCATTAATTCAAAAACTTATCAGGAATTTGAATCAGCTGTTAAGGAATATGACTTAAAAAAGAAAAAACGGAAAAAATCTAAAAAGAAGCCAAATATTTTTAAAAGAGTTTATAATAAATTTTTGAAATATATTAGGAAAATGCTTCATTTCCCACGATAAGCTAGTAGATTATAGAAATGCATCTTGTGAAAAAAAGTTAAAATGTCAATAGGGCGCTAAAAAACATTTAAAAAGGGTTAGTATGGTAAAAATTTCAGTAATTATTCCAGTATACAATGTTGAAGATTACTTAAAAGAGTGTATTAATAGTGTTGTTAGTCAAAGCCTAAAAGATATTGAAATAATATGCATCAACGACGGTTCAACCGATAATTCGTTGAATATACTAAATTCCTATGATGATAAACGTATTAGAATAATCGATCAGGAAAATAAAGGTCTTGCGGCATCAAGGAATATAGGTTTGGATGCAGCAGTTGGGGAATATGTTTGCTTTTTAGATTCTGACGATTATCTGGAAACATCTGCACTTCAAGAATTGTATGAAATCGCCCAAAGCAACTCTACTGATTTTGTAGTATTTAAATTAATAAATTTTGACGATAAAACCAGGGAAAAAATAATAGATGATTATTATGAAAATCTCATTTTAAAAGAAAAAGCGGATGGGAAGGTATTCAATCCTGTTGATGACATTGGGGAAAATCTTTTAGGGTTGTCAGTCACCGCACCTGGAAACTTATTTAAAAATGAATTTATTGGGGATATGAGATTTCCTGAAGGTTTGATTTTTGAAGACAACCTGTTTTATACAGAAGCTCTGCTTAAAGCCAAAAGAGTCTATTTTTATGATAAGCACTTATACTTCAGGCGTGTGAGGTCTGATTCGATTACCCAATCACATACTGAAAAATTTTCAGACTGGATAGATATATCTAAATTGATAGTTGAATTAGCGAAAAAATATGGCTGCTATGAAAAGTTAAAAGATCAGTTGTATAAAAAAAGAATTGTAGATTCGTACTATCTGTTTACCCACGTAAAAGAGGAAGAAAAGGAGGAATTCTTTCAAAAGATTAAGGCCGATTTTAACGATTCGAGAGAAAAATATGAAAATGATGAGGATTTCAAGAATCTCCCTTTCTATGTACGTTTAATGTTTAAATCCGCATTATACTGTGAAAACCATATTGAATATGAATCCATTAACCTAAGGCATAAGTTAAGAAAACGGCAGACCAAGATAAACAATAAAATTTTCAGATTAGAATATGAAATTGATGTACTTAAAAATGATAATACAGAATTGAAAAAAGAAATATCGAAGTATAAGAAGCAAAATAATGCTATTTTCAATTCTAGAAGCTGGAAAATGGTAAAACCGCTTAGCCAAATCAAAAATGTATTAAGAAGATGAAAAAATGACAAAAGTTTCTATAATATTGCCTGTTTACAATAGTGAAAAATACTTAAGGAATACTTTAAACTGTATTCTAACTCAAACATTAGAAGATTTTGAGTTGATATGCGTTAATGATGGTTCCACAGACGGGTCCTTGGAAATCTTAAATGAATTTTCAAATATTGACTCACGGATTAAAGTCATTTCACAAAAAAACAGCGGTCCAGGCAGTGCCAGAAATGCCGGATTAAATGAAAGTGATGGGGAATACATCTTTTTTATGGATTCCGATGATTATATCGCGCCTGATTTTCTGAAATTAACCTATGACAATATGACCTCTAATGATTCAGACATTGCATTTTTTAAAATTGGCAGCCTCATTGACGATAAGAAAACGAATAGTGCGACATATTTTGAGTTTGATAAGATATTTCCGCGTGTGGAGTTTAACAATTTCACTTTTAACTATAAATCCGTTAAAATGTATGTGTTAAATGCATATTTTGCCCCATGGACCAAATTATATAAAAATGACTTCTTGAAAAGCTATGATGATTTTGTATTTGATGAAGACTTGCCTTTTGAAGACATACTTTTTCATGTTAAATCAATGCTGAGGTCATCAAGAATATCTTTTGTTCCAGAATATCTGTACTATTATAGATTGGATAATGAAGATTCCGTTTCCTATGATTCCACATTACACGATTCCATATTTAAAGTGGTGGACAGGGTTAAGGATTTTCTGGTATCTGAAAATTATTATGATAGATTCAAAAATGAATATGAACTGTTTAGGATAGCTCAAATAATAAGACATATTCCTCAAAATCCCGATGAGGAGTACTATAAAAAGGCAAAATCATATTTGGATGGAATAAACTCTGATAAAAATCCATTGGTTTCAAAGCACATTAAAAGAAGATGGGATGCATTTTCCAATGCCTCAAATCCTTATGTTTATGAAATTAATCGAGAAATTCCATTGTTGCATGAAAGACATTCGGAATTGAAGCAGGAAAAACAAAAATTAAAAAAACAGAAAAAGAAATATATTCGCCAACTTGAAAATCAGAAGAACATTCAAAAAGAGATATATTCTACTAGAATCTGGA
Organism: Methanobrevibacter thaueri; assembly: GCF_015062905.1. Taxonomy (GTDB): domain Archaea; phylum Methanobacteriota; class Methanobacteria; order Methanobacteriales; family Methanobacteriaceae; genus Methanocatella; species Methanocatella thaueri_A. The sequence goes on from NZ_SUTK01000003.1 coordinate 61,271, forward strand.
AGCTTATTAAAATAGCCAAAACAATAAGGGCATTATTCTCAAATAACAGCGCTGATCTCGAGATAAATGTAAATGAAGAGGAATTAACCGAAAATTTAAATGAATACAAAAAGATTTATCCTCCTAAAGAATGTCCGATTTGTGGGCATGTGGGAATCGACTTTAGGCCTTATCCTCAAATAGTTCACAGGGAAGTGGAATGCCCTAACTGTTTAAGCCATGAAAGGCACAGGGCTCTATGGCTGTATTTCCGGCAGAACAATCACATATTAAAGAATGGCAACAGGGTTCTTCATTTTGCTCCAGAGGAACAATTCAGAAAATTATTCTCCGAATGCGATATAGAATATCATCCTGTTGATGTCAGTGATGAAAAATGGCATATTGAAGAGATAGTTGATGTTCAGGATATTCCATATGAAGACAATTATTTTGATTTGATTTATTGTTCACATGTCCTGGAACATGTTCCTGATGATAAAAAGGCATTAAGCGAACTTTACCGTGTTCTAAAGCCCGGAGGAACTGCATTAATATTGGTTCCAATCAATGGAATCGCTTTCGAACTTCCTCACAATTATGAGAAGACACTTGAAGATGCGAAATACAATACTCCTGAACTGAGAGAAAAACATTACGGCCAATTTGATCATGTAAGGCTTTATGGAACAGATTTTAAAGACAGGTTAATGGAATCAGGTTTTGATATAAAATCTGACGATTTTATTAAAAATTTAGGTCATGAAACGGTTGAGCGATATGCCCTGATAAAAGATGAAAACATATTTGAATGCACTAAATAGTTTATTTTTTATAAATCTAAGAAATATTTATATTTATTATTAATGTAATATATTAATATCATAAATTTTCTTTTAAAAATATTAGTAGAGGATAACAGTCTTTTGAGGATTAACATGAATAAAAAATTTAAGTTTTCTATTGTAATTGCAGTTTATAATGCTGAAGATTATCTTGAAGAAACAGTTAATTCAATTATTAATCAAGATTTGGGCTTTGAAGAAAATGTTCAGTTAATCCTTGTTGATGATGGCAGCAGTGATAATTCGGGAGAAATTGCATTAAGTTATCAGAAAATATATCCCAATAATGTTATTGCAGTATCAAAAGAAAATGGAGGCCAATCATCCGCACGGAACTTAGGTTTAAAATATGCCGAAGGGGAATACATTAATTTTTTAGACAGTGATGACAAATTATCTGAAGGATCTTTACGTGAAATCTATTCTTTTTTTAAAAATCATGATGTAAATATTATTGCGATTCCACTGGTATTCTTTGATAGAATCACTGGAGATCATACGTTAAATGAGAAATTCATATGTGATAAAGTTGTGGATGTTTATAAGGAATTTGATTATCCTCAATTATCTATTGCGTCTTGTTTTATTAAAACAAGTTTATTTGACAATTTTAGCTTTGATGAGAGATTCAATATTGGTGAAGATGCCGTTTTAATTAATAAGTTGCTTGTTAATGAAGGTAAGATAGGTTTTGTTAATGATGCTCAATATTTATATAGGAAACGAAGTGATGCTTCATCAACTATAGATAGCATTAATATTAAAAAAGAATTTTATTTGGATAAAAGTAGATATTTCCACGTTGAACTAATCAATTATTGTTTGGAAAAGCTTAATTATGTTCCTAAATTTGTCCAGTATGTTATTGCCCATGATATGCAGTGGTATTATAATGGTTTGGATATATGGGATATTCTTACGAAAGAGGAATATGATGTTTTGATGGATGAGATTCATTATGTATTAGGATATATTGATAAAAGCATTATATTAAACCATAATTACATGACCAAAGACCAAATGGATTTTTTAATATATTTGAAGAATAATAATGACTTTTCAATTAAAGTGCCTAATAAGAAAAAACTTATATTCATGTCAGGCGACCAGGTAATCAATAGAGTTCATAAGCATACTTTAAATATTGACATTGTTGAATTAACTGGAGGGTTTATGAATATTTCCGGTTATTTTGTAAGTTATTGCGATGATGTTACTCTATCTATTGAAGCTATTAAAAAAGTAGGCGATACTAAAGAAATATATAAGTCCAAATATGTTGAATATCCTACAACACATAGGCATTTAAACACCTCTATAGGCATTCCTTGGAAATTCTATTATAATTTAGATTTTAAAATTCCGGTTGATGAAAATGAAAACTGTAAGATATCATTCTTTATTAATTATAATGAGAATGATAAATCTGTAAAATTCTATCCAAAATTAAAATTGGTGGATTATTGTAATCTGTCTGAGTATTCAAATTACTTCGTGAAGGATAATAAAATTGTATTATTCACAGATAATTCGTTCCATATTGTTGATTTTTCATCAAAATTCAGGTTTAAATTAGAAACATTATCTTTATTCAAAATTTTAACTTCATTGGAACCTTACGATATTTATGCAATATTTATGCATTTGCTTAATTTATGTGTTTATCCTTTATGGAAAAATAGGAAAATATGGTTATTTATTGATCGTCGTGATTTTGCTGACGATAATGCAAAACATTTATTCAAATATGCGGTTTCCCAGAATGACGGCATTGAAAAATATTTTATTGTTGATAAAAAGTCAAAGGATTATAAAACGATTAAGAGTATCAGTTCCAAAAATGTCGTAAATTTCGGTTCAATAAAACATAAACTATTGTATTTCTATGCTGAAAAAATAATATCTTCACATATCAATCACGAATGGTTAAATCCGTTTCATTTCACTAATAAAATTTTATTTTCAGGATTGACAACACATAAAAGATATTTTTTACAGCATGGTGTTACAAAAGATGATGTTTCCAGATATCTTGTGAAGTATCTTCATAATATGCATCTATTTTTAACTTTATCAAAATATGAATATGATTCGATTGTTAATGGACATTATAATTATGATGAGAATGTGGTTCAATGTTTAGGTTTTCCACGTTATGATAATTTGAAGAATGAAGGAAATAAAAAGCAGATATTATTTATTCCAACATGGAGAAGTTATATAAATGAAGATAATTTTTATTCATCAGAATATTTTTTGAGAATAAAATCTTTATTGGAAAATGAAAGATTATCAGACCTGCTTCAAAGGAATAATTATGAAATTATATTTAAACCGCATCAGAATTTGTTGCCTTATATGGGATTATTTAATGTTTCCGATGAAATAAAGGTAGATTATGACTCTCCTTATCAGGAACTGTTTAATAATTCTTCTTTGATGATTACAGATTATTCGTCAGTATTTTTTGATTTTGCATATATCAAAAAACCAGTGATATATTATCAAAATGAGGATTATCATTATGAAAAAGGGTATTTTGATTATGAAACAATGGGATTTGGAGAAGTCATCGAATCAGAAGAGGAACTGATTACACAAATAGAACACTATGTTGAAAATAACTGCGAAATGGAAGAGAAATATCAAAAAAGAGTAGATGATTTCTTTAAATATACTGATAAAAATAATTGTAAAAGAGTATATGAGTGGATTTTAGAAGACGATTAGGAGTGATTGTATGGTTGAAATATCAGTTATAATGCCGGTATATAATTGTGAAGAGTTCTTAGAGGAATCAATTGAAAGTGTATTGAATCAGTCCTTCACAGATTTTGAGTTTATTTGCGTTGATGATGGTTCTACTGATAGTTCATTATCTATTCTTCAAGATTATGCAAAAAAAGATGACCGTATGAAAGTTTTCCATCAAGAAAATAAGGGTGGTGGGGATGCTAGAAACTTTACATTCCATTTAATTGAAGGTAAATATTTATTATTCATCGATTCAGATGATATATTGTGTCCTGAAGCTTTAGAAAATAATTATAATTTGATTAAAGAAAAAGATGTCGATTTCATATTTTTTAAAGCAATTAATTATGATGATGATACCGGCGAATATGTTGACGGCGAATATTATAATCTGAATTATCTTTATAATGAAGTGGGGGAGGAAATTTTTTCATATGAAGACCTTCCTGAAAATATGTTGCTTAGGTTATCCGCTACTCCCTGGGGCAAATTTTATGATGCGGAATTTATTTTAAACAGTGGAGCTCAATTTGCAGAAGGCATAATTTTTCATGATAATAAGTTTTTTTGGGAAATGTTATTTAATTCTAAAAAGATTTGCTTTAATAATCAGCTGTTTTATGTGCGAAGAATTCATTCCTCCTCTATTCAGGAATCAAAAGACAAACGATACTTGAATATTTTCATTGCGTTAAATGGAATTGTATCTCTTTTTGAGAAATATGGGAATCTAGAAAAATATAAACATTACTTATATAACTGGAAAATTGGCAGTTTTGATATGCGATATAATCAAATTCAAGAACAATATAAGCAACTGTTTTTAGAAGAATTCAAAAAAGATCTCTCAGCGCTTGATGAATCTGAAGGTCATGATAATCTAATGGATATTTTTACTCCACACACTCTTACAATTTACGAAAATGTGATGGAATCAGATACATATAAAGAATATGATTTGCTGATGGAAAGAGTTAGATTAAATCAGCAAATAAATAGGTTAAATAATGAAAAATCAATGTTAAATGATACAATTAAGAATTTAACTGATAAAAATAATAAAAAGGATAAAAAAATTGATAAATTAAATCAAAAAAACGATAAACTTAAAGATAAAAATGAAAAGCTTAAGATGAAAAATAAAAAATTGAAAGATGAAAATAATCAATTAAAAAATTTAGTTTCCGATTATAAATCACGTAAAGCTGTTAAAATTGCAGATAAACTCAAATTGCATAATTAGATGACATTACTCCAATTGCACATGCTATAGTTAATATATGTTTAATTAATTGGGGCAATTATAAATTTAATAATAATGTGTATATGGAAGTAATTACAGATATTAAATTAAAAATATTTAGAATTTTCTTAAAGGTTAAAAAGTTGATTCATTGAAGTTTTCAAGTAGTTTCTTTAAATGTTTTTAGGTGATATTGAAGGGGGTTATGTGTAAGTGTTTCAAAAAATCTTAAATCACAGTAATAGTTATAATTTTTATAAAGAAGGTTATGAAAATTTAAAAAACACAGAAAAAGATTTAAAGAAGAAGCAGGATGAATTAAATTCTTTAAAAAAGAAGTATAATAAAATTCAAAAAGATAAAGAGTCATTAGTTGATGAATATCAAAGAGATTATTGGTTTTTTGATTTTGAAGGAATCTTATCAAAATTTTATGTGTCCCCTATAATTAATTCTCCTTTTTCAAATGTGGATAAACGATGTTTTTCATTCATGGATCATTTGGCAAAGTATTTGAAGAGAAATGTGGATGAAAATAATCAACCATTGGTTTCTATCATACTTCCGGTTTTTAATAATGAACCAGAACTTTCAGATACTATTGAAAGCGTTTTAAATCAAACTTACAATAACTTCGAATTGATTATAATTGATGATGCCAGCGAAGATAAAACTGCCGATGCATTAAATTCAATTGACAAATCAAATGTTCAAATACTCCAGAATGCTGAGCGAAAAGGATTTTCCTATTGTAGAAACTTAGCGCTTGAAAAAGCAGAGGGTGAGTACATTTTTTATATAGATATTGGCAATGCCTGGTGTGAAGAATACTTAAAAACAATGATGGGAGCATTTTTCGAAGTATCTGATGCTGATGCAATATATTCCGGTCAATTAATATATGACAATGATTGGGACAAAATTTCAGGAGTACAGTTCGGAGCATATAATAAATCATTATTGTACAATAGGAATTACATCTCTTTAAGCGCATTTGCTCATAAAAGGTCTTTAATTAATAACGTTCAATTTGAGGAGTCTTTAAGCTCTTTAAACGATTGGCATTTCATTTTAAATATTTCAAATGATTATAAGTTGTATTCAATTCCTGTTTTGCAGTCCAAAACAAATTATGAAAGTCCTGATGATGAAACTGAAACTGAATTAATTCATAACTTAATTGACAATAAAAAAGATTTTTCTTCAATATATGAATTAAATAAAAAGATCAGTATTGTAATTCCAAGTTATGAATTGCTGGATGACCTTAAAGAAAATATAAATACAATTCTATCATTTGATTCCCCTTTGATTGACATTATCGTCGTTGACAATGATTCTAATGATAAAGTTAAAGAATATCTTAAGGCCATGCATTCAGAAGGTAAAATCAAATTAATTCAAAATGAGATTAATTATGGTTTTACATATGCAGTAGAACAGGGAATTTCCATATCAGATAAAAATTCGGACATTTTACTTCTGAATAATGATGCTATTTTGACAAAAGGTGCATTGGAAGCAATGCAGTTTCATGCTTATGAAATTGAGGATTGTGGGATTATAGTGCCTCAGGAGATATTGTTTGATAAGGATTCAAGAATAAAATATAATGTTCCTTATGCAAATTTCCATTATGAATGTGATGTGACTCCATCCAGGACTCATAGAAATATTATTAATGTGCCTTTGTTTCATGATGGGGAACTTTTGGAGCTCAATTTCGCTCCGTTTTTCTGCACTTACATTAAAAGAGATGTTTATGATAGAAGTTTAGGTTTAGATTCCGAATTGGGAAGACATTACCGTTCAGATAGGATATTTTCAAATTTTGTTCGCCATGTTTTAAAATTAAAGATATACCAAACTTCATACGCAATGGTTTATCATAAATTTCAACAATCAACAAAGAAACTTAAGGAGAACAAGGATAAATTTGATGTCATGTTTACAAAAAATCAATGGGAGCCGGAATTGGCTGAAAAATTAGGGTACAAGACTCCTCAGTGGGATATATGATGATTGAAATGAATGTGTCAAGTTTTTTTAATAAAATCAATTTATATGATGAAGACAAATATTATCTGTTGATATTGTTTGTGATTAGTCTGTTAATTACTGTAATGTTAATCAGATTTCATCTAACTAGAGGTGCTTTTTCTTCTGATCTTTATGTTTATTTAGCAGCTGCATTAGATTTTGCAGATTTAAATGTTAATAATATTTCTAATCCATCGTTTTTGGCCAATTCGCCAGTAGTTTGTTATTTAACATCGATTTTGTTTAGATTGGGATTTGTTGATATTCGTTCAATATTTATTGTCACTGGATTATTTGGAATTTTAGGAATTTTAGGGATGTATGTCCTTCTTAAAATTAGGTTTTCACCTTTATTAAGTTTCACAGGTGCACTTTTATACTCCAGTTTTTCATTAACTTTACTGTATTTTGCATGTGGATTGTTGGACGTTCCCGCTGTTTCGATGATAATATGGACTTTGATTTTCACATTTGCCATAGATAATGATAATAGATTTTATGCTTTAGCTGGAATTTCAGCAGTGCTGTCATTTTTCACCAGATATACAAATGCATATATAATAATTTTAATTGCTTTGTATGTTCTTAAAAATCATGATGTAATTGAATTAGTTAAGGATATGATATATGACAGACGATTATTTATTAAAAAATCATCTGATTTTTTTAGAAGTAATGAATTTAAGTGGATTTGTATCTCCGGTATCATTTCGTTAACATGTTTACTGTATGTTTTCCATGTTTTGTTGTCTATGGGTTCAAGTTTGAGTTATTTTGGAGCGGCTTCCGGGTCTTTAAATCATTTTAGTTCAAATTCTTATCAATTTGGCCATCTCCCCGATAAATTTTTTTATATTAAGAATTATCTAAATTTTTTATATTGTGATAAAATAATATTTGAAAATTTGGGTCCAAATTTTATTAATCATTCTCCTGTTGTTTATTTAATAATTTTAATTTTGATATCTGGATTTTTATTAAAAGTAAAAAAATCTAGTAATGCTATTAAATGCTTTGTTGGAAAAATTTTTGAACATAAATTTTTCTGTTTATTAATTTTTGTTTTATGTTGTTTTGCAATTATTGGACTAAAAACAAATTATTTGATAACTCTATTTTCGATATGGGTTATTTGTTTAATTTTGATGCATTTAGCAAAGAGATATTGTGGAAATATTGATAATTTTACTGTATCATTGATTTGTTTTTGTTTGTTTACATTTTATTTAATTGTATTTTCTTTAATGGATATAAAAACAGAGAGATATATTTTACCAACTTTTCCTGCATTGGTATATTTTGTAATTTACTCTTTGAATCAAGTTTTCAACTTCATTGGAAATAACTTTGATAGCCCTACATTTAACAAAGATAAATCTGAAGATAACAGCTATTTTTTATCAAGATTTTTAACCATAATTTTCATAATTCTGTTATTATTTATGATTTTTAATTTCCCTAGTACAGTGGAATATGATGATATGGCATTACAAATAGATTCAGTTGCTAATTATTTAATTAACTATGATGAAAATTTTATGGATAAAGAAATCGGATCGTCAGGAGGCTTAAGATTTTATGAATGGTATTTTAAAAATGAGGTGGATTTAGTTAACATTCCAGGATCTCATGCTGATAGACTGGTAGGTATAGGTTTTGAATTAAAAGAATTTAATCAAACTAAGTATGATTATATCATCACAACTGCTAAATGGCAACATGAAAATTACACAAAAATTTATCATGAGGGAGCAACTAGTCTGTACGAGAGAAATTTCTAATTAGGTGTATTATTTTTTTTATACGCTGCTTTTGGTCATGATTTTGGTTGTTTTATGGTTAATTATTTTGACAATGAGTAAGATTCCTTATTTAAGGAAAGTTAGTGGAAGTAGTTCTACTTAAATTACTCCCATTATTTTATCTTAATTTTTTTCAGATATCTTTTGATTTTTCTTAAAGGAGATGTTATTTTCCAGCTTGTTGAATTTAATAACTCTTTATTTTCTTTTTTTAATTTTTTGTTTTTTTTTTTTAGTTTTTTGTTTTGTTTTTCAAGTTGGCTAATATATTTGCCTTCAATGTATATATTCTGATTTTCTGTTCTTATTTTAGTCTCTCCAGTGTTATATAAGTAATTTTTACAGTATTCCTTAATCACTTTGACGGTTTTTTTAGGGTCCATTGGTTCATGTGGAACATCTTTAATTTCACGATAATAAACAACCTCAAGTCCATTAAACTGCTTCAATTTGTAAATCTGTTTTAAAAAAGGCATTCCATGAAGTTTAATGTCCCATTCTGATTCGGCATTAACGTAATATGTTATAAAAGGAGCGTAATTTTCTTTTTTGAATAATTCTATCAAGTCTAATCTATGTTTAATCTTTTCAACAATTTCATCTTTAGTCATGCCTACAAATGAATCGTATAACACATCAAATAGGGGATTTACCATACTCTCCCAATAATTCATTACAAACAATTGGGAATTGTTAATTAGAACCTGTGAATTTTTTATTAGAGTTCCTAGAACAACTGAGGTATATCCTCCTCCTGATGATCCGCAAAACAGTATGTTATCGTGTCTTATCTCTTGATTTTTACATAATTCTTCAATGATTTTAGATAAATCTTCTAAAAACCAGTGTTCTTTTGTACCGATAAGCCATGCAATCTTAATCTTTTCTCCATAGAAGAACATGGGGTCAGCATATGCAATGAATGATTCATCAAAGAAGGTGTACCAACTCCATCTATCGATATATGGTGGTTTAAACAGTTCCCCATTTCGGATTATGTCTCTTTCATGAGCACCTGGGCCAGTGCATATCAGATTTTTATTTTTTGATGAGAATTTAACTACTAAACAATGAATTGTGTTGTTGTAGACTACCTGTAATCCAAAAGGTTCATCTAAAGGAAATTCGAATGAGGAAATCTCATCAAAGTTTAATTTAATATTCTTATCAATTAATTTGTGCATGCCGTAATCTGCAGTTTCAATAATTTCATCGGTTAATTCAAATCGTTTGTTTGTCATGAAATCCCTTTAATAAGTTTTATCTATGGTTTTAAATATAATAATCTCAGTAAAATAAGTCTACTTCATTTTTTTCATTACATTACGTAATGGGGAAGTAATTTTCCAAGAATTTGAGTCTTCCATTAATTTTAACTTACTTTTCAATGTTGAATTATTTTTTTCAAGTTTTTTCATCTGTTTTTTTAGGCTTTTTATCTCTTTTTCTTTATCATTAGCCAATTTTTTATAATGCTTTAAATCACGAATAATTTGTTCTCCAGTTACAATCTTTTGATTAGGGATGACAGGTCCACCCACATATTCCATAAAATGATCTTCCCATTTTTTAAATGTTGGAATCCCTGTTTTATCTAATTTTAATTCATCAAAAATTTCTTCAATTGTAAAGAGTTTTTTAAAGACATCATTATGATAATATTCAAAGTTAAGTGACCTCCAAAATATATATTCAACAGGAATTGGAAAATCAAAACACCACTCATAGTCAATAGCTAAAAGTTCATCATTGACATAAAACAGATTATTGAAAATAAAATCTAAATTTGATACTTCATGGCAGTGCAGAGGTTTATTTATTTGTTCTGATCCAAATACCTCTGAAAATTCAGATGTATGATACTTGTCAGTTTCAGAGGAATCAAATTCAATGGCTTCATAAACCTTTTTCAATTCATCAATAGCTTGTTTTTTGGTTGGATCTTTAAGCAATAAATTTGTTAAGATATTGGATAAATTTAATTCATCAAGATATGAATAAATTAAATTCTTATTTTCCAAAACACTATCCAAACATTTTATTTTACCAAAATTATTTTTTGAGTAATAATGCATCTTTTCAACATGTTCTTCAGAGGTTGAATTCAAAGGAAATTTGGATACGACAGTATTATCATTTTTTTCATAGATTTGTGTTCCGATTCTAAATTTCTTTTCTCTGCGAGCACTTAATTTGGAATATTTGATTTTGTCTGTTTTTGGTATAACTTCACTGTTCCTAAGTTCGACTAAAAAGGAATTGGCGAAATATTTAGATATGTTCTCTTTTGATAGTGTTAAATTCAAGTTTCCATCATTAAATAGTTTAATTTTTTCATAATCTGGATTAGGGGCATTTGTCAGGACAGGAATTTCTTCAATTAAATCATCAGTGTGGATAATTGTTGGGAATTTATAATCAGGATACGGATAAAAGAATTTATAATTATTGAAACCCGCTTCTTTAATTACTTCCTCTAATTCAAATCTGGAAAAGGTTTTGACACTATTGTCGTTTGGATAATTATCAATTCCAACGAAACTTTTTGCTATATGGTCCTCTTTTGATCCTGAAAGATATTTTAATCCGATTCTGTTTTCAATAGCAACTAAAATAACTCCATCTTCACTTAACATGCTCTTGATTTTTTTTAAAAAATCAACATGAGGATTATCTGTTGGTGTAAATCGTGTAGCATATTCAAGAACGCCACATAAAATGATATAATCGAATTTTTCCTCGAATTCCATATTATTGAGATTTCCCGGAAAAATTTCAAGATTTGGATAATTTTTATGTCTGTTATATATTATTTGTGACCTTCTATCAGTTAGTTCAACGGCTGTAACTTTTGAAAGCTTATTGCAGAACAGTCCGGTTAATGCTCCGCATCCTGCACCAATTTCTAAAAGATTGGAGTCTTCTTTAAATGGATACCAATTTAATAGATTTTCCCTTAAATAGGATAAATGATAAAATACAGGCCAGCGTGAATCATTAATTAGAATGGATTCTAAATCGTCAGTACTTTTAACCATATCTAGTATTTCATCTTCAATTGAACCGTCACTATACTCAGTTTCATTATTATAAAATTTTTTATTAATAGTTGCCATCTAAAAACCACACAATTTACAAAATTATCATATATTATTTTAATTTTTGTTCTTAATAAAATTTCCTTCAAAGATATAGGATAATTAAATATTAAAAAATAATTAAAGGATATAATGGCAAAATTAAGCATAAATATCCATGAAAAACTATAGAACGTCAAAATGAACTATTAATTTAAAACAATTCTCTAAATATAAAAAAATCTAGAAAATCAACTGAAAGTTATGAGGTATCATAGATTTTATAATAAATTATATTAATCACTTAATTTTAACATATAATATGATATAAACAGTTAGAATAGCTTATTAATGAATATTATTCCATGAAATAATTATTTATAAAATTTAATCTAGGAGTTAATAAATGAAATATGATTTTAAATTTAGAAATATTAAAGGTGTGATTTTATCAATTTTCGCATCGTTTTTTATTGAATCATATATTGTTTTAGTTGAAAATAATAATTTATTTTCTAATTTTTCATCATATGATTTTATTAATCTATTCTCAATTAAAGAATTCCTAGTGTTTTTGGTACTTTTTATAATTATTTGTTATATTTTATCGGATAATACTAGAAAAAATCAAGTATTCAATTTTTTATATACTTACAGGTTGTATCTTTCGATATTTGTTGTTATTGTCGCTATTATTTTTCAAATTCACGGGTCCTCGATTAATGAAATGAATTTGTTCAATGTACCTCATAAACCTTTTTTTGGAGTATCTAGACCTATTAGAAGTGATGAATATATTGTAAATACAATGTATGCGTTTTCTCAATATATGAATGATTTTGGATATTTTTCAGATATTGTTAGAGCCACTACAACTGATATGTTTATCATTTATGGACAGCCGGTTTTAGATATAGGTACTATTTTCAGACCATTTTTAATTGGATATCTATTTTTAAATCCCGGTCAAGGATTATCCTTTTTTTGGATAGGTCGTTTAGTGTTTTTATTGTTAGTGTCTTTTGAATTTGGGATGTTGCTAACAAATAAAAATAAAACTTTATCTTTGGCATATGCTTTATTGGTCACATTCTCTCCGGTTGTGCAATGGTGGTTTGCAATTAATGGTTTGGTCGAACAGTTAATCTTTGGACAACTGGGTGCTTTGTTATTATATTGGTATATGACAATTGAGGATTATAAAAAACGAGTATTAATTGCTTTTGGGTTAATGATTTCAGTTGGGACATTTTTACTTGTATTTTATCCATCATGGCAGATTCCTTTTGCATATGTTTTTATTTTATTTGCAATTTGGGTATTTTTGAAAAATAGGGCTAATTTTAAAGTTAATAAAAAAGATCTTGTGATTTTTGCAGTATTTTTATTAATCTTTTCTGTAATAATGAGTCATATATTAACAAATTCTTTAGATACAATTAAAATTATATTGAATACATCTTATCCCGGTTCTCAGGCATTTAATGGGGAAGGTACCTTCAATGCATTGTTGTATTATATGCCAACTATATTTTACCCTTTAGTTCAGGATAACCTTTCAAATAATGTATGTAATTTATCAGTATTTGTTGATTTGTTTCCTATGCCATTACTATTGTCTGGAATTGTATTATTCTATCAAAAAACTAAAGATAAATTGTTAGTGGGTCTTTTAATATTGTATATTCTTTTTATAATATTTTATATAGTAAAATTCCCTGATCTGATTGTAGATTTAACATTGAGAAGCCATGTCAAAACTACTAGAATACCTTCTGCAATCACTTTTGTAGGTATTTTAGTTTTAATCCGTTCAATATGTAATTTAAAAAATTTAAATCATAAGAGACTATTTATTTTTATATCTGTAATATTGTCAATTTTAATGTATTGTCTGTCAACTTTTGAATTTAATAGTTATTATTTATCTCTTATGCCCCTAATTATAATTGTAATTTACTCAATATTATTTTCAGTAAGTTTTTTAGCATCATCCAAAAGAAATCAGAAAATATTTTTGATTTGTGTGATTGGATTATCTTTTTTAACAGGCGCATTGGTAAATCCTGTTGATCATGGTACGGATGTAATATATGAATCAGACGTTTATCATAATGTAGAAAAAATTGTTAAAGACGACTCTGATGCAATATGGATAACGCAGGGAATGAAATCAGATATTATTCTTCCAGCAGGAGCTAAAACATTAAATTCTGTAAACACATATCCTAATTTGGAAACATGGCAAAAAATAGATGAAGATAACCAAAATTATGATGTATATAACAGATATGCTCATATTGAGGTAAATATACAGGATAAAAATGATACTTCATTTAAATTAGTTAGAGTTGATTCATTTATCGTGGATTTAAATGTAAATGATTTAGAAAAATTAAATGTAAGTTATATTCTCACTGATAAAAATTTAAATAAGTTTTCGAATGATAATGTAAGCTTTGAAAAAATTTACAATGATCATAAATTTAAAATTTATCATGTTAGTTATTCTTAATGATGATTATAAAGAAATTGATTTATGTAATTGTTATTATGTTATTCGTAATGAGAAGGTTATTTGATAATTAGACATTTTGGAGATTTTAGTAATAAAAAATCAACTAAACGATTGGCAGCACGGGTTAGTCTAGTTATTCATTATAAATATAATGATGATTATATACTATATTAATTGAAGTAATTAGAGATATGCAATTGTGGTGATTTTATATCAATTAAAAATAATTTATTAAATTTAATCAGTAGTAAAAATACTTTAAAAAAGTATTTAAACGAGAATGATATCGGGCATTATTTATTTACTTGTGATTTAATGGAATATGACTTTAAAACAATCTATAAAACATTCGATATTTCATATTTTACAAAAGATAAAAATTTGATAAGTGATAATTTTGTAGATTCTCAAAAGTTAAAGGACTATGAATCAATTGAAAAATCAACAGATAAATTAATTGTTATTTTAATTAAGAAATTTAAACTCAGACTTTCTTTTAGAAAAAATGGTAATTTTTCAAAGCAGATTATCATTTCTGATGATTATAGATTTGAGCCAGATGTGTTGCCACATGAAGATACAATAAAAATCGCTATTGTTAAAGATGATTTTGACAAATGGGGAAATTTAGCTAATTATGATTATATTTTTACATTTAAAGACCATGTTAAAGAATTAAAGGAATATGAATGGGTTTTTCCTATAGAGGATAACTCTGTTTTTGGCCAAATAAAATTCATTTTAAATGATTTGTATAAACGTAAATTAAATAAGTTTTATTATTTTCTATCAGAAGTTAGTTTTCAGGAAGTCTTTCCCAAAACAAATAATTATTTCAAAGTTTTTAATTCCAATTACTTTGATGATCAGTGGTATAGGGACAACTATGACATAGCGGATAACACTGATTCTGTTATTCATTATTTATTGATTGGCTGTAGAAAGGGATATGACCCAGGTCCTAATTTCAGTTCCGAAGAGTATTATGAATGTAATAAGGACGTTAAACTAAAAGATGTCAATCCTTTAGTTCATTATGAAGTGTATGGTCGAAAACAGAACAGACTCATCTCGATTAAAGATAAGAACGTTCATGATTATGATTTGATTTTGAACTCTCCGTATTTTGATAGGGATTGGTATGTAAGTACTTATGATATTGGTGAGGATGTCGATCCTGTTGAGCATTATTTGAAAATTGGATTTATTAAAAGATATAATCCAGGTCCTGATTTCAATACCCGTGAGTATTTCGATTGCAATCGTGATGTTAAAAATGTTTTGGAGAATCCGTTAGTTCATTATGAAACCTTTGGAAGGGCTGAGAAAAGAACTATTAAATTTTCTGATGAACAGCATCAGGAGGACCATGATATTATTTTGAATTCCCAGTATTTTGATGGGGATTGGTATAAGAGCAATTATGATTTAGACGGACTTGATGATCCTGTTAATCATTATTTAAACATCGGGTATACAAAAGGAAATGACCCAGGTCCTGATTTCAGCACTGATGAGTATTTTGAATGCAACCAAGATGTAAAACGACATGGGATGAATCCTTTAGTCCATTACGAACGATATGGTCGTAATGAGAATAGGAAAATTAGTTTTAGGGAGAACTCCTAAATATTGTCTTTTGAATCTATGATTAGCAAATTATATGAACTTAAATTTTTATAAAAATCGTTGTGCTGATTATATTAAAAAATTAAGTTATAGGTTTTATAATATTTTTAATTTCTTTTAATATTTTCACATGCCTATTTTTACTCATTTTGCACCGATAATCTGGTTAATGTACGGAATTCTATTGAATATGTCCATTACTAGAACTGAAAGGAATAGCGCTACAAATATACAAATGAACACTCTTAAGTTATATCCGTGGATTGGCAGTTTCAGTAGCAAATATTGAATTACAGCATGGATTAAGTAGATTCCATAACTATATTTTGCAAGAATTGCAACTGATTTTCTGAATATTCCATTCTGATTTTTAAGGAAATTAAATGAAATTGGAAGTTTGGAGAAGTTCTTAAACAGTAAAAATATTCCCATTACTTCAATTGATACTGGCAGGGAGTATCTTGCGAACACAAAAAATTTGTTTGGAGTTGAAAAATGCACTGACAGAATCAACATTACTATACATGGAACCGCTATCAATAAAATGTCAAAGTATGGATTATTTAGAAGTTTCCTTTCTGTGTGTCTTAAATAATAACCTAAAACAACCAGACCTATAGGGCTTGTGAAATAATTTAATTTGATTGGGAAATCAATAAGTAGAGTTGCATCAAATAAACAGGTAATCAACCAAAATACTAAAAAGTACTCAGCTTCTTTTAAATCAGCAAGAATGAGCCATTTATTAAATATTGGCATTATCAAGTAAGTTCCCAATATCATCCAAAAGAACCAATACGGAGTGAAACCTTTGTTATGAGCTAAGAATGAGTTATATATATAATTTAATATGGACATAAAATCATAACTTTTGATTATGTGAAAATTAAAATAATATGAACAAATAATCATCAATAAACTTAATGTTATTCCCCAAAACAGGAAAGGAGACACAATTCTAGGTATTCTTTTTCCTAAAAAGTCTTTTATTTCCCAATTTCTACCTAGCGACAGGGCTCCTGAAAGCATTAAGAATAAATCAACACCTATCCTAAACCAGTCTGACATCATGTGAGTGTAAATATATTTATAGGTTGGGTAGGGGTCGATTTCTGTAAGTATTATGTGATAGTTTCTGGCATAGGCGTGGATAATAATTACGCAAATAATAGCCAACGCCCTTAAAGCATCAAAGTAGAAAATTCTTTTTTTGGGATGTGTTGATGAAAATGTCATTTTTATTATACACCTACATATAATTATATTATGTATATTATACTTTTATGTTTTGATATTATTAAATTTGTGTACATATATTGAAATCGTTTCATTTAATAATGAGTCAACTAATTTTTTATACAATTAATTTTAGAATAGTATTATGGTAAAAATATCTGTTATTCTACCGGCTTTTAATTCGCAAAACTATATTGAAAAAGCAATCGGAAGCGTTCTGGCACAGAAATTTGTAGATTTTGAGTTAATCATTGTAAATGACGGATCAACAGACAGCACATTAGATATCATAAGCTCTTTTAGCGACAATAGAATCACAATCATCGACCAGCCAAACCAGGGTCCGGGAGCAGCTAGAAACAATGCCCTGAAAATAGCCAATGGGGATTATGTTATGTATCTAGATTCGGATGATTGGTTCTGTCCTGATGCACTGGATATAGCCTATGCGGAAATTACAAAATTTGATGCAGATTTGACATTTTTTCAGATGATCAATTATAACGGTGAGAAATACTACGGAAATGACTGGTTTGACATGAAAACCTTTGACGAAAGCTTTGAAAACAGGGCTTTCAAACCGAGCGAGACTCCCGGTTCCATTTTTGATCTGTCTGTGGGGGTCTGTCAAAAAATATACAACAGAAATTTTCTTGAAAAAATCAATGCAAAATTCCTTGAAGGAATATTCTTTGAGGACATGCCGTTCTTTTACTATGTTTATCTCAAGGCAGAAAGGATATCAATAATAAAAATGCCCCTGTATGTCAGAAGAAAGCATGAAAAGTCAATCACCAATGTTGTTGACGAGAAGTTCTTTGACACTGTGCCTGCAGGTCAAGAACTTATGAGGATTTTCATTGAAAATGGATGGTATGATGCATACAAGTTCGACCTTCTTGCCTATAAAATCAATGGGCCTCGATTTGCTTTAAGGGACATGCCACTAAAATATAAGTCACACATGTTTGATTTGATTAAAAGGGACTATGAATCAATTAAATCAACTAAATATTATGAGGACTTTTTGACTCAACTTGGTCCCGTAAAAAAGAAGTTCTTTTTGGATGTTTTGAAGTCAGGAGATTATGAGGAATTCAGTAAAACATCCCGCTGAATCCCATATTTTTACATACGCAGTACCTGCAAAGTGACCTTTCGTCATGAAGAGCTGTCAAGCGTGGTTTGCAGTAGTACTCACCATCTGAGTAATATACATCATCACTTTTATCTTTACTGAATGGATGCAGCGGCTTTTTGGCAATCAAAGCCAGATACAATGATATGTTTTCGGTGAATCGTTTGGTTTCATCATCACCTCCGGCATACCTTTCAAAATAAAATCCGATGTCGCCGCGCATATTTTTAATCACGCCATCTTTAATTTCAAAATCGTCTGTTATTTCAACGGCATAAATCTCATCATAAACTTCGCTGTTATATTTTGCAAGCTTTTTGGTCAACGGATCCCTATATCTCGGGTCGGTTACCTTGTTTCTCAAATAGTCTATTGGATAGTTTTCCAGATCCTTTCTGATAATTGACAATAGTTTTGACGCCTTCATAAAATCCCTTTTTTTGAAAGGAGTTCCCTTGGATTGTCTACAATTGCCTTCATAGCCTCTTCATGTGTCAGTCCTGCACCTAAAGCGATTTCGTATGACTTTTCAAAGGTTATTATGTTATCAGGTGAGTGTGTATCGGTGTTCACGAGCAGATTGTTTCCCACTTCACGTGCAATGTTTGCAACATGGCCGTTTCCAAGACAATGTCCCTGCCTTGCGGAAATTTCCAGGTAAATGTCATTTTTCTTTGCTATTTCAGCTTCCTCAACGGTAATCAGGCCAGGATGGCCTAAGATGTCAACATGTTCGGATTCAACGGCTGCCCTGTTGGTTCCTGGAGTAACGGGTTCGTTCAATGTCTCTCCATGGACAACCACAATCTTTGCTCCCAGCTCTTTGGCACGAGCTGCAATCCCGTCAATTGATTCGCATGGTGCATGGGTCACTTCGGCGCCTAAAACGACGGTTATGTCCCATTTGCTGTTGATGTCATCAATGGCGTCCTGGATGGCAGGTATTGTATCCACGTTTGACCAGTCTACATGGTCTGTTATAGCTATGGCTTCATGGTTCAGTTTCAATGCTCTTCTTGCAAGTTCTGACGGCAGAAGTTCTCCGTCACTGAATAAACTGTGCATATGTAAATCGATTCTTTTAGTCATATAATAATTTATATAGAATATAGAATATATATTTATATAACCTAAAATTTTGAGGTATAAAAATGAAAGCAAAAGCAGTTAAAATGGCAGATGGTGTTTATTGGGTTGGT
Organism: Methanobrevibacter thaueri; assembly: GCF_015062905.1. Taxonomy (GTDB): domain Archaea; phylum Methanobacteriota; class Methanobacteria; order Methanobacteriales; family Methanobacteriaceae; genus Methanocatella; species Methanocatella thaueri_A. Next base: position 80,731 of record NZ_SUTK01000003.1, read on the forward strand.
GTAATCCATTGGCACAGCAGGACTTTCCATGGATATGGAATTCCAGGAACCACATACAATGCATATTTGGTATTCGGTGAAGAAAAAACCGTATTGATTGATAATGTTTACAGAGGAATGTTCGAGCAGTTCGATGCAAGGGTAAAGGACGCATTCGAACAGGAAGGAAAAGAATTCAAAATTGACGTATTCGTTCAAAACCACTCCGAAATGGACCATTCCACATTCTTAAGGCAAACCATAGAAGAGTACAATCCTGATGCTGAAATCTACGCATCACAAAATTGTATAAACTTCCTTGAAGCACAATATCACAATTTCGGCGATTTGGAAATCAATGCCGTAGCAACCGGTGATGAGCTGGACATCGGAGGAAGAACCCTCAAATTCATTTCAGCACCAATGCTTCACTGGCCTGACAGCATGTTCACACTGCTTGCAGAAGAAGGCATACTGTTCTCAAATGACGCATTCGGTCAGCATGTGGCTCATTCCAAAAGATTCGATGAGTTTTATGACACAAACTATCTTCTTAGGGAAGCACAGAAATACTATGCTAACCTGGTGACTTTAGGCTCCCCAATGCTTAGGATGAAACTGGATGAATTGACCAATACAGGATTGATCAATGACATCAAGATGATTGCACCATGTCACGGTCAAATCTGGAAAAATCCGGCTCCAATCGTTGAAAAATACAAAGAATGGGGATCAGGTGTATGTAAGGACAAAATCACAGTTATCTTTGACACCATGCATCACTCAACCGAGAAATTGGCTTATCAAATTGCTGAAGGTATCATGAGCGAAGGAGTTGAAGTTGCAATGTACTTCATGCAGGAAGATGGTCCTGATGACGTAATTACCGATATTTTGGACTCTAAGGCAATTGCACTCGGTGCTCCTACAATGATGAACAAGCCGTTCCCAAGAATAGGTAACATGATGTACTGGCTTGACTGTGTCAACTTCAAAGGAACCGGAAGCGAGAAAAGCGCTTTGATATTCTCATCCAAAGGATGGGGTGGAGGTGCTGTTGCAAAACTTCAACGTGACCTTGAGGAAGCAGGATTTACCGTAACCGATACATTGGATGTATTGTTCGTCCCTGATGAGGATGTTTTAGCTGAAGCATTCGAAAAAGGTGTGGAACTCGCTCGTTCAATTAAGGAATAGTCAAAAGACTATTTCCCATTATTTTTTTTAAAATCATGATTGTTGTAAATCGCAACTAAGGTGATGATATGTCAAGCATTGTAATATATTTTTCAAGAAGTGGTGAAAACTACTTCGGAGGAGAACTCAAAAACATTGAAAAGGGAAATACCGAAGTGATTGCCGAATACATCCAGGAACTGGATGGTGCAGACCTGTTTAAGGTTGAACCGGCAGTTGAATATCCTGCAGACTACATGGAATGCATCGATGTTGCTCAAAAGGAACAGCAGGCAGATGCAAGGCCGGAAATCAGGGAAACTTTGGAGAGCATCGCTGAGTATGATACAGTATACATTGGATTTCCGAACTGGTGGGGCACATTGCCGATGCCAATGTTTACCCAATTGGAACAACTGGATTTTGCAGGAAAATCTGTAAAACCTTTTGTAACACATGAAGGATCAGGTTTCGGCTCATCACAAAAGGATTTGGCGAAACTGTGTGAAGGTGCAGACATTAAAAATGGTCTGTCAATTCCCGGCGCAAATGTATATGATGCAAAGGAAACCGTAAAATCATGGATTGAAGATTGATTCAATTTTTAATTTCTTTTTTTATTATTTTATTAAAAAATCAATTTTGATATTAGATTGTTTTTGTCATATATTTTTTATATTTCTTTTCTAGAAAATGGTTTATGTAAATTATTTGCTATATTAGTTGAATGGTCTCGCATTTCTTATAGTTACTATTTAAATAATATTCATGAAAAAAAATATGTTTATATATTGTTATTTTTGTTATTTTGTTCATTTATTAATATTTTTTATTATCAAAAGTTTTAAATAATAATTTATATTAATATATTTGTACGCAATAGTTATTTAAAGAAATATAGTTATTGTTAAAAAATGAATATTTTTTAAAAAATATTTATTTAAATGAAAAATCAATTAATAAAAATTTGATTTACACATAATTTAAATAATATATAATGTGATTTATTCGTTAGATCAAATCTTAAAATAAATATAAAAAATCAAATGTACGCAGAATTTAGCTGAGAATGATTGGTATTTTTCGGTTTAGTGCTGTTGATAGTGTGCATGATTGGCCAGTGGCCAGTTCTGTTTCGTTATTAATGGGCATGCTGATAATTGGGGATATTATTTATTAAGATGTTTAAATTAACTGGAAATAAATTTAATTTATATTATTAAATTATTGAATTTGATTAGTTTATATTTTGATTTGACTCTCATTTGAGGGAAAAAATGAAATTTAATAAACTATTTAAAATTTTATTGGTATTGATTGTATTATTAGTATTTTTGAATGCTGTTGCGGCTTCAGATGAAATGGATTCATTTGGGGTTGGAGCAGAAGATGGTAATTTGGCTGTAGAAAATAATGATGTTTCTGATGCTTTAAAATCTTCAGATGGAGATGTTTTGGGTGACGGAAACAGTTGGTATGTAGATGCAGGTGCTGCGACTGGTGGAGACGGTTCACAATCTAGTCCTTACTCTGATTTACAAAGCGCATTATCCAATTGTAATGAGGGCGACGTTATTCACATAATGCCTGGAACATATAAAGGAACCTCTAATACAGGTTTGACAATCGGCGTTAACAACTTGACAATCGTTGCTGATGAGGGAACACCTGTTTTTGATGGTGAAAACACTCGTCAGATCTTTAAGATTACAGGAAATAATGTTGTTTTAAAAGGATTGCAGTTGACCAAAGGTAAAACCACTAACGGTGGTGCATTATATCTTGATGGGGACAATATTTGTGTGGATAAATGTACAATAAATTCCAATAATGCCAACAATGGCAGAGGTGGCGGAATTTATATTGCAGCCCATGAGGGTATTTCAATCATAAATTCAAAGATTAATGGAAATAAAGCCACTTATTTCGCCGCCGGAATCTATAACACTGGTTCAAATACATTAATTGCAAATTGTAGTTTTTATGACTCAACTGCACGTAATGCCGGTGGAATTTATTCAGATAAAAAAATAAAAATTGTTAATTCAACTGTATCTTCAGCAAAAACTACTATTATAAACATATATGGTGGTGGAATTTATCTTCAGGGTGCACGTGCTTCAGGTTCATTGATTGATAATGTCAGATTCTCATCCTGTTATTCCGACCAGGGTGGAGCAATCGCGTTAAAGGACTGTGACAATATCACTGTCAACAATTGTGAAATTTCAAATTGTATAGCTATATCTATAAACGATGTATATAATGGTGATGGTGCAGGAATTTGGATGAACGGAAAAAATAACGTTATCAACAATACTCGTATGCATGATAATAATGCACCAGGTTATGGTGTTGTGTATGTTCATGATTCCTCAGAAAACACTATAATTAATAATTGTTCATTCTATAGGAATACTGCAGATTATGATGGTTCAGCAATATACTCTATTGCTAGCAATGTAATAATAAATAATTCAGAGTTCGTTAAAAATCATTGTTCCAGATATGGTGGTGCAATATGTATCAAATATGGTGAGAATGATTCAGTCCTAAACTCTAAATTTGAGGGTAATTATGCGGAAAAAGGTGGAGCTATTTATCTTGGACCCGGTGCCTATTGTAAAGATCCGAAAGTGGATAACTGTACCTTTGTAAACAATGGAGTATTTCCGAAACCTCCATTTGATAGAAATATGACTAAAGGTGGAGCAATATTTTCATTAGCTTACAATCCTACCATAACTAATTCAAATTTCACTCATAATGTTGGACTTATGGGTGGAGCAATAGTGTTTGAGTATGGACACAATACCCTTGAAAATGATACTTTTGTAGGAAATATCGCTGAAAGATATGGTGGTGGAGCAATCTCCAGTACTAGGCAAGGCGATACCATAAACAACTGTACATTCATCAATAATCAGGCTAAAGGATATGGTGGAGCTATAGGTGCTGATTATCCGACAATCACAAATTCTAAATTTATTGGAAACACTGCTTTCCATGGTGGAGCGATTTGCACTATCCTTGCAAATGTTTCAAATTCAGAGTTTTATGACAATTCCGCTGATGATGGATGGTATATAGTGGCTGCTACTGAATTGATTGAAAACAATAACGTTCATCCTGGACAAGATTCCATTTCATTACATCATACAAAGTATATGTACATGACTTATGATTCAAAAAAAGGAATAACATATGTGGATGGCTATACTGCATTTTGTGTTGAAGAAGATGCAGATGCTCCAAAATATGGAGTAATGTGGGAAGATTTAAGGTTTTTACAAAACTCCTTATCTGAAGAGTATGTAGGTGAATATCTTAAAATTTTAATGTTCAAATATTGGAATGATGAATCCGATTATGCATCATTCAGAGATATAATAAACATCTTCACTGATCATGATTTCAAAAGCAACAACAACGCGATTGTTAATGATGTCGTTTCACTGTATGATTCCGGATTCAGAGTCCCAACCAATGGTGCATTAAGATTAAATGATGACGGAACCGTAGAGATTTTTAACTTCGGAGAAATAATTGTCCCTTCATCAACTCAAAACGTATTCGTGTTCACTGTAAACAAGACAAACTTGACAGTTGAAAAAGAGGTTTTAACCAATCCTGTAGTAATCGGAAAACAGGTTGACTTTAATATCACTGTTAAAAACACAGGGGAATGCAATCTTACATCAGTATGGATAAACGAAACAGGATTCAGCAATGGATTGGTATATGATTCATTCAGATCCCCATTCAATTGGAATTATGATGCAACTAAAAATCTTTGGATACTGAACGAAACATTAGAAATCGGCAAAACTGCATTTGTTATTCTAACTTTCAATGTAACAGACTCAGGAATAATGGAGAACAACGTTTCTGTAGGATTTTCCAATCATACTTTCGGAAATGACACTGTCATTTTCCCGGTCTATATTCCGAATATGACCGTAGAAAAAGTCTCTCTGACTCCGGAAGTTACAGTTGGAATGCCTGCGTTTTTCATGATTCGCATCAACAATACAGGCGAATGTGAATTAAGCAATATTAATGTTACTGAAATGAATTCCCAAGGTTTAAGTTATCAGGACTTTTCCGATACAACCGGTAAATGGATTTTTATCGGTACAATGGACAAACCTAAATGGCAATACAACGGCACCCTGCAGGTGGGTGAGTCTGCCGAGATAATGGTGATATATAACACTTTAAAGGCAGGTACCTTCACTAATGTAGTGGCTGTTGACAACAACCAGACAGAGGGCAGCGGTAAAAACGACACTGTTATCCATGAGCCTATGTTAAGTGTTGTAAAAATTACCATGACTCCAAAGGTCGCTGTTGGCGAGTTAACAAGCTTCCTTATTCGTGTTACAAATACTGGAGACTGTGATTTGGAAGATGTCTATGTAAAAGAGCTCAAATTCGATGGTTTGGTTTATGATCATTTCACATCAGTTTCAGGCAGATGGTCCTTTGATGGCAAAAATAAATGGACTTATGATGGCATTTTGGCTGAAGGTGAAAGGTCTCAGTTTACAGTATTCTTTAAAACCATTAAGGTAGGTAATTTCACTAACATCGTTGTTGCAGGCAGTAATTCAACCAATGAAACAACTGCAAAGAATGTTACAGAAACATTTGAAAATAAAACCGACAACAACAATACCAATAATACAAATAACTCAAACAACAAAAATAGGAAAAATGATACTACAAACACAACCTCTAATGTACCTGAAGATTTGAAGGGAACTGATGTGGACTTAAAAAGGGCAACTGGTAATCCTCTGTTTGCTTTATTGGCTGTTCTTTTGATTCTTAGTGTATCAGGAATTAGAAAATTTAAAAAATAAATAGAAGTTTTTTAACTTCTACTTTTTTCTCTTTTTTTTTAATGTTTATTTTAAAACTAGTTTTTTTGGCCAATCGTCAAATCATTTGGCAAACATTATGAATCTGCGTTTAGATACTCTCAAAATCTTTTTAAATTATTTTTATCACTGAATAATCTTTAAAGAAAACAATTCATATATCCTTTCAATGATTAACTTTATATAGGATATTTTACAAAATAATATTTAGGCATAACTAAATTAATGTGAGGTGTAATTATGAGTGATATGGCCGAAGCAAGAAGACATATGCATGAAAGACAGGAACTAGAAAAGAAAAAAAGTAAATCTAAAGTCAGAAAAGTCAAAAACTTCTTTTTTGGATGCTGTAAAAACAAATAATGTTGGATTAATCTTTTAATTTTCTAATTTTTTTCAAAATCAAATTATTTTTAAAAAATTTTAATTAATTTAAAAACATAATATAAATTATGTCAAATTCAGTTTTTGTTCCTGGCCACATTACCGGGTTTTTCACTATAGAAGACCATGACATAACTCTTAAAAAGGGGTCATGCGGTGCAGGATTCTTATTGTCTCAAGGAGTCAAGACAACTGTTTCGAATTCCAGTGAATTAACGGTTGATGTTAATCAGGGAGGCTCAACGGTAATCGATGAGGTCTTAAATATTTTGGAAATTGACACTGATTTTAAAGTCACACAGGACATTCAGCTGCCTATTGGGGCAGGATTCGGAACGTCTGCCGCTTCAGCGCTGAGTCTGACTCTTGCCCTGAATGAGTTTTTGGATTTGAGCTATTCGGCTGAATTGTGCGGTCAGATTGCACACATGGCTGAAGTCAACCTGGGTGCAGGTTTGGGCGATGTTATTGCACAGACTGGACAGGGTATGGTTTTAAGGGTTGAGCCAGGCGCTCCGGGAATTGGCAAGATCAAATCATTCAAGCATGAATGCTTTGTGGCATGGAAGACTTTTGGAGGCATTGAAACCTCAAGTATCATTCAAGATCCGCACCATAAGCAGGTGATATCCGATGTGGGCTTGAAATATCTTGAATATTTTGAGGAAAAGCCGAGCCTAAGGAATTTCCTGGATTTTTCAAACAGGTTTTCCCATGAGACAAAATTGATGTCGGAGGATGTGAAAAATCTAGTTGATTATTTTGATTCCAGGCCTGATATTTTAGGCACTTCCATGGCTATGCTTGGAAATACGGTATTTGCATTTGCCGAAAATGAAGATGCCTTCAAAAATGTGGAAGTTGAAAACTTGCATATAGATAAACTCAACAATGTCGGGATAGTTTATGATTAAGTTATGTTATGATGTAAAAAAATATCGCAGTGATCTGCTAGAACTGGTTGAAGCGGACGATACGGTAATTGAATTGGGATGTCATGTGGGGGGCACCACAAAACTGATGGCTCCTGAATGTAGGGTGATTGCCGTGGACAATTCTCCTGAGGCAGTCGATGAGATGAAAAACATCGAAAATGTGCAATTCATTCCGGGGGATGTTCGCCGGCATGAGATTATTGCCGAAGCTTATAAGATTACTCAATCATGTGATGTATTGGCAATTGATTTGGGAGGAGGATATCATCCAGATACTACTTTCAAGGTGTTCTATATCTGGTCCAGCACATTCAAACCAAAACATACTGTGATAAGGAACCGAGGACTTTTGGAATTCTTCAATTCTGCGAGTGTTGGCGAGGAGGATTACCGCACAACTACGGGTTATCTTGAAAGCTATCATGATTCGGGCATTCCTCCATTGATAAAGGAATTCGACTTGTGGACACCGAAACTCAAAAAATAGTTAAGTTTAAAATTAATATAAAATCAAATTTTTTACATATATTAAAACATGTATAGACTATCAAAGACTTTGTATTAAACTTAAAAAAATATAATAAGTGAATTTAAATCATTGTTTAGAGCATTTAATATCTTATTAATAATTCATTTAAATGGATATATCTGTTTTTATATTTTTGTATAATTACTATTATATATCATAATCACTAAAAATATAATTCATAAGTAAAAAGGTTGTAAAAATGATAGGTAAAAAAATCCGTTTAGAAAGAATCATAAATAGAAATACTGGTAGAACTGTAATTGCACCTATGGATCATGGTGTGTCAAGCGGACCGATTCCTGGAATCATCGATATGGATGAGACAGTTGAAGAGATCTCCCAAGGTGGAGCAGATGCTATTCTCATGCACAAAGGAATTGTAAAGCAAGGTCACCGTGGTTACGGTAAGGATATAGGTCTTATCGTTCACTTGTCAGCAAGTACTTCTCTTGCACCTGACCCAAACGATAAGGTTACAGTAACAAGTGTCGAAAAGGCAATTCAGTTAGGTGCCGATGCGGTATCCATTCACGTAAACCTGGGTTCAGAAACCGAAAGTCAGATGCTACAGGAATTAGGTAGCATTGCAGAAACCTGCGACTACTGGGGCATGCCTCTTCTTGCAATGATGTACCCACGTGGACAAAAGGTTGAAAACGAGCATGATGTGGAATTCGTAAAGCATGCTGCCCGTGTAGGATCAGAACTTGGTGTGGATATTGTAAAAACCAACTACACAGGAGACCCTGATTCATTCAAAGAAGTTGTTGAAGGAGCAATTGTGCCTGTAGTAATTGCCGGCGGACCGAAAATAGACACCGATGAGGAATTGTTGCAGATGGTTAAGGATTCCCTTGAAGTCGGTGGAGCAGGAGTTGCATTTGGACGTAACCTCTTCCAGGCAGAAAACCCTGGAAAAATCACCCGTGCAATTTCCGAAATCGTCCATCATGATGCTGATGTTGACGAAGCAATGAAATTCTTAGACTAGGTGGAATAATGCAGAACAAATTCGCTTGGATATCAACACCTGATGAAGTGTGGGAAGACAAGAAAGAGATGATTACAACTGCATTGGAATCAGGAATCGACCATGTTCTAGACCTTGACGACATTGAAAACATCAGGAAATTGGGAAACGTGAAGATAATCTCCAACAGTGATGATGCGGACATCTATCTGGTCGGAATAAATGGTGAAGGCGATGGATTCATAGAGTTGAATGAGGATTTTAAGGATTCAGTTGATATTGCAAATGCAAAAAAAGCAAAAAGCGAAGGAAAAAAAGTATGCGCATATGTAGTAATCACCGATAAGGCACATGAGCAATTGGCAGTGAAACTTGGAGAAGTCGTGGACTATGTCATCCTTGTCGGAACCGACTGGACAATCATTCCACTTGAAAACATCATTGCAGATTTGCAGAAGGTTGATGTTGAAATCATTGCTGCAGTACGTGACCTTGACGGAGCCCGCGTTGCACTTGAAACACTGGAACACGGAACCGATGGAATAATATTTGAAGCCAATGACTTCAATCAAATCAAAAAAATTGCACAGGAAGTTGTTGAAGCGTCACAGGCAAAATATGAACTCCAGATTGCTACCGTAACCAATGTAAAGCCATTGGGTTCAGGGGACCGTGTCTGTGTTGATACAACCGACATGATGAAGCCGGGTGAAGGAATGCTTATCGGTTCATATTCAAAATCAATGTTTTTGGTTCACTCCGAAAGTTTGGAAAGCGAATATGTTGCATCACGTCCATTCAGGGTAAATGCAGGGCCTGTTCAGGCTTATGTTATGGTGCCGGGCAACAAGACAAGATACCTGTCTGAACTGGTTGCCGGAGATGAGGTATTGATTGTCAATACCAAAGGTGAAACCAGAACAGCTTATGTCGGAAGAAGTAAAATCGAAAGAAGACCATTAATACTAATTGAAGCTGAATATGAAGGACAAATCATCAGAACATTACTTCAAAATGCTGAAACAATCAGAATAGTTGATGAAAACGACAATCCTCTGTCAGTGGCTGACGTAAAGCCGGGTGATAAGGTAAAGGTATACATTGAATCAAATGCCCGCCACTTCGGAATAGCGATTGATGAAACAATTATCGAACAATAGGTGTTTTTGATGTCACAGATAAGAGCATTTCTTGCCATTGATTTGGATGATGACTTAAAGCCAAAGATAAACAAGATTATCAGGGAATTCAAAAAAACGGATGCAAGAATAAAATATGTGGATTTAGTTAACCTACATTTGACCTTAAAATTCTTTGGCGAAATTGATACTGAAGGTCTGAATTTGCTTGAAGACGCAATATCCAATGTTTTAGGCGAATTTGACTCATTCAATATTAAAATTAAAGGCTGCGGAGCATTTCCTAACAATAACCGCATCAATGTCATTTGGGTGGGAATTGATGAGGATTCCATCATAAGGGACATGCATGACAAGTTGGATAAGGAATTTGTTCGCTTAGGTTTGGATAAGGACAGGAAATTCTCAACACACCTGACAATAGGACGCATGAAATCAGCTAAAAACAAGAATAAAGTAAAATCAACAATAGAAGAGTTCAGTGATGTTGAAATCGGCGAGATGGAAGTGACAAAAGTATCCCTTAAAAAATCAACCCTGACACCTGCCGGACCGATATATGAAGATTTGAAGATATTTGAATTATGATGACCATGGATTATGAAGCTATACTAAAAGATATTAAACCTACTGAAGCTGAAAAAAAGCATATTTTCAGTGTATCAGACAGTATAATGAAGTTCCTGCAAAATGCATGTGATGATAAGGGCATTGACGCCAACATAAATTTGGTGGGGTCCGTTGCTAAAAATACTGCACTTAAGGGAAAATCGGATATCGATATCTTTATAGCTTTTCCATTGGGAACTGAAAAGAAATACCTGAAAGATAAGGGTCTCGAGCTGGCCCATGAATGCTGTGATGAGTTCGGAGTCACCGCCCAACATCATTTTGCATCACATCCCTATGTGACAACCGATATTGAAGGATGTGAGGTTGACATTGTTCCATGCTATGCCATCGAAAGTGGCGACCAGTTGCAATCTGCCGTCGACAGGACCATTTTGCACACCCGTTATGTAAAGGCCAATTTAAGTGAAAGCCAGCAGGATGAAGTTCTGCTGTTGAAACGATTCATGGCAATGACTGGCACTTACGGTTCAGAGTTTAAGGTTGGCGGATTTGCCGGTTATCTGTGCGAACTGCTGATACTCAAATATGGCGATTTTGAAAAAACACTGAAAGCAGCAATCAATTGGAAATTTGGGCACGTGATAGATATTGAAGAATACGGCACTTCAAAAAAATTCAGGGATCCGTTAATCGTCATTGATCCTACTGATAAGAATCGTAATGTCGGTGCTGCCTTAAGATTGGATAAGATGGCTGAATTTATCCAGTCAGCCCGAAATTATATATTTTCTGATAACAAGAAAGATTATTTTTACCCATTAAACAAAAATCTAAATAAGGATGATATTCTGGAGGAATTTGAGACAAGAAACAGTGATTTAATAGCATTTAAATTCAGAATTCCGGACATTCCTTTGGACACTCTGCATCCTCAGCTTAGAAAGACCTGCCAGGCATTGGAAAGGAAACTGAATGGTGAGGAGTTCAATGTATTCAAGGCAGACTATTGGAGTGATGAAACAGATTATTGTGTTATTCTCCTTGAAATGGCTTCATCACACTTAAACAATGTTAAAGTTAATGTGGGGCCTAAAGTATTTATTACACAGGCCTGTGAGAATTTTGTGGCCAAGTATGGTCGTGAAAACTGTTATATTCAGGATGATTTTCTAGTGCACATGCAGAAAAGGGAATTCGTTGATGCAGTAGACATGATCAGATATATTTTAACAACTGAACATATAGGATTGATAAAAGTTGGAAAAAACCTTAAAAAGAGCATTATCAACACTTATGAGTTCATCGACATTGATGAAGTTGATATTGACTTTTTAGATGATTTCCTAAATCCTGGCCAATACATTGTAAGGTGAACAAATGGAAAAGACCGAAGAAATAGACTTAATCGTAAACCATCCGAAAAAAGCGATAAATAAGTTGGCCTTACCTATCATTATTTCAAACTTATTTATGATGCTGAATAACATTATCGACGGGATATGGGTATCCGGCTTGGGTCCGGACGCTCTTGCAGCAGTCGGTTTTGTAACACCTTTATTTTTGGCGATGGTCGGCTTTGCAAACGGTATGGGTGCAGGTTCAAACAGTCTGATTGCCAGATACATTGGAGCTGAAGACTATCACAATGCTGGAAACAGTGCAATTCACTCTATAATGCTAAGCATAATTGTTACCGTTATAGCAACCATTTTTATGCTGATTATTCTAAAGCCACTTCTTTTGATTATGGGAGCAGGAGAAATCATAGATTTGACAATGACCTACGGAAGCATTGTCCTTGGAGGTATATTTTCAATATTTCTTCCTGCGATGATGGCAGCCATCTTCAGGTCACAGGGTGAAATAAGACGCGCATCATATCCTTTGCTTTTTACAGCTGTCATAAACATGATTCTGGACCCTATTTTCATTTATTACTTTAATCTTGGAGTCGGAGGTGCTGCAGTTGCCACCGTTTTATCCGGTACACTTCCTATGTTTCTGATGATTTATTGGATGTTTTATAAAAGGGACAGCTTTCTGGAAGTCAAGATGAGTGAATACAAGAGGGATTTTGGAATATATAAGGATATCCTTGTTGTCGGAATTCCTGCAAGTCTAGAGCAGTTTATCCTTTCATTTGTATCCATACTGATGAACTATTGGCTGACATTGCTTTCGGGAACAGTTGCCGTTGCGGCATATACTGCCACATGGAGGCTGGTTGCAATGGGAATGGCTCCGCTGATAGGTATTGGTATGGCCGCATTGACCGTTGGAGGGGCAGCTTATGGGGCACGTAACTTGAATAACTTCAAGACGGCCATGAATTATGGCGTAAAGCTGGGATTGATATCTTCAGTTATAATCTGTGCGTTCCTGTTTGTATTTGCCGAGCCGCTGTCATACATCTTCTCATACTCAGCAGATGCGGCAGTCCTGTCTGCAAGGGTTATCGATTGTCTGCATATCCTATGCTTCTTTATCGTATTGATGCCTTTCGGTATTGTGGCAGGAAACCTTTTCCAGGCAATGGGCAAAGGTACAATATCACTTGCCCTGACATTTCTAAGGGCATTCATCTTAGAGGTTCTCTTTGCCGGACTGTTTGCATTCGCATTCAATCTTGCAGATATCGGAATTTACATAGGAATGGTCGTTGGAATGTCAATAGGATGCATATTCAATTACATTTACATTAATTATTATCTAAACAAACATGAGGATTACTTCACACCAAAAAGGTGATTTGATGAGTGAAAAAACATACATATACGAATATGGCCGGGATGAATTGAGCGAATTGTCAGACATTGAACTGAAAGCATTGAAAAAGGCGTCACGGCTCAATGACAAAATGCTTGACCTCAAGATTTTGATTGATGAAATCGACTATGATTGGGGAGAATATCTTGATTTTCTAGAGAATGAAAAGATTTCCAAAATCTGTGAATTCAGAGGTGGCCAATGCATAGATTTTGATGAGGAATTGCTGAATGCCATTGTAAATACATTGAAAAAATCACTAAATGACACTAACAAATCCATAAACTACAACCATAAAAAAATAGGATTGAACCGTGTGCTTGACGGATAACATTTTAGAAACTTTTATTTAATTCAGTTGTTATATTATTAATCATGACTGAGATTAAAAAACTCACCGCCGACGTTGATGTCGAAGAGTACTACAAAAACTATGTAGACTTCGAAAAATTCTCCAAATTATGCATAGAAGAACAGGAGATGCTTGGATATAACTGGAGCTACCCTCCTTTTGATTTTGATGTCGATGAGCTGTGGAACTCCTATAACAAGCTCAAGATTGTGGCATTCAAGATAGAATTTTCAGATGAGGAGCTGGAGCACACATTTTCAGAAATAGAATTGAACCATATTCTCAAGAGATTTGAAAGGTTCAAGGCCAGGCTGATGAATGATATCTATGTGCTGGAGAATGAGGATTCACAGGCACTGTTTTTGGGCAAATGCAATCTTTGCATGAAGTGCACAAGGGAATTCGGAATGCACTGTAAGATGCCGTTTAAAATGCGGTATCCTCTGGAGGCATTGGGTGCCGATGTCGACCAGACTGTTGAGGATATTTTCGGATTAAAGATCCATTATGCTCATGATGGCAAGCTGCCTGAATATCTTATATTCGTTGGCGGCCTGCTTTATGACAAAAAAATTGGGTGATATCATGAAAGTAAGTGTAATTGGAGGAACTGGACCACAAGGACTTGGAATTGCTGAAAGATTAGCAATTGCAGGTGTAGATGTAATTGTCGGTTCCAGAAAAGAAGAAAAAGCATTGGACGTCGTTGCAAAAGCAAAAGAAGACTTAGCAGATTATGATTTATCTATGGTAGGTATGGCAAACGAAGATGCTGCCCGTGAAGGTGATGTGCTTATTTTGACAGTACCATTGGCCGCTCAAAAGCCAACAGTCGAAGGAATCAAAGAGTTCTGTAACGACAAGATTGTCATGGATGCAACAGTACCACTGGAAACAGCAATCGGAGGAAAACCATTCAGATTCGTCGACCTCATGGAGGGATCCGCTGCTGAAAGAACCGCTTCCATCCTTGACGGAACCGGTGCAAAAGTAATCTGTGCATTTTGTAACATCTCAAACTCTCACCTTTCAAACATTCCAGAAGAAATCGACTGTGACTGTTTGATTGCAGGTGATGATGCTGATGCTAAAGCCACAGCTGCTGAAATTATTGACAAAATCCCTGGTATTAAAACAATTGACTGTGGAATACTGGAAAAAGCAAGAATAATCGAAAAAATCACTCCACTGTTGATTGGTTTAAACATCAAATACAAATCACATTACGGTGGTTTAAGAATTACTGGAATTCCTGCACTTGACAAAGACTGATTCGATTATTATGGATTCAATTGAGGCTCTAATTGGAAAGAATATTGATGAAGTGTCCTTAATTGAATCAAAAACTTTTTTTATTGCACCTCTGAAGTATTCAACTAAAGTTTGCGGAAAGCGATATCCTTCAGATAAGCTTAAAATATCTGATTTGGATTATTTTAACATGATTTCATTTTCACAGCTTTTCAAAAAGGAAGCGTTATTGATAATTTGGCATGATGAAACGGGCATTATAACCGATTTGGAGATATATTACCTGAGCAACGATTTTGATATCCTATTTCAAGATTACTACATCATCAAAAAAGCCATTGATGATGGTCAAGCCCATAAACTGAGGGAAGGTGATACCAGATATTTGGGAGCTTCAAGATTAAGTGAAAAAGTGCCCCAGCCAAATAGCATCAAATTAGCAAATAAACGCGAACTAGTTTTAAAAAAGAGATATCTGCAAAAAATCATCAATGAAATCAAGATTTAAACTAAAATATTTATATAGTATTTTTTATAAATATTGTTATATATTTAATAATTTTTGGAGTTGGGATGTTTGCTAAATAAAAAAATTATTATTTTAATGTTATTGATTAGCTTATTTGCCATCTCAGCTGTTAATGCGCAAGACAATGTAACTTGTGACAATGATGTTGCTATTTTTGATGATGAGGTCGTGCTGAATGCATCTGCAAATAGTTTCGCAGAGTTAAATCATGCAATCAATGACAATGAGGATGTTAATATCTATTTTGATCATGATTTTACATTTGATAATGATACAGATTCCGAGTTTAAGGATGGAATTTTGATTAACCGGTCTGTTAACATATTCGGTAATGGACATATGATTAATGCTACAGGCAATGCAAGAATATTCAACATCATATCTGAAAATGTCTTTATAAATGGAGTTAACTTTGTTAATGGATATGCTCAAAACGGAGGAGCAATAACAGGAAACTCCTATGCGGTCATAGATTGTAAATTTATTTCAAATAATGCAGATAATTTTGGTGGCGCTATCTTCAATGGTAATGCGGAAAACTGTACCTTTGAAGGCAATACTGCAATGAATGGCGGTGCAATATATAATGGTTCTGCTAAAAACTGTACTTTTAACTCAAATGAGGCCTCATTCGGCGGTGCAATATATGATACATATGCAATATATTGTGAATTCACATCCAATTATGCCCTTGTTAGCTCAGGTGCAATGGAAGGAGGTTCCGCTTATAATTGCACATTCAATAGAAATTCTGCGTTAAAATATGGAGCCGCATCAAAGGCGAATTTAATCAAATGTTATTTCAATGATAATAATGCTTCCACTTTCGGCGGAGCAATTGGAGGTGACTGCTTTGCCAATAATTGTATATTCATTAATAATTATGCAGCAAACGAAGGTGGAGCGGTTTATGCATCTTATGTAAACAATTCCGAGTTTTGGGACAATCATGCAACCCATGGAGGAGCCATTTCCGGAAATGTTCATTCTGTTGAAAATTCAATGTTCTTTAACAATTATGCAAAAGAAAGAGGTGGAGCATTAAACAATATTTATGCTTATGGCTGTGAATTCAGAAGAAATCATGCTCAGGAAGGAGGAGCGATGTATGGAAGTTCCGCCAAAAACTGTACTTTCATAAGTAATTATGCAACCGATTCAAGCGGTGCAATAAAAGGATATTCTGAAGAATGCTTATTTATAGATAATTCTGCATATAGGGCGGGAGCTTGTGAAGGGGATTCATTGAATTCCAAATTCGAGGAAAATCATGCAACAACCGGCGGAGCGATTTACGGCAATTTCGTTAATGACTGTATTTTTATAGAAAACTATGCCAATGAAGGCGGTGCAATCTATGGAGGCTCTGCAGTTTTATGTGATTTCATCGAAAATCATGCAAAGACCGGCGGAGCGATGTATAGCGGTGCCGCTGTCAGATCAAATTTCACAGGAAATGTAGCTAATATTTCCGGTGGAGCCCATTACAGAACATCCCTTACAGATTGCATATTAAAAGATAATCTTCCAAAATATAAATTGACCGTTACAGACTTTGAAGCGATTTACGGTTTCGGTGGAGAAATCAGAGTAAAACTGTCAGATTCCCAAAGCTACATGATAAACAACATTAGAACATTAGTGAAAATATATGATTCAGATAATAAACTCGTATTTGTTTCTACATGCTTAAGCGGAGGAACCTGTTTTGTAGACCTTGACCTTGGAGAATTCACCATGGTTGTGAGTATGGATGACAGCAACTATAATGCCGATCCGGTAACCAGCCATATAACTATTAAAAAGGCATCTTCATTTTATGTTAAAGGCGTAACCGCAACCTATGGCATCAACAATCCTCTTATTATAAACCTGCATGATGCAGACGGTTCAATAATCAAAAATACCAAAGTAAAGGTAAATGTCGACGGTGTTATAAAAACATATACTACAAACAAAAACGGTCAAGTATTGTTAGACACATCCAGTTATAATCCTGGTACACATAAGGTCACAGTCACTTTTAACGGAAACAGCAAATACTTCAAGTCATCAACTTCATCTACCATAACCGTTAAAAAGGCAAAACCGTTCATTATCGTATCAAAAATGAAATACTATGCAAGCGAAAAGGTAAAAAAATTCTATATGATTTTAAAGGATAATCGTTATAGAGCCATGAAAAATACTAAAGTCACATTAAAGGTCAACGGCAAGACCTACACTGCTAAAACCAATTCTAAAGGTAGGGCTACCTTTAAAATAACTAAATTAAATAAGAAAGGCAAATTTACCGCCACTGCCAAATATGGTGGAAACAACTATTATGTTGCGGTGTCTGGCTCTGCAAAAATCACAGTTAATAAAGGATGAATTATTGTCAAATCATTTCGTTGAACCTCTCCGGCTTGTAGAAGCCGGAGATTCTTAGGCCATGCCTATTTTTTCGTCAAAGCATTTCCATTCATAATAATATGTGGATTTTCCTTGACCATTAGGCATGAAATCTACTAAGCATAGCACCATTGAACCAGTGGCGCGTAGACCTTCGTCTAAAATGTTTTTTGCAGCATTTAC
>NZ_SUTK01000091.1 GCF_015062905.1 Methanobrevibacter thaueri
TGTCGGCAGGCAATATTACGCTGATTGATGTGCGTCTTTGCAGACTCTTGGATTTTACATCCCCTCTAAACAATACCATGGTTATTCCCCTTAATTTTCCAAGTCAGTTATAAATAAAGCGCGCTTGTCCTCTTCTAATCCAAATCCACAATATTCATAGAATTTGACGTTTTCAGTTAAGCAAATAACAACAATCCGTAAATAATCCTTATAATAATCTGTAACTCTTTTAACAAGCTGTTTTCCAATTCCCTTCAATTGATAATCAGGCTTTACGAGCAGGTAATGAATATATGCGTTCATTATTCCATCATCCATTACGCAAATCAATCCCACCAGATCTTCACCGTCCCATGCGGAATAGACAGTGTCAAAGTTTTTCATTGCTATGACAAGTTTTTCCGGATATTCCCCGGAAGACCAATCCACAGACAAAAACAAGTCCTTAAGTTCCTTTTTGCTAAATTTATGTGTATTTTTATATGTTATATCAGGTCTAATCTAAATCACCCTATATTCTGTCCATTTATTTGAGAAATATCTATAAATATAAATTCCCGCTCTCACATACCAGTCGATGAACATTGCTATCCATGTTCCAAATACGCCAATTCCCATCCAATCGGCAATTACGTATGAGAGAGCTATCCTGCATGTGAACATTACAATCAGACTAATGTACATTACTGATTTTGAATCTCCTGCTCCCCTAAATGTTGCAGGCAACGTAAATGATAAAGGCCAAATTATGATTGCAAAAATTCCATGCCAAATCACCATCTCGCTTGCCATAGCAGCGGTTTGAGGAGATAAGTTGTAAATGCTCAAAATTAAAGGCAATCCCACAAAGATGATTGCATTTATAATAATATGTGAAATAACTACTATTATTAAAATCTTTTTATTATAATACCTCGCCTGCTCATAATCATTGGCTCCAACACAGTTTGATATTACTGCAGTCAAACCCAAATTAATCGCAAAACCTGGCAATACTGAAAATATCCCTATTGCATAACCTACTGAGTTAGCTGCTATCGCCATTGTTCCGAATGTTGAAACAAGGCTTAAAACCAAAACCCTTCCCAATTGGAACAAACCATTTTCCACACCGTAGGGAATGCCTACCTGCAGTACTTTCCTAAGAAGAACAAAATCAAACTTATGCTTTAAAGTCCTTTTAATATGAAGCTTATAATCCTCATCAACAACAAAATGCAATATCAAAATCGCCGCAAGCACCCTTGCGATTACCGTTGGAATAGCCACGCCTCGAACGTCCCAACCCAAATAGTAAATACAAATCGCATTGCCTATTACATTCAGGACATCACAAACCAATAGAATCTGCATTGGTGTTCTTGCATTGTTGGTTGTTCTGAAAATAGCTGACCCTGCATTATAAATGGCTAAAAATGGAATTGACAATGCCATGAAGTACAAGTATATATCTGCAGTCGCCCAAACATCCGCCTCGATTTGACCGAACAGGATTCCAATCAGGAAGTGCCTTAACAGAACTACCAATATCATTAAAACCGTTGATAGGATAGTTGAAAACCAAACAAGCTGGGTTGCAGAATTTCGTGCCTTGTCAATCTGTTTGTCGCCTAAATATTGTCCGGCTACAACAGCACCACCAGTTGCAAGGGCTGAAAATGAAAAAATAAGAAGTTGAACTAAAAAGTCAACTAGAGAAACTCCTGAAATTGCCGCTTCACCCAATGATGCAACCATTACCGAATCGGCAAATCCTACAAAGAATTCAAGCCCATATTCTATTAAAAGTGGAATGAATAGAGCAAGTAATGCCCTATTTGAATATAAGTATCCTTCAGGAGTTTTAAATATGTTCATAAGTTATCTTATAAAGTTTGTGCGAGGTTTTTCTTCTTCGGTTATGGTTAAACCTTTCTCTTCACCAGCTTTCATGCATTCCAGGAAAAATGCCATGTTATGGGCCAATTGTCTCATGGTGCCCAAACCTTCCTCGTCTTGCATTACCTCTTCTGGAGTGTTTCCATGCACCATATTCCAATAGAATGAGGAAATTATAGGCATTTGGCTGATTCCCAAATACTTGATTAATTGATCATAAGTTGCAGTTGTACCACCACGTCTTGCAGAGCAAACCACAGCTCCAGGCTTATGCTTAAACGCTTCGCCATTGGCCCCATGGGAGTTTGAGTAAAATGCACGGTCCAAAAATGATGTCATTGAACCGTTTGCACTGGCATAATAAACAGGTGAGCCGAATACGAAAGCGTCTGCATCATATGCCTTTTTAACGAATTCGTTTACAACATCATTGTCAAATGTGCATTGTCCTTTCTCACCGCATTTCATGCATGCAATACAACCGATTATAGGTTTTGTTTTAATCCAGAATATTTCTGTTTCAATGTCATGGGTTTCCAAAGTTTTTGCAACTTCTGTAAGTGCAGTAAATGTGCAGCCATTCTTATTCGGGCTTCCGTTAACAAGTAATACTTTCATTTTAATAATCTCCATCAATTAATCTTTGAACTAATAAATGTCCTTTTTTGAATTCCAATGAACCTTTTTTCACGCCTTCCTCATCAAAGGATTCACATTCATCCCCTTCGCGTTCGGAATCAAAAATGATTATTGGCACATTGTCACGGGTGTGAGTTCCAACGCTGATTGGTGTTGGGTGGTCCGGCAATATTGCTCCCCTGTATGGTGAGCCTTCCAGACTTTCAATGATAGGGCCAACAATGAATTCATCAATCCTTTCGATAGCTTTTACCTTTTCAGCAGTATTTTGAGCATGACCTGCTTCATCAGGAGCTTCAATATGAATCAGCAATAAGTCAGTTTCCTTTAAGGCTTCAATACCGTATTCACCTTTCTGCTTATAGTCAGTGTCGAAATATCCTGTTGCTCCCGGAACATCAATAATGTTCATTCCGGCGAAGTTTCCGATACCTTTAAGAAGGTCCACACCAGTAATTACTGAAGCGGTAATTCCATAGGTCTCTTCAAAGTTAGGCAAGCTTGGAGTTACTCCTTGTCCCCATAGCCATACCATATTAGCAGGTATTTCTCTTTTCTGATTGACCTCATGGTCTTTTAAGTATTCTCTTGCTTCGAACATTATGTTTTGGATCTCTTCAGCCAACTCACATTCTCCAAACATGTTATCTACAAGATTTTCGCCGACAATGTCATGAGGAGGCATTGTCTTGATGCTTGAAAGAATTTCTGCATCTTCTATACTGTCGCAGGAATAAATGAATAAGTGCCTGTAGCTAACACCAGTGTAGAATTTGCCCTTAAAGTCAGGATATTTTTCTGTAAAATACTCGTTCAGACCTTTCATCAGTACGTCCGCCTCTTCGGTGGAAATGTGGCCTGCATTAAAGTCATCCATTGCATCATTTTCGCTGAATATTGTATTGCATCTGAATATAACATCTTCAGGTTTTGTTGGAATGCCTTCACTGCCTGCTTCTAAAGGTCCACGTCCAGTATAGTAGTCAGCAGGATTGAATCCGAAAATGCTCA
>NZ_SUTK01000092.1 GCF_015062905.1 Methanobrevibacter thaueri
TTAATGGATTGTGTAAGAATGTTTCAAAGATTAAGCCAAAATCTCCAATCCGTTGAATATTCCTAACATCAAAATGTTTAGTATCAGGCATGAACGATTCATCACAGGAATTAATTATTTCAATTGCCTCTTCAATAGAATAATCTCTCATTTTTAAAACCTTTATTTTATATTTTAAAAAATTTAATTTAATATTATTTTAAATAAGAAATTTTATAAGCTTTTTGTTTTAAATAAATATAATATTAAAAAGTTAGAGCAATTTTACAGGAGCAAAGCAATTTTTATAAAAGCATGGAACACATAAAAAAGTTCAGATACTTATCGATTTTTACCACTAAAACTCTTTAATTTTAGATAAAAAAAACCCTCAAAAGAATACGAATAATTCGTATAAAACGTATGATATAGTTCGCAACCTTATCGATTTCAAGCATCAATCCATATAATTAATCTTTTGGTTGTAATTTACCATAGAAGTATGATGCAGTAGCTCCCCCATCTATTAATATATCTGAACCGGTAATGAATGATCCCTGTTCATTTAAAAGTAAATCTGCAACTGTTGCAACTTCATCAGCAGTTCCTGGCCTTCCGGACGGACATTTTGCAAACATATTTTTGTAAAAATCTCCTCTCGGACCATTAAATTCATCAATAGCCAATGGTGTTACAATAATACCTGGAGATATTGAATTAATCCTAGCCCCTTTTTCACCCCATTTACATGCTTCATACATTACTCTTTTTACATTGCATCTTTTAGCCAGCTGATAAGCATGAAGAGTATCTTCAATGTTTTCAACCTGCAGAACCTCCAAATCAAGAAGTTCCTCTGTTGGTGTTGTAGCAAGCTGTTCATCAATGACTGCACCCAACTGTTTCATTCGATGTCCTGATTGTGATGAAATAATCACACCTGTTCCACCTTTTTTTATAACTTTACCCACTTCTTCAAGCAGTACTGCAGTTCCGTACAAATCTACTTTCAGTATTGTTTCGATTGGAGCCTGAGAGGGAGATACTCCTGCGGCATTAATGAATCTTGTTATTTCACCATGCTTTAAAGCTTCTTCAATTAAATTTTGAATAGAATCGCGTGATGAAATATCACATTCACAAGCTTGCGCATCAAAACCCGCTTCAATTAAGATTTTTGAAACCATTTTGGCATTTTCAATGTTTTTATCTCCAATGACAATCTTTTTTCCATATCCTATTCTTCGTGCAATTGCCATTCCTATTTGACCCGCTCCTGTTAATAACACAACATCACTCATTTTATCACTTCCTAATTGTCCCATTTGCTTATATGCCATTTGTTGTTTATCTTTTCCATTGTTTGTTTTGAATGAAGAGTCCATGTCCCCTTCATTCCATATACCTTGGCATCAAGGGTTACGTCCGCCTTGAATATTGCTTTATTTTCGCCACATATTGTTATATCGGGATTGTCAATAGCTGATTTGTAATAGTTTAGTGTTCCGTCCATTATCTCATAGATGAATTCCTGTTTTGTCTGTGTTCTTCCGGACATGTGTGTTAAGGTATAATTGTCACATATGATTTCATTTAATTTTTCCGAATCCTTTTCAATCATCGCTTCCTGAAAAGCAATGAATCTTTCAAGAACTTCTTTTTGGCCTTCTGTTAGATCTTTCTTATTGATTACATCCACTTTCATGTTAAAACCTTTTATTTTGTTGATTTTGGCAATGGAATTCCCTCTTTAATGCTAAGTTCCTTAATTTTTAAAAACCATGCCATATTTCTTGCAAGGGCTGTCATTGTCCTTAAGCCTTCAAGGTCCTCCAGCGCCTCTTCTGCTTTGGTGCCGTATATTACATTCCAGTATGTCGAGCTGATTATTGGCATTTCCGCCCAGGTGAAAAATCTATTGATGGTGTCGATTGCAGTCATTGTCCCAGCTCTCCTGGCGCTTGCAACCGCAGCTGCAGGCTTTAGGCGAAATATGCGTTTTCCACCAAAGAATGAAGAGAAAAACACTCTTGTCATAAAATTTGTCAATGTAGGATTGACAGTCCCATAATAGACAGGGCCTCCAAAAACGTATCCGTCAAATTCCTCAGCCTTTTCAACGAAAGAATTTACTTCGTCATTGAAAACGCATTTTCCAAGCTCGCTGCATTTTCTGCAGTCAATGCACCCTCTTATATCTTTATGTCCAATGCGATAGATTTCAGAATCAATGTTTTCTTCATTGAGAGTATCCTGTATCTGCTTTAATGCCACATAGGTGGAGCCTTCCCTGTTTGGACTTCCATTTACTAACAATATCTTCATATATTTTCAATCCCTCTGTTGAATTTAATAGTTAATTTGTATTAATTATTATATAAAGTTAATTATTAACTAAGATTAAGTATTTATAGTAGCAATTATAAAATCATGTTTAGATATCATGACATTCAACGAAAATCCAGAAAAAATATTCATTTACCATTATGTTGAAGAACTGATTTCAAGTTATGGTTCATATTATGAAACTAACTTCAAGGATGAGGATTTGACATTAAATGAATTTTCCATTCTTTTAAGAATAAGATCCCAAGAAGTCGCAACACAACATGATTTGGTGAAACTGTTCAAAGTAAGCGGAGCATACATTGCAAAGCTTTTAAGAAAATTTGAGGACAAAGGCTACATTGCAAGAAAGGAGGATCCTGAAAACAGGAGAAGAAAAATAGTCAAAATGACCGACGAGGGAATAAAAAAGACAGACAAAATAATTGAAGTCATTCAAAGCTGGGAAAATAAACTAACAGCAAACATAACAGAAGATGAAATAAAAACTCTCAAAGATATATTATTTAAAATAACAATGACTTAAGAATTGTGATAATATGGAATTTAACTTAATGAAAACAGGAGGCATAAATTATGAAATATTTAAACAAAGAAGATTTTGAAAAAGCAAATATTTTTGGCATAGGCAGTCCAAACGATGCCTTTGCCCAATACTTTATTGGAAATTCCTACCTGAATCCATTGAATGAATTTGGAGAATCTACTGTATTTGTTGCCAATGTCACTTTTGAACCAGGATGCAGAAACAATTGGCACATTCACAAGGCAAGCAATGGAGGAGGCCAAATTTTGATTTGCACAGCAGGTGAAGGATGGTATCAGGAAGAAGGCAAAGAAGCTGAAAGTCTTGTTCCCGGCACCGTAATTACAATTCCAGCTAATGTAAAGCATTGGCATGGTGCCAAAGCAGATTCTTGGTTTTCACATATTGCCGTTGAAGTTCCCGGCGATGATACAAGCAATGAATGGTTAGAAGAAGTAGATAATGAACATTACAACAATCTAACTGATTAGAATTAACCAAGAGAAATAACCATCACCAAAAATAAGCAGAATTATACGAACAATTCGTATAAAACGTATGATATAGTTCAAATACTTATCGATTTGCCCACTAAAACTCAAATATATAATTAATAGAAAGAAAAATTTAAAAAATTAGATATTGGAA
>NZ_SUTK01000029.1 GCF_015062905.1 Methanobrevibacter thaueri
TTAATGTCACCATTATCATCATAAGTACCTTCCCCTGGCAGATATTGCTCGATTATTCCTAATTTATCTCCAGGCATCACTATTTTTTCGTCTTCTATACTCATATTAAAATCACCAAAAATATAAAAATTTCTTTAATATAATAATTTTATTGATGTTTATATTTAAAAGTATTCATCATGGAGTTTGATGCAATCGTATCAACTTCACAATATACAAGAAAATTAGTCTAAAAAAAGTAAAAATGTGGGGAGTTTTGTCACTCCCGGAAAATTAACTGAAATGTCTATTTGATGACAATTTTTTTACTTGCACTGGATGCTTTGTAATAACCGTTTCCGGCAAATTTGACTTTTGCAGTGTATTTGCCTTTTTTAGTTAATTTTTTAATTTTAAAGGTAGCTTTACCTTTAGAATTGGTTTTAGCAGTGTAAGTTTTTCCTTTTACTTTTAAGGTAACTTTAGCATTTTTAATAGCTTTACCTTTATTGTTTTTTAAAGTAATAGCATACTTTTTAACTTTGGTTTTTGCTTTGAAGGTTTTCTTTTTGGCAGTTAATTTGGAAGCTGCTTTTGAGATGTCAATTTTATTTTTTCCAAGCACATTATTGTATTCAGTATAAATATAATGTGTTCCTGCTGCCAGATTCAGTGAAATAGTTGCAGTACCATTCTCATCTGTCCTTCCAACATAATCCTTGTTATCCACTGTAAATATCACAGTTTGTTGCGCTACTGGCTTATCGCCATCAAGAACTGTTACTTTAAAGGTAATTGGTCCGGAATAGGTCTGCTTAATATCTTTTGCTTCAAAGGTAATTTTTGAAGATTTTCCTCCAATCATATCTAAAATGGAAGATATATTGAATGATCCGGTTCCGTTACCGGTCATGTTCAATATTTGAGTTAGATTGAAACTTGTTCCGTTACCAAAAGTCATATTACTATTCAATAGGGAGGATATATTGAAGGATGTACCATTTCCAAAGCTTATACTAGTACCATTCAATAAGCTTCCTAAATCAATACTTGTACCGTTACCAAAATCAAATTTAATGTCTGAAATGTTAAATGAACTGCCGTTACCCCCTTTTCCGAATGAAAAGCTACTTTCACCTAAAGCTGGTTCGTCATCGCCGTTTGCAGCGGTTAAAACTGGTTCGTCATCACTATTTGCAGCGGATAAAATTGGCTCGTCAGCAGTTTCGACGTTTTCTTCTAAAACAACATCATTTTCAACAGCTATATTTTCTTCATCTACATTATCTATGACTTGAACTTCATCTGCATCGTCAGTAATCTCAACAGCATCAG
The DNA here is from genome assembly GCF_015062905.1 of Methanobrevibacter thaueri. Lineage (GTDB taxonomy): Archaea > Methanobacteriota > Methanobacteria > Methanobacteriales > Methanobacteriaceae > Methanocatella > Methanocatella thaueri_A. The sequence continues at coordinate 1,315 of NZ_SUTK01000029.1, forward strand.
TCACATTATCTGCGGCACTTGCTGCTGTGATGATGCATAATGAAATCATGACCATAAACACCAAAAATAAATTTTGTCTAATTTTCATTTATTATCACCTATTTTGTACATGTAACTTTTAGTTTTCATCATATATAACATTTTTAACATTTTTGGCATGAAATGACTAAAATTTCATTTTAAAAGGTGATAATTCTAATTAAAATTATAAATTTTAAAATAAATTTTAAATTTAAATAAATATTTGAGAGTTTGTTTAGCACTCTCTAAAAATTAAAGACATTTGAGAATATGCATGGCTTTTTCCAACTATGCATATCTTTCATGGAATAAAATCTCATCCAACTGATAGTTTTCCCATTCACGCTTGTTCAGTACAATCTCCAATTCCTGTGGTGTTAATAATGGTTTTTTATACATCTGCGAATCGTCAATAGCTATCCTTGGACATGCGCTTACAACAAATGCGTCCAATTCAAGATACGGAAGCAATGCGTCAGGGGTGACATTGTCCATCAGTATTATATAGCTTTCCATGCCTGCATCTTCAAGAATCTTTTTGATTTCCTTTGCAAGCATCATTCTGTATTGTCCCTCTTTGGATGATACGAGAATTCCCCATTTTTTGGCTGAACGTGCTTTTGTAATTCTTGCAAAGCGTATCCTTAAAATCCTGTCTGCAAACTCATCCATGCTTCTGATTTCTGAGTTGTATGGATCCAAAGCTATTACAGGCGCATTGGAAAAGAGCTTGATTCCCAAAGGATGGAAATTTCCGCTGCCGATAAAGAGTATGGCGTCCACTTCAAGGTCCTTGATTGATGAGAAGTTGCAGCCCAGAACCTGTCCCTTTCTTGTTGATGGGGATGAGCCAAGAATGACTTCCTTGCCGTTGTCTTCCAGAAAATCCCTTGTCTCATTCAGAAGATGCAGATGCTGTGTTGTTGTTACGAGCCCAATTCTTGAGTAGCCTTTCAATGTTTCCAGGCATTTTTCGAGGTCCTTTTTTATGTCGATTTTGGAGTATGCCTCAATGAACAGTGTCGGCACTTCATATTTCAATGGAAGTGGAGTATGGCCGTAGTGAACAATCAAATCCACCGAACCCTTCATTTTCCAGTCGCTTACATCGCATGCTCCAAAGCATGGGTCGCCTGAGATGATGACAACCGCTTCGGTTTCCTCTTCAATCGCCCTGGCTATCTTGGTCGCCTTTGTCTTCAGGCCTTCCGGAAACTGCAGTCCCACAGTCTTTGCATCCATTGAGTTGATCTTGCGGATTACCTTGTCCAGGTCCATATCATACATTGACATTTTAATCTTCGATTGTGCTTTCAATGACTACCTTGCCGTCAATGACATCCAATTTAACGATAGACAGCACGTCAATTCCGGTTTCCTTTTTGACGATTTTCTTGCCTTCTCCCTTGTCGATGATGGCAACTACGGATTTCAAGTCAAGGCCCATATCGGTCAATGTCCTAATCAGTGCAACCAGTGTTCCGCCGGTACTTACGACATCGTCAATGAGCAGAATCTTTTCGCCTTCATGCAGGTCATTCACATAAAGGTTTGATGAGCCGTAACCGGTTTTCTGATAAACTTCAGTTTCACCTGGAAGGCCATATGACCTTTTACGGATTACCACAAATGGAATGTCTGTTGCAAGGGACAATGCGGTTGCCAGGTGTATTCCCATAGCTTCAACTGCAACAATCTTGTCAATATCTAAATCTGCATACTTATGAACAGCAAGAGCTAATTCTCTAAGCATTAAAGGGTCCATTGCAGGAACACCGTCACTTATAGGATTTACAAAGTAATTGTAATCTCCTTTCTTAACTATTGGGGATTCTTCCAATGATTTTATTACTTCTTCTAACATGGTACTCACACGAAAATTATTAAAACTTGTTAAATATAAATATATCTTAATATAATAATTAACTTTTCTAAAGATGTGATTACTATGCTTGGAAACTTAGGTGAAAATCTTACTAATACCATGAAGAAATTAGTAGGAATGTCAGTCATTGATAAGAAAACAATAAAGGAAGTTGTAAAGGACATACAACGTGCATTAATTCAATCTGACGTTAATATTAAATTAGTTTTAGAGTTATCAAAGAAAATAGAGGAAAGGGCTCTTGAAGAGGAACCTCCAAAAGGTATCACTCCAAGGGAACATGTCATAACAATTATCTATGAAGAGATGGTCAACCTTCTGGGCAGCGAAGCCGCAGGCCTTGAAATCAACGACAGGCCATATAAGATACTGTTTTTAGGTTTGCAGGGTTCAGGTAAGACCACTACAATCGGTAAATTGTGCAGATATCTGCAGAAAAGGGGTTTCAACCCGGCCGTCGTATGTACAGACACATGGAGGCCGGCAGCTTATGAGCAGTTAAGGCAGCTCACCGAAGAGATGGATGTGCCTTTGTACGGGGACCCAAACAACAAGGATGCACTTGACCTGGCCGCAAAGGGTTTGCAGGAATTCAAAAACCGTAAGGTCATCATTTTCGATACTGCAGGAAGGCACAAGGATGAAGCCGACCTCATTGCAGAGATGAATGAGCTGGACAACATCATCAACCCTAACGAAGCCATTCTTGTGATTGACGGAACAATCGGTCAGCAAGCGGGCGAGCAGGCAAAGGCATTTTCACAGGCAACCGACATAGGTTCAATCATCATTACAAAACTTGACGGTTCAGCAAAAGGTGGGGGTGCAATGTCTGCGGTTGCAGAAACCGGCGCTCCAATCAAGTTCATCGGTACCGGTGAACGTGTCGACGACTTTGAGCTGTTCGACCCTGAAAGGTTCATTTCAAGACTGCTCGGTATGGGAGACATAAAGTCCCTTATTGAAAAGGCTGAAGAAAACATTGATGAGGACATTGCAGAAAAGACCATGAACAACATGCTCACAGGTAAGTTCACACTGATGGACATGAAAAACCAGTTCGAGATGATGAACAGCATGGGTCCGATGCAGCAGGTGCTCAACATGATTCCTGGAATGGGCAACAAGATTACAAAAGAGGCATCAAAAATGACAGAAGAGAAATTGGAGTCATATAAAATCATGATGTCCTCAATGACTGAAGAGGAAATGCTGAATCCAAAAATCATAAAGCAATCAAGGATTCAGAGGATTGCCCGTGGATCAGGCCATCAGGAAAGCGATGTCAAGGAATTGCTGAAGTATTATAACAACACCAAAAAGACAATGAAGGGAATTGGAAAACGTGGAGGACGCCTTAGGGGCGGAGCCATGAACCGTATGATGGGCCAATTCATGCAGAGATAACATGAAGCTAGCTGAAGATATCTTAAAGGAAACAGACGGAAAAATCTGCAAGCATTGTCTTGGGCGCAAGCTGTCCAAAACCATAGAGGGCACAAACAATATCGAACGTGCCGACAAGGTATGTGCGGAACTGGATATTGACCTGGATGGTGCGGACTGTGCAGTCTGCGATAATCTCTTTAATAAGTTGAATGATGAGCTGTATGATAAAATCGATGCCAAAATCAACCAGCTCGGCATAGAGTTCGACACTTTTCTGGTAGGATCACAAATTCCAAAGGACATTCAAAAACGCGATGAGGAACTGTCCGAAAAGTTCGATTTGGGTGTTGAAACCATCAAGAAGGAAGTCAACAGGCTTATCGGCCTTGGAATATGGGAAAGGTATGACAAGGAAGCCGAGTTCGAAAGGCAGGACATAGTATTCAACATCGACCTGACCAAGGAGCCTAAAGTCAAAATCCAAATCAATCCGCTGTACATTGAAGGAAAGTACAACAAGTATAAGCGCGGAATACCTCAAACCAAATGGCCATGCACAAAATGCAAGGGCAGAGGATGCGAAGCATGCAACGGCACAGGAAAGCAGTACCCCGAATCTGTTGAGGAGCTCATTTCCGAACATTTCCTGAAATTGACCAGAGGAAAGGAAGCCAAGTTCCATGGTGCCGGCCGTGAAGACATCGACGTTTTGATGCTCGGTTCAGGAAGGCCATTCGTTTTGGAGATAAAGGAGCCAAGAATCAGGAATCTTGACCTGGCGGAATTGGAGCAGAAAATCAATGAGATCAATGAGGGCAAGACAGCTTATCATGGACTGAAACTCTGTGAAAGGGGCCGCAAAGCCGAAATAAAACAGTCCTCCCCTGATACTTATAAGGTTTATGAAGCAATCGTTAAATGCGATGATGCATTTGATGAGGCTAAACTTGATGAATTGACAGAACTGAATGAAATCAATCAGCAGACTCCATTAAGGGTGCTTAGAAGACGTACAGATATGGTGCGCGTAAAGCACGTTTTGGATTTGAAGTATGAAATAATTGATGACAGGACATTTAAAATGCGCATAAAAACAGAAGGCGGTCTTTACATCAAGGAATTGATTTCAGGCGATGAAGGAAGAAGCCAGCCTAATGTCAGCGAAATATTGGGTGTTGGTGCAATTTGCGAACAATTGGATGTAATAGAAGTAAGTGAGAAATGATAATATGGCAGAAGAGTTTACACATTTGACAGACAGTGGAGTGCACATGGTTGAAGTCGGGGGAAAACCTGACCAAAAAAGAAGGGCAATAGCTAGCGGAAGCATATTTTTGGACAAGAATACAATTTCATTAATCCAGAATGAGGAAATCAAAAAGGGAAATGTATTGACCACAGCTCAGATTGCCGGAATTCAGGCCGTCAAGAACACCTCTTCAATAATCCCTCTTTGCCATCCATTGGCATTGACAGGAATAGAGCTTGATTTTGAAGTGAAAGATGATGAAATCATAGCGACTTGTGCCGTTAACACTTTGGGCAAAACTGGTGTTGAAATGGAAGCTATTACAGGTGTGAGCGTTGCACTTTTAACTGTATGGGATATGGTGAAGGCTGTTGAAAAGGATGAGGACGGACAATATCCTGATACCAGAATAAGCGATATTAAGGTCATTAAGAAGGAGAAAATTTAAACTTTATATATGATGAGGATAATAATTATATTCAGTTATTTTTATTAATTGATTTTATGGAGAATTATTATGGCAAAAAAAGATAATAAGATTACAATGCCTCAAACCGGTGCAGGTTTGGTAAGGTACTTTGATGAAGAAAGTTTAGGTCCAAAACTTTCACCTGAGCACGTTATTGTTGCTACAATTATTTTAGCAATATTATGTTTCGTTTTAAGATATTCTGCTTAAGAATATTCTTAAACAAATTTACTACTTTTTTTATAGATTTTCATGTTGACCAAAAGAATTATTCCTTGTTTGGATTGTGACCTGCAGGTTCCCGAAGGCCGTGTTGTTAAAGGTGTTGAGTTTAAGCAAATCAAATATGCCGGAAATCCTGTTGATCTTGCAACACGCTACTATGAGGAAGGGGCAGACGAAGTTGTCGTTTTGGACATTACCGCTTCACATGAAAGAAGAGCCACCATGGCCGATGTGATTGACAGATTGACCGAAAACGTCTTCATGCCAATCTGTGTAGGAGGAGGAATAAGAAAGGTCGACGATTACATCAACATGCTTAAGGCAGGAGCGGACAAATGCTCAACCAACACTGCAGCCATCAAGAATCCAGAACTTTTAACCGAAGCCTCAAAGGTTGTCGGCTCCCAGGCTGTTGTGATTGGAATCGATGCAAAAAGAAGATATGTCGACCATCCTGATGATGCGCCAGATAAGACCGTTATCGAAACCGATAAGGGGTACTGCTGGTTCGATACAAGCATTTACGGCGGACGGGAGTTCACAGGCATTGATGCAATCCAGTGGGCAATCGAATGTCAGGACCGTGGTGCCGGTGAAGTGCTCCTGACCAGTATGGACGGCGACGGAACCCAGAACGGCTATGACATCGAGCTTAACAAGACCATAAATGATGCGGTTGACATTCCGGTCATTGCCAGTGGCGGTGTGGGCGAACCGAAACATATTTTGGAGGTATTTGAAAAGACCGATGTTTCAGCAGCGCTGGCCGCAAGCATATTCCACTTCAACCAATACTCAATAGGCACCGTCAAGGAATACCTAAAAGAGAATAATGTGGCTGTTCGCTTATGATTATCAAATCACCCATCGATTTAGAGTTGACCCAACTGTCCGGCCAGACTTCACAGCCTCCGTGGGCTGTAAATGACGGATGTTTCAGTAATGCCGTGACTGTTGACGGAAAACCTGCTATTTTTAATGTCGTGCAATCAGGCGATTTTTTAGATTTTAATTTTTCAGGTGATGTTTCAGATAAGAAAGCTATTGACAGGCTGAAATATATTTTTGATTTGGATTTTGACTTGGATAAGTTCTACAGGTACCTGAAAGGCCACAGCGAGCTTGCCGAGATGCCTGAATTCTGCAATGGCCTGAGACTGTTTTTGGCGCCCGACCCTTTTGAGTGCGTTATCTCATCGATATGCTCCGCAAACAATTCCATCAAAAGGTGGACCCAATCGGTTTCGCAGATAAAACATAACTGGGGAAACCGGCATGAAAATTACTATACTTTTCCTCAAAGCAACGAACTAGTAAACGTATACTTGGATGAAGAAGAGGAATTTAATTTATCAAATATTTCAGATATTGAAAGCTGCACAAATAATCTTAAAAGTTGCGGTGTAGGATATAGAGCACCATACATGAGAAGGGCATCCGAGATGTTTTCAGATGAAATTGACCTTTCGGAAATTTTTTCCATGAGCTATGATGAGGCATTTGAAACCGTTTTAAAGGTTCCAGGTGTCGGACCGAAGGTGGCGGACTGCATACTGCTTTACGGATTCAACTTCAGGGAGGCTTTTCCCTCTGACGTATGGATAAAGCGCATCGTTTCACATCTCTACTTTGACGGAAAGGACATCAGTGTTGCCAAGGTCCGTGATTTTGGAATGGATGAGTTCGGCAAAAATGCGGGCTATGTTCAGCTGTACATGTTTCACTATGCCAGAAAATCCGGACTCATGAAAAAATTGAAATAGGAATCGGAAATTTACCATAATTTTTCTGTTTTTTCCTCAAACCAGCCTTTTTTTGTTCCAACATAATACAGCGCTAATGTTGAGATTACACTGACGATAATTGTTGAGGCAAAGTCATATGGGGTAATTACAGATGAGCTCACTTCAAATCCTAAAGCTACAAAATATGCGCTGATCAGGTTATTCACGCTATGAAGTGCGCAAGCAGCTTCCAGGCCGTTGCTGCGCCAGGTTAAAAATCCTAAACAGATTCCCTGCATGAACACTCCAATCACTCCCAGGATGCTGTAGGGATGCAGGGACGTAAAGACTATGGACTGAAGAACAATCGCCAGAACAGGTATCTTGAACCAGGATCCGAATGTTTGCATCACCAGGCCTCGCATAATGTATTCCTCTCCAATGCATTGCAAAGGCACGATAATAAGGCATATGACAAAGAATGTCAGTGTCAACGTATTTGGCCCTTTTTGCCCATGTATCAATGTATTCATGATTTCAAATATCAGATATACCGCCAATGGAATTGTCAGTGATTTGAAGAAGAGTTTCCAATTCCATCCTCCGCGTGATGAGGAATAGGATGAAAACGGCCTGTCTCGAACAATTTTTGTTGCAACATAAAGTGATGGTAAAAAGATTGCCACAGACAGATAACCGATGTAGCTTCCAACTTCTGAATTCAGAGATTCGTATCCCTGTAACAGTAGTGCGTTAATGGAATCAGAACCATATGCGGCACTGAAAATTACCAATAGCAAAGCCTGCAGTGCCAGGAATACAATTGTTCCGATTATCAACACAAGGATAGGCTTGTACCATCTATATTTTTCAAAAGTTCTTGGAAATGTGATATAATCGGGAAAGTTATTTTCGCTCATGATTGTAGTATATTTTAAAAAATATTTAAAGTTAGTCATGAATATATTAATAGTGATGGAAAAGAAAAATTTGCTCTTATTGATTTGTACGGTATTGTCATTTTTCACTGTTTTTGCGGTCAATGCAGTGACCATTGTAATTCCGACCATTGCAGCCGAATTTCACATGAGCAATATCGTTCAAAACTGGGTAACAATTATTTTTTTATTGGTTGTGGCGGTTCTCTCGGTTCCTGCCGGCCAAATTTCAGGCAAATACGGCCTTAAGAGAGTCACAAAGATAAGCATTGTTCTGTTCATTATAATTTCCATTGTCAATGTGCTCGTCACCTCACAGGAGCAGTTTCTTGCCTGCAGGTTTATTTTGGGAATATCCCTGGCTTTCATCAATGTCACCTCGATGGCAATGATAGTGTCTGCGTTTCCCCCTGAGGAGCGTGGAAAGGCATTGGGAATCAACATCACAGGAGTCTATGTGGGACTTTCTTTGTCTCCGGTTCTGGGCGGAATCCTGAACTACAATCTCGGCTGGAGATCCGTAGTGCTTTTCGGCGTGCCCTTCCTGTTTGTGATTTTAGCGTTGCTCTTGACAAGAATCGACGACGAATGGATTTCATTTGAGAGCATTCCATTGGATGTCAAAGGGTCATTGACGTATGGAATCGGAATGGTGCTTTTCATGTACGGCTTTACCATTTTAAACACACAGTTGGGAATGATTCTGACCGTATTGGGAGTCATAATACTGGCGATATTCGGACTGATCGAGCTTAGACAAACACATCCCGTATTCGACATAAGGTTCTTTAAGAATCACAAGTTCCTCTCAGCCAATTTCGCGTCACTGTGCGCATATCTGGCCACATATGCCGTTACAACAATTCTTAATTATCATCTGCAGTACATCAAGGGATTCGATTCACAGACTGCAGGAATGATACTGCTTGTCGCCCCATTGTGTCAGGTGGTTCTGGCCCCTATTGCGGGAAGACTGTCCGACAGGTTCGTGCCTCAAATCCTGGCTGCAATCGGAATGGGGCTTGGAACTCTTTCGCTGTTTCTGTTCTCCTCTCTGGATGCTGCAACCCCAATGGAATTTTTAATCGTGTCCATGATAATCTATGGTATAGGTTTCGGACTCTTTTCACCGCCAAATACGAATGTCATAATGGGTTCCGTTCCACCGAAGGACACATCAGTGGCATCTGCAGCGGTTGCGACAATGCGTACGGTCGGCCAGGCAATGAGTATGGGAATATTGACACTTGTATTTGCTTTTATAATGGGTGATGTTCCGATAATCCAGCAGTACTATCCTCTGCTGATTCAAAGCTGTCAGATAACCTGCATCATTTGTGTTGTGTTGTGCATTGCATCAGTATTTGCCTCATTTGTTGGAATCAGGGCGAAAACTTCTGAATAATTCGATGCTTGGCATGAATGAGTACTTATAGGATGTGCAGCATATAATAACATAGTTATGGAAAGGAAATATCAATTCTTAAGGGACAAGTATTACGAGCTGCTTCTGCCTACATTGTTCATGGTGATGTCAGAAAAGATAGCGGTTGTTATAGATGTAGTCGTAATTGGACTGCTTATCGGAGGTTCACAGCTATCCTCATTAAACTTAATGTCTCCTCTCCTTTATTTCACTGGCATATTCTATGTTCTTTTCGGTCAGGGAGGCAGCCTGCTGGCATTAAGGGCAAAATCGGATTTGGATGAGGAAAAGTCCAATTTCTATTTCACCGTTTCAATTATTGGAATCATCGTGATTTCATTGATTTATGTTGCTGTGATATTCGTTTTTTCAGATAATATACTGCACCTGTTGAACGCCCCATCCGACATATATTATCAGGCTAAGAGTTATCTCTTTGCAATAATGTTTTTCTATCCTTTGAATTGTTTCATTATAGTTATTTCATATTTCCTTCGCTCAGACGGATTCCCTAAATTGCCGTTCTATTCAGTCCTGATAGCTAATGTAACAAATATAATATTGGACTTCATATTTTTGGAAGGTTTCCATATGGGCATGGAAGGTGCCGCCCTGTCAACGGTTGCCGGATATGCCGTTGGTGTGGCTTACATATCAAGATACCTGTTCAGTAAAAGACGTTCCTTTAAGTTTGTTTCACCCGCCAAGCTGAAAATAAGGCAGATATTCAATTCCCTAAAACAAATAATGCTCAACACTCCCGAAGTTGTCGGAAAGATATTTTTCTCAATTCAGATGGCAGTCTTTACATATCTCTGCTCCACCTATTACGGTGCGGCGGGGCTTTTGGCGTTTCTTGTATATGACAACTCCGAAACTTTCGTCTACATCGTCCTTTCAGGAATCATGAAGGCATTGACTCCAATTGTGGCCGTGTTTTATAAGGAATTTGATTTTAAGGCTGTGAAATATATACTCAAAAAATCAATTATGCATGTCTTAATTGTCAGTATCCCCGTTGCTATCCTTTTCTTCGTGTATCCGGAAATATTGATTAAGCTATTCAACATTACAAATCCCCAATACATTCAAATCGTTACCTTGGCAATACGCATAACTTCATTTGGATTGGTTGGACGCTGCATGTCCTATCTCCTGGCCAATTATGCCCAGGCCATCGAGCAGAACAGGATTTCATTTACAATCACATTTTGCGAAGAGTTTCTGATTTCCATTGTTGCAGCATTGGTATTGACTCATTTCATCGGGGGAGTCGGAATATGGATTGCAATCCTATTGTCTGAAACAGTGCCTCTTTTAATCTATCTTATTATGGCCAAACGTCTCCAAATATCTCATGAAATCAAAAATCTCTTCTTGCTTAAGGATTCGAAACTTGTGAATTTCACATATGTCAAAGGGAATAATGAGTATTCTGATGAGCTTTTGGAAAAAATCGAAACAATATTCAAGGACTATGCTCCGCTCTTTTTCTCATCGGTGGAGGGCATATGCGAAAACATTTTCGAGCATGAGCCTTCAGTCGATCAGATTGATGTTACTGTAAGATTGGTAGACGGAAATGCAGTGGTCCTCTTCATCGATGACGGCGAGTTATACAATCCGTTCAATAATAAGGAGTTCAATGAATCTCAAACAATTAGAAAACTCAAGGAAAGCAATTGTGAATTCGACTATACGAATGTTTTGGGATTCAACAAGTCATATGTTCGGTTCAATTACTAGTTTTAAAAAAAAGAAGTTGAAAGATAAGGAATTATCTTTCTTCAATGGTGACTTTGTTCATCACGTCACCTTGTTGGATGGCATCAACAACGTCTTGGCCTTTGATTACTTGGCCGAATACGGTGTGAACGCCGTCTAAGTGTGGTTGTGGACAGTGTGTAATGAAGAATTGGCTTCCTCCAGTGTCTTTACCTGCATGTGCCATTGATAGTGCACCAGTACCATGTTTGTGTGGGTTTCCTTCGGTTTCACATTTGATTGTGTAACCAGGTCCTCCGGTACCGTTACCTTTAGGGCATCCTCCTTGGATTACAAAGTTTGGGATTACCCTGTGGAAGGTCAATCCGTCATAAAATCCTTCGTTGATTAATTTTTCAAAGTTAGCTACAGTACCTGGAGCTTCGTTTGGGAATAATTCTAATTCGATGTTACCTTTGTCAGTTTCGATTATAGCGACTTTCATTTTATCACCTAATTTTTATATAATATTAATAATATAGTATTATTGATTAAAATATTTTATGGAGACTTTATATGAATACTCAAGAATTAATTAAGATTGAAGATGATTATTTCATAAACACTTTCACCAGACAGCCAATCGTACTTGACCACGGGGAAGGTGTTAAAGTATGGGATATCGACGGTAAGGAATATGTGGACATGTTTGCAGGAATTGCGGTCAACTGTTTAGGTCACAATCATCCTAAACTTGTAAAGGCAATCCAGGACCAGGCAGAAAAGCTCATTCACATTTCAAGCATATACTACAACGAGCCTGCTTTAATCTATGCCAAAAGATTGGTCGACAAAACAGGTTTCGACAGAATATTTTACGCAAACAGCGGTGCTGAGGCAAATGAGGGAGCTATCAAGTTAGCTGTCAAATACACAGGAAAAAGTGAAGTTATCTCAACTGTAGAGTCATTCCACGGAAGGACCATAATGACACTTGCTGCAACAGGTCACGAACATTATCACGAACCATTCAAATGCATCTTGCCAAAAGGCTTCATCAATGTACCATACAATGATTTGGAAGCAATCAAGGAAGCAGTTACAGAAAACACTGCAGCAATCATTGTCGAACCTATCCAAGGTGAAGGCGGAGTCAACGTTCCTGATATTGAATACCTCAAGGGAATCGAAAAGATCTGTAAGGAAAACGACATCGTTTTCATCGTCGATGAGGTACAGACAGGATTTGGAAGATGCGGAACACTCTTCGCTCATGAACTCTTTGACGTAAAACCTGACATAATGACAATGGCTAAAGGTATCGGTGGAGGAGTCCCAATGGGAGGAATCCTTGCAACCGAAAAGGTAGCTGCAGCATTCGTTCCAGGCGACCACGGAACAACCTTCGGTGGAGGTCCATTGGTTGCAGCGGCAGCTAATGCGGTTCTTGATGCGTTTGAAGAGGAAAATATCCTTGACAATGTCAATGAAGTCGGCGAATACTTCATATCCGAACTTAAAAAATTGGATAAGGAAATAATCGCTGATGTGCGTGGTAAAGGTTTAATGGTAGGTATTGAATTGACCAAGCCTGGCGCAGAATATGTCGACAAATTAAGAGAAGCAGGATTTTTAATCAACTGCACTGCCGACAAGGTCTTAAGGTTTGTTCCACCATTGACAATTACAAAAACTGAAATTGACCAGTTTGTAAAAGCTTTAGATGAAATACTCTAAAGCTCATAATTTCTTTTTTCTAAAACTTTTTTAAAGGAACTTGACAGTTCCAGACTCTCTATTTTTTCAATTGAGGCCCACATGTATTCTGTGTGCTCTTCGCTTATTTCAACGCTTCCCTCAACATCATCCAGATACATCATCAGCTGAACGGTCCTTTTGTGGGAATAGTCGTTTTGTACAGCCTCGCAGAAGTCCCCCACATTCACATCCAGATTGGTCTCTTCCTTAATCTCTCGAACAAGAGCGTCGGCGAAATGCTCTCCCTTTTCAACCTTTCCGCCGGGAAGCTCCCACATTTCAGGATCGGTCTTGCTTTTCGGATGCCTTTTGACAATCAGGATTTCGCCTGTATCATTCCTGATGATGCCTCTAACAGTTAGTCCATATGATTTCATAATATTATTTTTAATCTTCTATTAAATAATTTAAACGGAAAATCAATTTCCTTCAATAATATTAAATAGTTTAGAGAATATATGTAAATACATAATGTAACTTTTTTAAGGAGTTTAGATTATGGACTTAAATATTAAAGTAAATGACAAAAACCACTTGGACATTGGTGGAGCCGATGCACTCGATGTTGCAGAAGAATTCGGAACTCCAACCTATGTGATTGATGAAAATAGGATAAGGGAAAACTACAATAAATTTTACTCAACTTTCTCAAAATATTATCCTGATTTTAAAGTATTTTACGCATGTAAAGCCAATACCAACCTTGCTGTAATGAAAATATTGGAAAGTGAAGGTTGTTGTATTGATGCTGTTTCCCCTGGTGAAGTCCACATCTCAAAAATGCTCGGATTTTCAGGCGACAGAATCCTCTTTACAGGTAACAACATAACCAATGATGAATTGAAATTCGTTCATGATGAAGGAGCAGTCCTCAATATCGATTCAGTCTCTGCACTTAACAGACTTGCCAAAATGGTTGATCCGGAAGGATTGAAAATATCATTCAGGGTAAACCCAATGGTTGGTGCAGGACACCACGACCACTGTATCACCGGTGGAGTGATGAGTAAATTCGGTATCATGGACAATGAGGCCGTTGAAGTGTATGAAATGGCAAAAGAACTAGGTTTCAACCCAATCGGTATGCATTCCCATATCGGTTCAGGAATTCTTGACCCGGAACCATTCAAACTTGCAATCGAATCCACAATGGACATTGCAGGAAAAGTCCACCAGGAAGCTGGAATCGACTTCGAATTCGTTGACTTCGGAGGAGGCGTAGGCGTTCCATACACTCCAGAAGAAAAACTCCTTGACCTTGACAAATTCGCAGAAGTCAATGTCGGACTCTTCAAGGAAAAACTGGAGCAATATGATATGGGCAATCCTACAATGTATCTTGAACCTGGAAGATACCTTGTTGCTGATGCATGTGTCCTTTTGGTCACCGTCAACAGTGTAAAACAAAGCTACAGAAAATTCATAGGAGTCGACGCAGGTTTCCACACACTCTTAAGGCCTGCAATGTATGATTCATACCACCACATTGTCGATGCAAGCAAAATGGATGCTCCAATGACTCAGGAAGTGGATATTGCAGGTAACGTATGCGAATCCGGAGACCTCTTCGCACGTGACAGGCCAATGCCTGATGTGGAGGAAGGCGATGTTTTAGGAATCCTCAATGCAGGTGCATACGGATTTACAATGTCATCCAACTACAACTCAAGACCATTGGCTTCAGAAGTTCTTGTAACTGATGGAAAATGCAATCTTGTTCGTGAAAGAGAAACCTTTGAAGACTTATACGACAAACAAAGAGTTCCACCACATTTAAAATAAGTTGATACTATGGTAGATTTAAAAGGATTAAAATTTTCAAAAATGCACGGAATAGGCAATGACTTTCCAATAATCAACGAATTTGACGGGGAAGTCATTCCTGAAGCTGACAAACCTGAAGCATGCAGGATACTATGCCACAGAAACTTCGGTGTCGGAGGTGATGGTGTGCTTTTCGTCGAACCTTCCGAAGTTGCCGATATCGGATACAGAATGTTCAATCCTGACGGAAGCGAAGCTGAAATGTGCGGAAACGGTATCAGATGCTTTGGCGATTTCGTCTACAGAAAAGGCATCTTAAAACAGGAAAAAATGACCGTTGAAACAAGGGCTGGAATCAAAACCATCGAAATTACCCTGGACGGCGATGAACCTGTACTGTTCAAGGTGGATATGGGACTGTCAACATTCAAGACTCCTGAAATTCCGATGACCTCTGATGAGGAAGAGTTTTTAGATGGCGAATTGGATGTCCTTGACACCAAATTCAACCTGACTGCAATCAGCGTCGGAAACCCTCACGCAATAATCTTTGTGGATGATGTTGATGAAATTGACATCAGCAAGTACGGTCCAGCCATTGAGGCACATGAGGTTTTCCCTGAAAAGATCAACGTGCACTTTGTAGAAGTCATCTCTAAAAATGAGGGTAAGATGATTACCTGGGAGAGAGGCGCTGGCGTTACACTTGCATGCGGTACCGGTGCAACCTCAACTGCAATTTCAGGTTTCAAACTAGGTTTGTTTGATGAAAACGTATTGCTCCACCTTCCTGGCGGAGACTTAAAATTCAATGTATACGAAAAGGACGATGCATTGGGCGCTTTCATGGAAGGCCCTGCAGAACTCGTTTTCGATGGAGAATTCTAAATTCTCTATATTCCTTCTTTTTTCTTTCTTAATATTCCAATTATTATGTCTATCACACCAAGCACAATGACTATTCCCATCCATATGCTGATGCTGCCTTTAACGAATGAGAACAGCAATGCAAGAATTATCAGTGCCACTCCTGTAATTACTGACATTTTCCATTGTTCCATTATATCACCTTATATGCATTTATTAAAGTTATATCTTCAAAAAAGAAATGTTCTGATGCCTTTATTTCAGCTATAAAACCCATTTCGTCAAATTTCTGCAGTGTCTCCTCGTTGCCTGACAATGAAGACTGTATCATCTGGACAATTCCTCCATCATTTAAATGATTTGACACTTCATCTAAGAAAAGGTCAATGACTTTCCTGCCGTTTAGTCCACCATCGAATGCATAATTTATGGTGTCGTCCAGAACTTCCCCTTCTTCGGTAGGCAGATATGGAGTATTGAATAGAATTACATCAAACTTTCTGTTTTCGACAGGTTCGAACAGGTTGCCGAATAGAATCTCGATGCCTTCAATCTCATTGTCCTCGAAATTTTTTCGCGCAAGCTCGCATGCGTCAAAATTGATGTCGGTTACTGTAATGCTGTCGGTTAATTTTGAAGCGTACATCGCAACGATTCCGGATCCGGTTCCAATCTCCAGAACGCTTTGGCCTTGTTCTATTTCAAGATTGTCCGCCAGAAGATAGCTGTCTTCGGCGGGGATGTAGACATTGTCATGGGTATTTATTATAAAATCGGGCATAAACATCACTCAATAAAAATAGGATTTAACTTTTGGGATATGTATAAAATCTCTTCAGGGGTAAGCACGACCACTCTCATCTTGAGGTATTCCACCAGTCTTTCATCTTCAATGGCGTTCAGCCTCTTTTTAAGGACCTTCTTGTCTATGTCGCTTATTATATGCCTTGAATCGATAAGGGCATTTTTAATCTTTTTGTTCCTGTGCTGGAAGAGAGCCTTTGTAAATTTGGAATAGACCTTGAAGTCATCGTCGCTTATGCTGTTTTCCTTTGGAGTCAGCTTGACAACGGTGGAGTCGATTTGAGGTTTGGGAATGAAGCTTTCGTTGCTTACATCAGTCAGTTTTTCGATATCACATTTAAAATAAAGCATCGCTGAAAGTCTGGAATAGTCCTTGGTTCCGACTTCGCCGTTCATTCGGCTGGCGAATTCCTTTTGATACATCAAAACAGCAAGGTCAAAATCATAGTTTAGAAACTTAAAAGTAATCGGTGATGAGATTTGGTAAGGAAGGTTTGAGATGATTTTATTGAAAGGCGGAAAGTCCACCTTTAACGCATCATCATTTATCAGTTCTACATTGTCGAGTTTTTCGTCTTCAAGCCTTTGGGCAAGTATTTCGAAAATCTTTCTGTCCTGCTCAATGGCTATAACCTTCTTTGCTCTTTTGGCAAGTTCAATTGTGAGCGTTCCAATTCCTGTGCCTATTTCCAAAACAACATCATCTTTGGATATGTCTCCAAAGTTAACAATCTGGTCCCTCTTGTTTTTGTCAATCAGGTAGTTCTGGCCGAGATTCTTGTTTAACTTAATCCCATGTTGGCTTAGAATGTCCTTTGTTGTTTTAGATAAGGATGGGGAATTTTCACTAGTCAATTTATCACTTATCTTCTTCTTGCAGATCTTGGAGGTTGTGTAAATAGGTAATATTTATTTTTGCCTCTTTTTGGTTTTGTAGTGTCAAGCTCCTGCTTTACTCTGTTGACAATCATTCCGGCAGGGTCGGCCAATGTAGGGAGTCTTTCGGAAATGTCTTCGAAGCTTTCAAACGGTTTTTGTTCTCTTGCTTTGATGATGTCCCACATGTATTTTTTGCCGATTCCCGGAATCAATTCAAGTGAGTGCATTCTTGTACTCACGGAATCTGCAGTATTGAAAAATTCAACAAATCTGTCTTCATTAGCCTCAACAATATCGCGAATAGCATAGTCCAGTTCTATTCTGGCTGTTGCGGTCATATTTTCATAATCTAATCTACCAAGGACTCTATATATTTTGTCTCTTTTTCCTTTTCCAATATATACCTTGTCCTGTATTTCTAAATCAACACCATTTTTAGGAGCTAATTCAAGTAAAGTGAATTGTTCTGTACCAATAGCTTGAGCAATAGGTTTACCACCGAATTTGGACATGTCAGACTTAACATATCCACGACTTAGATAATCAAGTACAACAGCACATTCTTCCTTTTTAACTGTTGGTTTCTTTTCTTTTTTATTTCTATTATCCATATTATCACTCACTATTGTTTTTTTATCATATCTTTCAGATATAATATAAACTTATTATTAGTTTTGACTGTTAAGTATAATAAAGATATCTAAAAAATGGCGGGTTTTGGTGAAATTTTTTTTGAAAAATAAATAAAAAAGGAATAGTGTAAAAACTATTCGATGTAATCATATTGTTCTAACATTTCGAGGATTTTTTCCATGTCCTCTTTGGTTGTTTTTGTTGGCTCTTTAGCAAATATTAATCTCATGTCTGCTAAATCTAAAGGCACCAAATCAACAATATGAACAGCGACCTTGTCCCTTAAGCCAAATTCATCCTGAAGCTTTTCATAGATTTCCTCTGCATCCTCAGCGGAGTATCTTCTGAACCTTGCAAGATGGTTGAGAGTAAGATTTTGTTCATAGTTTAACTCATTGGTGTCAGCAAAATCTTCAATGATCTCTTTTACTTTTGAGCTTGGTATCGGTTCGCTTTTAATAACGTCTTTTCCAATCATAGAAATCAGTTTTGTAATTTTAAGTGATCAGGTCTTACTATTAACTCTTTTGGTTTGTTTCCATCTTTTAAGGATACAATGTATGCTTTTCCTTTTTGACCGGTGATTTTACCGGTTTTTCCGTGGAATCTAGGAGCAGGTTGTCCTTTTTGGATGGATGGGTTAATAGTAATGTGAACTAAATCTCCTTCTTCGAATCTTTGCATTCTGTTAGTAATTGGGTTAGTTCTGCCCGGTCTTTGTACTTTAGTCATTTTTTTTCTTGATCTACTTTTTAATCCTCTTGATCTTTGCATTATATAACCTCTTAATCAGTTCTGTCTGGGTATAAGTCTATGTTATCAGCGACCTAGTATTAAAAAAGCCCATAAATACTAGTAACATAGATTGTGAAAATAACTATTACCATCAGTGATATGATAATATTATAATTTTAGTTTAATGGTATTAATATACTTTTAGTTTTTGGGTTGGTATTGTTGGGTTGGTGTTGAAAATAAAAAAAATAGAGGAATAATGTTCCTCTAACCTTTGACTTTTAATGTTGTTTTTATCTTTAAAATGCAAGAATACCACAACTTCTGCAAGTTGTGGATGAATTGCAATATTGGGTGTACTGTCTTTTTTAATTAATTTTATTGTGTTTTATTTTATTTGCGTTTTTTTGAGGCTATTTTATGTCGAATTTTTATTCAGTATACTTTTTTGTTATTGGATTATTAAATAATTGCTTTGGGTATGAAAAATTGTTTTGGGTTTGAAAAATTGCTCTGAGTTCGTTATTCGATTACTTTTCAAATGCTCTCTCTCATTTTTTATATAGGA